>JAMCVD010000111.1 GCA_023381995.1 Deltaproteobacteria bacterium
GAAGTCCCTCGAAGAGCATTCCATAGGTCTGATCGATATCATTATCGTGAACCTTTATCCGTTCAGCACGACGGCGAAAAAGAAGGACGTATCGTTCGATGAAGTCATCGAGATGATAGATATCGGCGGTCCGTCGATGATACGGGCCGGCTCGAAAAACTTCAAGGACGTCGTCGTCATCGTCGATCCGTCCGACTATCCGTGGCTGATAGAGCACCTCGGGAAGGACGATATAGCCGAAGGGGACAGGCTGAGGCTTGCGGCGAAGGCCTTCAACCACACTGCTTCATACGACAGCGTCATCGCCAACTGGCTTACCAGGAGGACCGAGAAGGGCATGCCGGAGCAGATCCACGTTACGCTCGACAGGCTGCAGTCGATGAGGTACGGGGAAAACCCGCACCAGCAGGCCGCGCTGTACCTGACGTCTGGCCTCGATCAGCACGAAGACCTCAGGTTCGGCCAGCTCGGCGGTAAGGAGCTTTCCTATAACAATATCGTCGACATGGGCAGCGCATACGAGCTTGTCCGGGAGTTCCGTCAGCCCGCATGCATCATAGTAAAGCACACGAACCCGTGCGGCGCTGCCGTGGCCGAGAGCATTCCAGGGGCGTACGAGCGTGCCTTCAAGACGGACCCGGTATCGAGCTACGGCGGGATCTGCGGCTTCAATGCGGAGGTCGATGAAGCGACCGCACGACTCATAGGGGACACGTTCTACGAGGTCATCGTTGCCCCGTCGTTTTCCCGGCCCGCGCTGGAGATACTCTCGAAGAAGAAGAACCTGAGGCTTATCAGGGTCGATCACGGTGACTCGGACGCTCCAGCGGACGGTCAGTTCGAGATGCACGACACCGCGTTCGGAGTACTCGTTCAGACGAGGGACACCATTTCGGACGAGCTAAGGGGCGGCAGGGTCGTTACGAAGAGGGCACCGACGGAAGGCGAGATGAGGGACATGGACTTCGCCCTGAAGGTATGCAAGCATACGAAGAGCAATACGATCATCGTTGCACGGTCCCTCCAGCTCGTCGGCGTGGGCGCCGGACAGATGAGCAGGGTCGATTCCGCAAAGATAGCGATCATGAAGTCCGGTCTCGGTACAGAGGGTGCGGTGGGGGCGTCGGACGCCTTCTTCCCGTTTGCAGACGGGCTCAAGGTGCTCATGGACGCAGGCATCACGGCCGTCGTACAGCCCGGGGGCTCGATAAGGGACCAGGAGGTCATCCATGCCGCGGACGAGGCCGGTATCGCCATGGTGTTCACCGGGGTAAGGCATTTCAAGCACTAAGACGGGAGCAAACGATGAATGTACTGGTAATAGGTTCCGGGGGCAGGGAGCACGCCATCGTCCACAAGATGAAGCAGGATGGTATAAAAAAGATCTACTGCGCACCGGGCAATGCGGGTATAGAGGAGCTGGCCGCGTGTGTACCCATAAAGAGCGATGATGTCCGGGGCCTGGTGGATTTTGCCCTGGAGAAAAAGATATACCTCACCATCGTTGGTCCGGAACTGTCATTGCAGGCCGGCATCGTCGATGCCTTTACCGAGAGAGGACTGACCATATTCGGACCGACAAGGCAGGCCGCAATGCTCGAGACATCCAAGTCCTTCGCCAAAAAGCTGCTGAAAAAGTACGGCATCCCCACGCCGCAGTTCGAGGTCTTCGACACGTCCGCTGACGCCATCGACTATGCCGGGACGATATCGTATCCTGCCGTTATAAAGGCAGACGGCATTGCAGCGGGCAAGGGCGTTATAATAGCAGAGGATTCCTCACAGGCGATAGCCGCGATAAAGGACATCATGGACAACAGGGTGTTCGGCGACGCAGGGAAGGTCGTCCTGATAGAGGAGTTCATGGAAGGAGCCGAGTCGAGCTATTTCGTTCTGTCCAACGAGCGCGGCTTCCTGCCCCTGGGGAGTGCGAGGGACTACAAGAGGCTGCGCGATCACGACGACGGCCCGAACACGGGCGGTATGGGATCGATATCTCCGTCGGACAAGCTCACGCCGGAGCTCGAGGAGAAGGTCGTTAAAAAGATCGTATACCCCCTTATGGAGGCACTCGAAAAGGAAGGGATAGTGTACAGGGGCGTACTGTACGCCGGGCTCATGATCGTGGACGACGAGCCGTACGTGCTGGAATTCAATGCGAGGTTCGGGGACCCGGAGACACAGGCACTGCTGCCCCGCGTGGAGGGCGAGATGGTCGGCATCCTTACCGACAGCGCAAAGGGCAGGATGTTCTCGGACAGGCTCAGCCTGAGACAGGACGTCTCCGTGTGCGTCGTAATGGCCTCAAAGGGCTACCCCGCCAGCCCCCAGACGGACAATGTCATAGAGGGACTGAAGGACGCCATAGGGAAAGACATCTTTATATTCCATGCCGGGACACGGAACGAGAAGGGCATTATAAAGACCGCGGGCGGCAGGGTACTCGGGGTAACGGCCCTCGGAGAAAGCATGAAGGCAGCGAGGGAGAAGGCTTATAGGGCGATCGGCAGCATTGTGTTCGAGGGCTCACAATTCAGGAGCGATATAGGCCTATGAGAGTCGGGTATCTACTATTATTGATCCCATTCCTTATCGTGTCCTCATGCGCTGCGCCGAATAGCGAGGCCGGACACGTCGTACTGCCGGGGCCGGCCCCCGTGTCTTCGGACGGCGCGGAGGGCACCGGAGCACAGCACGCGGGATTGCAGCGGACTGGTGCCGCGTCGGCGATACCGATAGCCGGGCAAGATGCCACGCCCGTGGCGGGGCTTTTCCAGAAAGACAGGGACGAGGGGGCGTACGAGGGGCTCGGCCCGGGCGATGAGATCAGCGTAACGGTATGGGGACACCCGGACATCAGCGGTGTGGCGAGGATAGAGCGGGACGGCAGGATATACCTGCCGCTCGTGGGCGGGGTCTACGCAAAGGGCCTGACGCCCGGACGACTGAAAGACAAGCTGACAAAGGACATATCGGAATACATAAAGCACCCGCTCATAGACGTCGAGGTAAAGGAGTATGCGAGCAGGCTCGTCCTTATACTCGGCAGCGTCGCGAGGCCGGGGATATACCCTCTGAGGGGTGGCACGGACATTGTGACGGCGATCGCGCTGGCAGGCGGACAGGCACAGCAGTCGAACCTCTCGAACATCTATCTGCTGAGGAGAGGGCATTCCACGATCGTGAACGTCGCAGACTATATCCGGACGGGCAGTGCCTATAACGATCCCGTCCTTGAGAACAAGGACGTGGTGTATGTACCGAGCGCAGAGGAGCAGAACGTTATAGTGCTCGGCAGGGTGGACAGACCCGTCGTGATACCCGTTGCCGGTGCCCCGATGTCCATCGTCAAGGCCATAGTGCTCGCGGGAGGGTTCAAGAACGGCGCCCTGAAAAACGATGTGAAGGTCATACGCGGGGGCCTGATACACCCGGACATCTATACGGTCAATCTCGATGACATTCTGCACGGCAAGCGGCCCGGGTCCGCGCAGGGACTGAGCCTTTATGCAGGTGACATCGTCTTCGTCCCCCAGAGCGGGATAGCGACGTGGAACGACATCCTCGAGCAGATACAGCCGACGATGGACCTCCTGCTTGCAAAGCCGCTGTCCATAGCGACGAACTATCTTCTTTTGAGACAGCTCCTGAGGTACCCATAGTGACGGAGAGCACCCCGTTAACAACGTCGCCGGAACTCGTCGAGTATATACTTTTATTAAGGAGAAAGTGGAAGCTCATCGCGCTCATTACGCTCCTGTTCTTTGTGAGCGGTACGGCATACACGCTCCTCGAGGCTCCCGTCTACGAGTCCTCCGCGACCATCTATATAGAAGAGCCCCTGTCGAGGAACAACCTGCTCAGCGATATCATCGTGATGCAGTGGTGGAACCGGACGTCTTCCGAGAGACTGATAGCACAGAGCAGGTCGGTCGCCGCCCTTGCCGTGGAAAAGCTCGGCCTCGACTACCATGTGGCCTCGAGGCCCCCGGGGGCCGGTGTATATATCTACAGGATAAGGCCTGCCGACAGGGAGGCGATCAGTGGCTTCACTTTGAAGTTCACGGCCGGCGGCGCATACGACGTCTCTGTCCGGGGAAGGACCATAGGCAGCGGTACGGTGGGCATACCGTTTACCTCGCCGGAGCTCGGCTTCTATCTGAGGAAGGCCGACGGCGTGTCCGGCGGCGACGCCGTGACCGTTGCAAGGGGCAGCTTCGAGGGTGCCGTGGACATGGTCCGTGCGGACACGAGCATAGAAGAGATGGGCGAGATGACGAACATCCTGAAGGTGAGCTGCAGGAACAGCGACCCCTACCTTGCGAGCCTTATAGCGAACGAACTCGTGGATGCGTATATCGATCTCAGCATCAAGAGGATGAGCCAGGAGGCGTCCCAGGCGCTGGATTTCATATCGAGACAGCTCGAGATCACGAACAACAGCCTTGTGAGCTCGGAGGAGGTAATGGACCGGTACAAGAGGGAGCATGGTATCATATCGCTCAAAGCAGAGACGGAAGAGGCAATAAAGAGGATATCGGAGCTCGAAAAGGCCAGGCTCGATATAGCGCTGAAGATAAAGGACGCAGACTCGCTGAAAGACATGCTCTCCGGCCCGCATGCAGACATCGGGGACTATCTCATCGGGGGCTCTGACCCGGTGCTCGGCTCCATGGTCAGGGGGCTTGCGGGGCTCGAGATCCGGAGAAAGGCCATGCTCGAAGAGTACACGGAGAAGTATCCGGGTGTGGTGGAACTGGATGCACAGATAGTCGAGTCAAAGCGGAAGATCATCGAGATGGTGGCCAGTACGGTGAACAGGCTCGAGATCCAGCAGAAAAACATAAAGCTGTCCGAGGAGGCGTACTATAGAAGCCTTTCCGGACTACCCGGTGTAGCAAGGCACTACGCACATCTGGAAAGGGACTTCAAGGTAAACCAGGAATTGTATGATTTCCTGCTGAAGAAGCACGAGGAGGCACGGATCTCAAAGGCGGCCACGGTGGCGGACATCCGTTTGATAGACAACGCCGTTCCTTCCCGGGAACCGATAGAGCCGAAAAGGGGAAAGAACGCGCTGGTCAGCTTCTTGCTCGGCCTCGTACTGTCCCTGATCATCGCCTTCTACATAGAGTATACCGATACGTCCCTGAAGACCGTGGAAGACGCACGCAGGAGGCTGAAGCTGCCGATATTCGGCATCATACCGCGGATCCCCGGGATCGGTCACGATGGAGCCGACGGCAGGGCACATACAATGCTTATGAGCGGTGAGGACCTTAAGTCCACCGTCTCCGAGGCCTATAGGTCCCTGAGGACCAATATACAGTTTGCCGACGTCGGGAACAAGAACAAGTGTTTTTTGATAACCTCTGCCGGGCCCGGAGAAGGGAAGTCCATAACCGCGGCGAATACTGCGATTACGCTGGCGTATGCAGACATCCCCACGGTCCTTATAGACGCGGACTTCAGAAAGCCGGCGATCCACGGCCTCTTCGATCTCGGACAGGAGGCGGGCCTCACGAACTACCTTGTGTCTGACCTGCAGTTGGCCGATATAGTGCGACATACGGCGAGCAAGAACCTTGACGTCATAACCGCGGGCATTGTTCCGCCGAACCCCTCTGAGCTGCTGAACAGGGCAAGGGTGGACGACCTGATACGGGAGTTGAAGAAGTATTACAGCTACGTCATCTTTGATACGCCGCCCGTACTGCCCGTGACCGATTCCGCCGTCCTTGGATCGAAGGTAGACGGTGCCTTCATCGTCGTCGAGCTGGGCAAGACTACCATCGAGGCGGTCGCACGGGCGTATTCCCTGCTTGCGAACACCAAGACGAACGTGGAGGGCGTCATACTCAATAAGATCAATACCACTGTCGGTAGGTACGGCAATTACTATTACTATTACCGCTATGACAGGTATTACCGTCAGAAAGGGGACAGGCCTGTCTTCGGGCGATTCATGGAAAGGCTGTTCAGACTCTATAGATTCCTCAGCGGGTAGGGGACCGAGTGAGGGTTCATCCGACTTCGAGCACGATCTTGCCGAAGTTTTTCCGCTCGAGCATCTCCTGCTGCGCCATCGCCGCGTCTTTTAGCTTGAAGACCCTGTGCACGACTGGCTTGAGCCTGCCGGAATCGACGAACCTGAGCAGCTCGAGGAGTTCCGCCTTCTTCCCCATATACGAGCCGAGCAGCGAGAGATGACGTGAGAACACGTACCTGAGGTCGAAGCCCACGGACGGCCCGCTCGTCGATCCGCATGTTACAAGCCTCCCGTTCCTTGCAAGGCTCCTTATGCTCTTGTCCCAGACCTCCGGGCCGATGTGATCGATTACTATGTCCACCCCCTGCCCGCCGGTCAGCCTCTTCACCTCCTCCTCGAAGTCGTGGCGCGTATAGTTGACTGCATGGTCCGCACCGAGTGCCTTTGCCTTTTCGATCTTGTCGTCGCTCCCTGCGGTCGTTATGACATACGCGCCGAAAAGCTTTGCGATCTGTATCGCCGCAATGCCGACCCCGCTGCCGCCTGCCTGTACGAGCACGCTGTCTCCGGGCTTTATGCCTGCGCGTCCCACGAGCATGTGCCACGCTGTCAGGAACACAAGGGGGACGGAGGCGGCCTCTCCGAACGTGAGGTGCTGCGGCTTTGGAATGACGTTTACCGCGGGCACGGACACATACTCCGCATACCCTCCGTTGTTTCTGTACCCGAGTATGGTATAGTGGCCGCACTGGTTGTCGTCCCCCCTCAGGCACCTTTCGCACCTCATGCAGCTTATGCCGGGCGATACGAGTATCTCATCGCCCCTCGTCATGCCTTCGACGCCTTCGCCGATGTCTTCTACGATGCCGGACACGTCGCTGCCCGATATGTGCGGGAGGGCTACGCCTGATAGGCCCTGTCTCTCCCATATATCGAGATGGTTCAGCGCGCATGCCCGGACCTTTATGAGTACCTCGCCCGGCTTTACGTCCGGGTCCGGAAAGTCCGTGTATTTCAGTGTGTCCACGTCCCCGAATTCCCGGAATACGACTGCCTTCATCCCGACCCCCCTCTCTTTCAGGTAGTATGCCTGAGCATGCGTCCCGGCAGGGCCTTCGTGTGTACGCCCCTGCTCACAACGACGACGCCGTTCACGATCACCGTATCGATGCCTGCCGGATAGACGTGGGGCTGCAGGTATGTTGCTCTGTCTTCCATCCGTTCAGGGGAGAAGATCACGACGTCCGCAAACCATCCTTCCTTTATCATGCCCCTGTGCTGTATGCCCACCCTCGCGGCAGGCAGCGAGGTCATCTTGTAGACCGCCTGCTCCATGCTCAGGATGCCTGTCTTTACGAAGTCGCTGAACACGCGCGGGTATGTGCCGTAGGCCCTCGGGTGCGGCTTGCCTTCGTAGAGTGGTCCATAGTCCGCCCTCAGTCCAGCGTCCGAGCCGATCGAGACATAGGGCTTTGCAAGGATGCGCTTGAGATTGCCCTCGTCCATTGCGAAGTAGATGGCGGTCGTCATGAGCCTGTCCCTGATGAGGATGTGGAATACGGCATCGAGCGGCCCCATGCGGAGCTGCTCCGCTATGGCAGGGATGGTCATGCCTTCGAACGGCTTGAGCTCTCCTGCAAAGCACTGCGAGAGCATGATCCTCGAGAAGTAGTCCCGCAGATCGCGGTGTTGGAGCGTAAGCCCGTTCTCTATCTGCTGCCTCGTCCTCCGGTCTTCGAGCCTTTTCAATGCCGCATCCGTGGAGTCCGCGAATACCCAGTCGGGTATGACGGACGCCAGCCCCGTGTATGCCGACAGATAAGGGTACCTGTCCGCAGCGACGTCCATACCCTGTCCCCTCGAGGTCTCTATGACATCGAACACCCTGTCGAGCTTGCCCCAGTTTTCCGGGTGCATGGTCTTAAGATGGCTTATCTCGACGGGCAGGCCTGCCTCTTTGCCTATCCCGATCGCCTCCTCGACGGACTCCACCAGCGTCCTGCCCTCGGAGCGCATATGGGTCGCGTAGATGCCGGCGAAGTCCGCAACGGTCTTTGAAAGCTCTGTGACCTCCCGTGTGTCCGCATACGCACCGGGTGTGTATGCGAGGCCCGTCGACATGCCGAATGCCCCTGCCTGCATGGATTCCTTCACAAGGGAGACCATACCGTCCATCTCCCTGTCCGTCGGCTTTGCTGCCCTTCTGCCCATTACCGAGCCCCGGATGGTACCGTGTCCCACGAGCATCGCGATGTTCAGTGCGGTGCCGCCTTTTTCGACCAGTCCGATATAGTCGGAGAGATTTTTTATGTCGAGCCTGAGCCTGTAGTTGTCGTAGTACTGCTCTTCCCTTTCCTGTCGTATGGCCCCGTCGACCGGCGCTATCGAGTATCCGCAGTTGCCATTGACCTCGGTCGTCACTCCCTGTCTGACCTTGCTTTCCCCGTAGGGATTGAGGAGTATGTGGTAGTCCGAGTGCGAGTGTATGTCGATGAAGCCCGGCGAGACCGTCATGCCGGATGCGTCTATGACCCTGTCGGCCTCGAGAGAAGTCCTTGATATCCGGCCTATCCTGTCTCCCGCTATCTCGATGTCGGCATAAAAGCCGCTCCCGCCGCTCCCGTCCAGGACGAAGCCGTTTTTGATGACGGTAGTGCCGACCATGGGGCTACTTCATCGCGATGAAGCCGTACTGGTACTCCCCGGAAGGGCCCTTTACGACGACATCGAAATACCTCTTGAGCAGCGAAAAGGCGTCCTCGTACGACACCCTGTCTTCGAGGGGCGGCCCCGAAGGGGTAGGCTCTCTCCTGTGATCTATGAGCACGAGCCTGCCGTCAGGCTTCATGAGCCTTCTCAGCTCCTGTAGAAAGGTCTCTCTGTCATAGGCCTCGTGGAGCATGTTGACGTTGATGACCATGTCGGCGATCCCATCGCCGAGGGGGATGCCTGTCTCTTCCGATACTACCGGGTATACGTTCCTGATAGAATGGCTCTCTATCTTTTTCTTGAGCATGTCGAGCATGTCTTTGGAGATATCGACCGCATACACGAGCCCATCCTTGCCAGTGAGGGCCGAGGCGGACATCGTGTAAAACCCTGTGCCGCACCCGACGTCCGCTACGACCATTCCCTGCTTGATGCCGGCGGCCGATAGTATCTTGTCGGGCTGCTCGTGTTCTCGGCGCTGCGGATTGTCCAGATCGTGCGCCCGTGTGGGATCGAATTTATGCATAAAATGAGAGGGGCCGGGCTACCCGGCCCCTGTTACGGCAGGGCCAAGGGGCTCCGTATCAATCCTCAAGGATAAAGGTGATGTTCATGGTGACCCGGTATTCCGAGACCTTACCGTCCTGAATCTTTGCCTTTTGAGATACGATCTCAGCGCCCGTGAGGTTCCTCAGGGTCTTGTTTGCCCTCTTCAGTCCCTCATTGAATGCCTCCTGCCATCCTTTTGTGGATGACGCCACGACCTGTGTTACCCTTGCTACAGCCATACTACACCTCCGTTTTTAGTGTTTTCGAGAAATTTACAAAATAGTTCGCGCCGGACCACATCGTTACGAACAAGGCGATCCATATGAAGAGCATGCCCACCCTCTGAAAGTCCACGCCGAAGTGGGTGTAGTGTATGAGGAGCCCCACCACGGCAGCTATCTGAAAGTTGGTTTTATATTTCCCTTCGAGCGATGCCGGTATAATGAGCCCCCCGGACGCCGATACGGCCCTCAGTCCGGTCACTGCAATCTCACGTCCTATGATGAGTACCACGATCCACGCATGCAGCCTGTTTATGGAGACGAGCATTATCATGGTGGTGGCTATGAGCAGCTTGTCCGCTATCGGATCGAGCAGCTTGCCGAGGTTCGTTATCCCTCTGTACTTCCGTGCAAAATAACCGTCGAAAAAGTCGGTGAGTCCGCCTATACCGAAGACGACCGCAGCCAAAAAGCTTAGCCACTCGAGCCGCACTGTATGCGACCGCGCGGTGTACCGTATGACCTCGAAAAGCACTATCATGAAGGGTATCAGGAATACCCTCGAGATGCTGAGAAGATTGGGCAGCGTTTTCAGGTCGTTCGATAAATCGTCATGCATCTATAAATACCGCGCCCTCTCCGTGGAACGTGATGAAGGTATCGCTGCTGTAGTGCTCTTTCGATGATTGCCGTGGAATCAACTTGCCGTACCAGCCGACCAGCGAATCGAGACGGACCGAGGGAGGGGTCGCCGTGTTGACCCGCAGTTCGAGCAGGCGGCTGGATATACCGAGGAACAGGTCTGCGGTGCCCTTCATCTGCGTGACATTTATGCTTTTGTCTGCACTGAGCTCGACCCTCCCGTTCTCCCATTCAAGGTCGCCCTGAAATGCCATCAGCCGCTCATCGTTCAGGAACATCGCCTCGTTTCTGAGATTGAACGGCTTCAGCAGCTTAAAGTCGCATTTTATGAGGAGTCCGCCCTTGCCGTACACAAGTATTACGGGATTGTCTTTTTTGTCTGCGAAGATGGACTTCGTGTCCTTCCCCCGGTATCTCTTGTACGCCTGCTCGATTGTCAGTCCTTCCCCGATCGATACCACGCTCTTGTTCCTGACATAGATGAGATTGCCGTCCAGATTAAAAAACAGCGTCGAGTCGTCTATGAAGTTGACCGGCGCTGTGAACCTCGAGAGGGACGCTTCCTCCGAGAGAGAAGCGAGTCCTTTGCCATTCTGCTGTCCCGGCTTTTCGTCGCTTTTTTCTTCGTGCGCGCGCCCGTCTTCGGGAGCGGCTTTCTCTTTTTCGGGCCCCCTGTCAGGGAACGATATCGCTGACTCGACGGACGACTGTGGCTGCTCTCGATGCTCCGGAGGCCGTTCTTTATCGCCTTTCTCCTCTTCGATGAACAGCTCCTGCTCGTCTATTGCAGATGGCCCCCTCTCTGCCTCGACTATATCTTCCTCAGGATACGGGGGGGCGTCGGACATACTATCTGGCTGCTGTCCCTCGCTGTTCCCGCGTGCCGGAGCTCCTCTGTCCTGGGCGGAAGCTTCGGAAACGATGGACTGCCCGGAGCCGTTTTCCTGTTCGCGTTCGGCTCCCTCGTGTCGCTGTGAAGAGGCGTGGTCCCCGTCGGTCGGCTCATACACGACATCTTCCTCCGGCGCAGCGGCTTCTTCCCGTCCGTGCTTTTTGATCTTCTCGGCATACTCTTTCATGCCCGCCCGTGTAAACGCATCGAACGCCTCGTCCGCTCTGTCCGTTTTCAGCAGGGCCTTGCCGTACAGTTTGAGGACGGTCTTGTTCCCCGGCTCTTTCTGGAGGACGGAGGAAAATTCTTTTACGGCATCGCCGGCCTGGTTGTTTTTGAGGTATGCAACACCGAGGTTCGTTTTTAGCAGTGCAGTGTTCGGATACCGTGCGATGAGGTCCTCGTATATCTTTATGGCCTTGTCGTACTGCTCCAGTTTCAGCATGACTATCGCCAGGAGGTTGAGAGCCCTGTCGTCCGTGGGCTTTGCATCGAGTACCCTTTCTATCTCGTCTTTGGCGTCCACGTAATTCTCTTCCGCTATGCACTTCTTTGCATTTTCCAGCGAGTTGTCGGACGTACTGTTGCTGCTATGGGTAAGGTGTTTGATTTTTGCCATTATTGCCTCTCCGTATATCCTTTCATTTTCCAGAATGCTTTCAGTACCCGTGCTACGTACCACTGTGTCTCGGGATAGGGCGGTATGCCGTTGTATTTTATGACCGCCTTTTCCCCGGCGTTGTACGCCGCAATGGCCTTGATGTAGTTGCCGTTGAAGAAGTCGTAGAGATATTTAAAGTATCTCACGCCCGCCTCTATGTTCTTCCCGGGCGTATAGAGGTTGGACACATTCCTGACCCTTGCCGTGGAGGGGAGAAGCTGCATCAGGCCCACGGCGCCAGCCGACGATACCGCATACGGCATGAAATCGCTCTCGACCTTGATCATGGCCATGATAAGCGTCGGGTCCATGCCATACTTGCGTGCGACGATGCTTACCCTCTTTTTGAGCGCGGCCTCTGGCAGTTGGGAGTGATCGTAAGAGCCGTAGTCCCTCCATATCAGCCTGTATCTGCGGGATGTGGGGACGTTTGTAAAATGGACCACGTTGTTGCCGTCTACGTAGGTGTAGATGTCCGCCCCTGCCGGCGGCAAATAAAGCATGCTCAATACAAGTATTGTGAAAATAGTCGTTCTTAGCACCCTGCCTCCTAACTCGTATAGGTCGAGTTGATGCGGATATAGTCATAGGTGAGATCGCACGTCATGACGTTGAACGACCTGTTCCCGGCCCCGAGATCGACCGTAAGCTGTATGGTCCTGTTCTTCATGGAGTTCCTCACTTTGAGGAGCGACTCATTGTCGATGCCCTTGCCGGAGCTGAAGACGGGCTGTTTGCCGATCCATATCTTCAGTCCCGTTTCGCTCGCGTACGAGCACGCGGCCCCGACCGTAGCCACGATGCGCCCCCAGTTGGGGTCCTCTCCGAAAAATGCGGTCTTTATCAGCGGCGAGTTTGCGAGCTTGAACGAGACCCTTCTCGCGTCCTCTTCGTTCCTGGCACCCGTGACGTTGATCTCTATCACCTTGTTGGCGCCCTCGCCGTCTTTGACCATCTTTTCCGCAAGCTCCCTGGTGAGATCGATAAACGCCTGCTCGAATGCGGCGTAGTGCCTGCCTTCGTCCGTGATGGTATCGTTTTCAGCGAGCCCGTTTGCCATTACCAGCACGGTGTCGTTCGTACTCATTTCTCCGTCTATCGTAATCCTGTTGAACGATGCCTCCGCGGCGCCGAGGAGCGCCTTTTTCAGCGCCCCCTGTGTTATGTTCGCATCGGAGGTAAAGAAACCGAGCATCGTCGCAAGGTGTGGCTGTATCATCCCCGAGCCCTTTACAAACCCGGTGAGTATCGTCTCCTTGCTGCCGATCTTCAATCTGCGGGACCCGTATTTTGGCACTGTATCCGTCGTCATTATCGCCTTTACGGCGTCCATAAAGCCCTGCCGTGACAGATCGTTCTTCAGCGCGGTTATCTGGGATACGACCTTTTCGACGGGCAGCCTCCTGCCTATAATGCCCGTCGAGGCAACGAGGATCTCTTCCTGCCTTATATCGAACCCTTTTGCATAGGCACTGATGATCTCGTTGACGTCCTTTACACCGTCCTTCGCGGTCGCTGCATTGGCAATACCGCTGTTCGCGATGATCATCCTTTTCCTGCCCTTCCTGAGCTGTTCCATGGAGACGGTGACCGGTGCTGCTTTGATGGCATTGGTCGTGAACAGCCCCGCCGCAATCGAGGGCACCTCCGAGTATACGACGGCCACGTCCTTTTTACCGTCGTTCTTGAGCCCTGCTGAGCTTCCCGCATACAGAAAGCCTTTGGGTAGTGATAGTGCCATGTTTATTCTTCCTTAAAGACCACGCACGTATTTTTTAAATAAGGCATAACCTTTTCCAACCGCTCCTCCTCACTGAGTTCTTTCCGTTTTTCGAAGGTACCATAGCCCGCTCTTACCCCTATTAGCATAGATGCGGCGAATCTCATAGCGTTTTGTAGGATCTCTACGACGTGGATGCAGCCGTGTGTATGACCTATCGCGTCCGCTATCTTCTTGTTTACGCCGCGCTCGATCTTGAATCCGATGATCGTACGTATGGTGTCCTTGGCCTTCGAGCACTGCTCGTAGGGGGCGCGCATCATCTTTACGTCCGCATCCACTATCTTCTCCGTCGCAAGATCGAGCTTCACCTCTGTCGTTATGCTGTGGTTGAGATCGAGCAGTGATGCGGTGAGCAGGACGGTATTGCTATCTATCGGGAGAAGCCTGATGTTTATGTTCCTCTCGTACACGTCATACATTGTCGTACACGCCGTCCGCCGGAACGTACCAGAAGTCGCCCATATCTCCGTTCCTCTGCTCCTTGAATTGAATCTTTACCTTCATACCGACCTTCGCCATTTTTATGTCCTTTAAAAATATGTTCTGCATGATCAGCGTGTCCGCCCCCTCCACCTTTACGAATGCGCACACGTAGGGGACCCTGTCGTAGAAGGTGGAGGTCCCGTAGTAGACGACCGTGTACGTTACGACCTCTGCCGTCTCGCCCAACTCTACCCACTCTGTAGGCGCATAGCATTCGTTGCAGTTTATGCGCGGAGGCAGCCATACCTTGCCGCAGTGCGTGCATTTCGAACCGTACAGCCTCCTGTTGTCCCTGAGCTCCCTGAAAAACCTCGATATGCCGCCGTAGCTGTACTTGTACGTTATATCCATGATGTCCGGGATTTCAAGGGGCGCGTCCATGGCCGGGGTCCCGTCGATCTCGTCTTTGAATGCCTTGGCAATGAGCTCCTGTGGTACCTTGATCTTTTGAGAGGCATGCTCAAGCCATTTTTCCCTGTCCTTAATCATCGTCGCTCCTTTGATTTTACTTTGCGGGACGTCGTGCAATACCTGCCTACGGCCCCTTTCGTCTCCTGCCCGATGCGATCCGTTTTTTTGTTCCCGCCCCCGTCTTCTCGATCCTCTGCACAATCAGGGCGGCCGTCCATGCCGTTGCGGGCCCTCCTATACTCTGTACGAGGCCTGTTCTTGCATTTTTGACCTGCCTTTTCCCGGCCCTTCCCTGCACCTGCAATGCCGCCTCTCCCGTCTGCATGACCCCCGTCGCGCCGACGGCATGCCCGCAGCCAATCAGGCCGCCGCTCGGATTGACAGGCAGGGCGCCCGTCATCTCGACCACGCCGTCCTCTATCAATCTACCGCCCTGTCCGGGCCCGCAGAGGTCGAACGCCTCGTACGAGAGTATCTCTGCGCCGGTAAACGCATCGTGCAGCTCTGCGAAATCGAGCTCCCTGGCAGGGCTCTTTATGCTCGCCATTCTGTACGCGTCCCTCCCTGCATGCAGGCTCGACGTAAAGACCGTTATGTCGTCCCTTTCTCCGGCAAAGGCCTTGTCCAGAGAAAGGCCCACACCCGTTATCCATGCAGGATTGTCCGATAATGAACGTGCCACCCTTTCCGATGCAAGGACGACAGCGGACGCGCCCTCGGAGTACAGGCAGTTATCGTAGAATTTAAAGGGGTATGTGATCATCTTCGAGCCGAGCACGTCGTCCACGCTCAGCAGCTTCGGGCTCTGGGCGTTCGGGTTGTTCATGGCGTTCTTGTGGTTTTTTACGGCCACCATTGCCATCTGTTTCTCCGTAGGAGAGCCGTACCTGTCTATGTGCGCTATCAGCGGCAGGGCGTACGATGCGGCCGCGGTCAGGCCCGAGGGGTTTTCGAACGTCATGTCTCCGGAAAACAGGATCGCCTTGAGCGTCTCGGGCGTGGAGTGCCCCACGGCGTAATTATAGTTGTCCGTTGCCTTCTCGACGCCGAGCACCATGACGATATCGTACAGGCCCGAGGCGATCCATGTCCACCCCACAAAGACGGCAGCACCTCCCGTCGCACCTCCCGTCGCGACCCTCACCGATGGCTTGAGCCCCATGCCTATATAATTGTGGATATAGACGTCCGGCATGAACTGTCTTTCGAAAAGCTCGTTGTAGATGCCATACACCACGCCGCCGACCTCTTTTCTGTCGATGCCCGCGTCCTCGAGCGCGAGCTTGGCCGCGTCATAGGCGAGCTCGTAGTATGTCTTTTCTATCCATCGTGCCCTGAACGGCGTTGTCCCGAACCCTACGATAGCAACTTTATCCATGTCCTGCCCCATTCCTCCCGAAGTTCCCAGTATAGCATATTCGTGCATTTAATCAATATCGAATGTCTTTAGCGTTTCGGGGCACCGATAAATGCCTTTTCGATGCCGATATATCCACCTCCGGGAAAGGGCTCGAAGCCGTGGACCCTGTCCCTCAAAGCGGTCACGTCGTTCATGTACCAGAGGCTGATGTATGGCAGGTCCCCGGCGATCAAGCTCTGGACGCGTCTGTAGAGGGGCGCCGAGTCGTTTATATTCAGCAGCTCCATTGCACGTCCGATGAGCCGATCGACCTCCGGGTTTGAATAGTACCCCCTGTTTGCCCCGTACGGCGGTACGGCCTTCGAATCGAATGCGTAGTAAAATATGCTCGGGTCCATCACATTGACCCATCGTAGCGTGTACATCTGGAAATTGCCGTGGCGTATATCGTTGTAAAAAGTCGCCCATTCATACGACCTCAGGTCTACCTTTATGCCCACCTGCCCGAGCTCATAGGCGATTGCCTGCGCCACCCTCATGGACAGGGGGTTGTTCGACGTCTTGTAATCGAGGACAAACCTGTAGCCGTCCTTTTCGGGAAAGCCCGCCTGATCGAGCAGCCGTTTCGCCCTTGAGGGGTCATAGGTATACTGCCGCAGGTCAGGATTGTACGCTGTGTTCCACGGAGGCAGGATGCCCGCGGCAGGTTCTGCCTGGCCGAACAGCACATAGCGTATGATCCCCGGCCTGTCGATGGCGTACGCTATTGCCTGCCTTACCTCTTTGATGCGGAGTATGGGGTCTTTCATATTGAAGCCGATGTATTCGTAGTTGTTTCCGGGACCTATGATGAACTTTATGTGCCTGTCGTGCTCGAGGCTTTCTATAGAGTCCGGGGGCACTGCATTGACAAGCATGTCTATGCTGCCCTTCTCGAGCTCGAGCACGCGCATAAGGTCATCGGGTATGACCCTGAATACGACATGCTTTATCCCCGGTGGCCCCCGCCAGTAGCCGTCGTACGCATCGAGCCTGACGTACCTTGCCTGTCTGTACGCGGTGAGGACGTAAGGGCCTGTACCCGTAAGGGCATCTGGGGGTATGTTTTCTCTGTACGCGAGCCTGTGTGGCAGTATGCCCACGGTAAACGCGGTGAGTATCGGCGCATAGGGGCCTTTCAGGTGTACGATAAGGCTGAACGGACCCGGGACCGAGATATATTTTATATGTGACAGGGCGTCTTTATAGGGGGAATAGGTCCCGGACTTTATGATGCCCTCTATCGTCGAGAGCACGTCCTGGGCTGTAAAGGGCGAGCCGTCCTGGAACTTGATGCCCTTTTTCAGGGTAATCAGGACCGTCGTATTGTCTTTGACTACGACGTCTTCGGCGAGCAGCGGGGCGAGTATGCCGTCCCTTTTGTATCTCATCAGGCCCTCGAAACACAACCGTGCTATCTGCCCGGAGTATGCATCGGTGGCATACCTCGGATCGAGGTTTGCAGGGCTGCCCTCTATGCCTATAACAAGCGTGGACGTCGCGGGCGGGTGTTTATTGCAGGATAGGAGGGACAGGGCCACGACCAGCACCGTGAATACTTTTTTCATGCTTGAATTTTATAATGGCCTGTGATATATGTCAAACCCCCGGGAAATGGGTATCTGTAGGGGAATGTTTGACATATTTTGACGGGTTCTTAATAATAAGAACGAGGAGGAGATGGTATGAAGCAAAAGGCGACAGATTTTTTTGAGAGTGTGTCGTTGAGCGAGATAGCGGGCAAGCTGCTCTCGTCAAAGAGGATACAGCCTGTATTGAACAGGAGTTTCGAGCAGATGATGAAATTCAAGTCAAGGCTCGATGCCGTCATGCCTATGGCGCTCGGCCTGCTGAATATGCCTTCCGTGGAAGACATCAAGAGGCTCAATAACGAAGTCATCAGGCTCGGTTCCATGCTCGCGGAGATGTCGCAGAAGTTCGAGCCCCCCAAGAGGGTCAGGAAAAGGAGGAGAGCGAGGAAGGCAAGGCAGTCCGTTCATGCGTCTCAGAAAGGGTCTCAGGACACTGCTCCGGCACAGGACATCAAGAGCGTTTGAGCCGGAGGGGACGGGGCCGACACGACGGGACGTCCCGCCCTACCAGCGGGACGAAGCGAATGGGACTGCGGCGAGCTTCCTGCTCAGCCGACCAGCTTTAAGAAAGAATCTTTTACGGTCCTGAATTGTCTCTTTATCTTGTCGGATGCCGAGCGCGACATTTCTTTCTTCAGCACTATTTCTCCCAGTATCTGCTTTAGCTGGGGGATCTTCTTCCATGTCGCAATGGCGCCTGCCGCAATGAACTCGGACCTGTTCTTTTTGGGCAGGTAGCCCGGGTTGCTCGAATAGAAATCGCCGACGTCCGGCACAATCTGTACGTCCGCATCGGTGCCCCATTTCTGCACCTGAAAGTTCTTGCCGAATATCGCCAGGGTACGCAGCAGGGTCTTGATCGGCTTCTTCTCCATGTTCTTGATGTCCCTGGTGAGATATTCGAGTCCCCTGCCGCCCGTTACGATGAACTGCTTGGTAAGGCTTTTCGAAGTCAATAGCTTCAAGAGACGTGATACAGAGAGGCCGGAGCCATAGAGGAACTCGTTGTATATGTTCACTATGGAGACTATGACCACGTCGGCGCCCTTGCTTTTCAGCCAGTCGACCGGCACATCGTTTCCGAACGACCCGTCCACGAGGAGCATGTTGCCGACCTTGGCTGGCTTCCATGCACCCGGCACCGCACAGGAGGCGTATATCGCATCCCTGAGGTATCCTTCGTTTATGTAGACCGTCTTGCCGGAGACGATGTCCAGCGCCGTAATCTCCAGGGGAATCTTCACGTCGTCGAAGGTAGCGTTCCCGAAAAGTGCCTTCAGCCATCCTTTGAAGAACGACGAGTCGAAGAACTCGTCGTTCTTTCCTTTCTTGATTTTGAATATGGACCTGTTCTTTAGTGTCTTTTCGAAGACAGACCAGCTCGAAAGGTAGCCATAGAGCGCATAAAGCCCTGCCACTATTGAGCCTGCACTGCTGCCCGCTATAAGATCGATGGGGATAAACTCGTTGTACAGGACACGGAGGACACCGACATGGGCAAGCCCCCTTATCGCTCCGCCGCTCAGGCATACTCCTATCTTTAAGGGGGTTCTTGGTCTTCTGTTATACTCTACTATCATCTTCTCCAAGGGTTTTTTATCTTCCATTAGGAGCCTCCCTTGGTACTATATACATTGCCCGGAGATCAAATAGCAACAGATTTTTGATTTTTCATTCAATGGTATGGAACATACCGGCATCGGGGCCCTCCGGACGAAGCGCTTGAAAAAAAAATGCAAAGACAGTACTACATACCTGATGACCGGTAAAATGAACAACAGTACCCTGAACCAACTGCTTGCGACCCTGTCGCTTATCATCGACTATCAGGGCGGCGAACAGCTTTATCATGCATGGCGCGTGGCGATAGTGGCGAAATATGTTTGCGATGAGATCAGCCCCGCGGAGTCCCAGTGGCTTTTTTACGCAGGTCTGCTCCATGACGTGGGTATAACTGGGATTGAAAGCCACCCTGCGCGGTATCCGGAGCTCGAGGAGTCGCACCTGTCATACTGGCTCCGATACCATCCTGTGATAGGCGCAAATATCGTGGAGAAGATACCGGGCTTGAGCCGCGTTGCCCCATGGATAAGGGACCATCACGAATGGATCAACGGTAAGGGCTTCCCTGCACACAAGAGAGAGCAGAGCATACATGTAAACAGCCAGATACTACGAGTGGCGGACGATTACGACCTGAGATTCAGGACCAGGGCCGGATTGACACGGTCCGACATGTACGAGTATTTCAGATCGCATGTAGGCACGGAATTCAGTCCTCATATGTGGGATGTGCTACGAAGGCTCAACAGCAAGGACATGGGGCTGTTTTTCTTCGAGGTAAACGACGAAAGCCGGCTGCCGTATAAGCTTAAGGAGATCATGCATGACCTCCCGGCCATCGATGGTACGGTGTCCGAGGATGTGTCCATAGATGTGATCCTCCGGGTGTTCGGCATAGTCATCGATGCCAGGCACCATTATACAGCCGGGCATTCCGAGAGGGTGAGAGAGTATTCTATGATCCTCTCGAAGCGGCTCGGGATAAAGGGGCATGAGTTGAAGAGCATAGCGAGGGCTGCATACCTCCATGACCTCGGCAAGATAGCCACCCCCCTTTCCATCCTTAATAAGGCAGGACCGCTGAATAAGTCGGAATGGAAGACGATGAGAAGGCATACGATCTATACGATGGAGCTGATAGACGCAGTAGAGGCGCTCTGGGAGCTGGGGCCCCTGGCCGGCTATTCGCAGGAGCGGTATGACGGCACGGGCTATCCGGACGGGCTCAAGGGAAGTGCGATACCCATGGGTGCAAGGATCATCGCGGTGGCCGACGCCATAGACGCGATAAAGACGAGGAGATCGTACAAGAGGGCGTTAAGCTGGCGCGTTGTTGTCAGAGAACTGAAAAAGAGCTCCGGAAGTATGTACGACCCGGAGATCATAGACCACGCGATTGACTATATTACGGAAGAAAAGCTGGCTCTATAGATGAGTTAGCCTGGCCGTGGTAATGGGCCCTCCAGCATGTCCATGTTCCTGACATGCTCGATCCTCCCGTCCCTCGTCAGGAAGACTACCTCTTTTATCCGTGCGTTGCGGATCATGCGCCTGCAGAGGAGGCACGGCTTCCCGTCTGCAAACACCGGCTCCTCGACCTCGATCCCTGCGATATAGATCGTTGCGTCTTTCATTCTGTCTGGTGTGCCGTTGATGATTGCGTTCTGCTCGGCATGGACGCCCTCGCAGAGCTCATAGCGCTCTCCGGAGGGCACATGGAGGTCCTTCCGCTTGCACCTGTTGACGTCCGAACAATTGGTCATGCCTCTCGGGGAGCCGTTGTATCCGGTGCTGATGATCACGTCGTCCTTTACTATGACGGCGCCGTACATCCTCCGTATGCAGGTGGAGCGCGAGGAGACCACCTTCGCAATCTCTATGAAATACTCGTCCCAGCACGGCCTTTTGTGTGCCTTTTTGTCTTTCCTCCGGTCCATCCTGAAACGAAAAACAATCATATCGCTGGCCGTATGTCAATCAAAAGCTTCATAAATACACAAGGTATAGGACCTGAAACGTCCTTATACCCATATGTCGTGGCATGCTGTTTCCCGATGGGAGAGATGCCGCCGCAGAACGGCTTGACAGTTTCCCGAAGATCGTTTATGCCAAAGGTACTATGTATCGAAAGTTGATCGAAGGGGTCGGGGAGATCGGGTGCAGAGATGGCCTTTCCGCGGACGTCCTTATCGGAGGTTCGGGGTCAGCAATGCCCTCTGTCCGGATTGACACACACACATGCGCGAAGGAATAAAGGCCGGCAATGTACTCTGTCTCTACCCCTATGTAAAAGAGGTACCCATTTACGAGTTTTTCCCGCCCATCGGCCTCGAGTATGTAGCGACCGCGGTGAGCGATATGGTCGAGAGCATAAGGATCGTGGATTCCCGGTATGTCAAAGA
The DNA here is from genome assembly GCA_023381995.1 of Deltaproteobacteria bacterium. Classification (GTDB taxonomy): domain Bacteria; phylum JAMCPX01; class JAMCPX01; order JAMCPX01; family JAMCPX01; genus JAMCVD01. Next base: position 21,297 of record JAMCVD010000111.1, read on the forward strand.
TCCGATAAGCCATTTTACCCCCTCTGTCGATACCGCCCTTGTGAGCGTGAACTGGAACTACACATACGATGAGGTGTGCGAGATGATACGTCGGATCCCGGCCCATATCAGGATCGTCGTCGGAGGGAGGCAGGCCACCGACTGCGTCGAGGACCTGTTCCAGAGGTGTCCGAACATATCGATAATCGTGAGAGGGGAGGGCGAGGCGACCGCCAGGGACCTTTTCAGCGGGAGACCGCTGGAAGAGGTAAAGGGGATATCGTACGTTGATAACGGGAAAGTCGTCCATAATGAGCCCAGGCCCCTGCCTTCTCTCAACAGCCTTAAAAGCCCGGACAGGAAGCTCAGGACAACGATATACCGTGCCACCATAAGAGGCATCGATCTTGGAGTGGGGTTCGATGCCATCATGAGCTCCCGCGGGTGTCCGTACAACTGTAAATTCTGTACCTTCAAGCTCAACCCACTCGGACAGATGCGGAAGTGGGAGGCCAGGACCCCGGAATCCACGGTCCGGGAGATCGAGGCCATCGATGCTGATTTTATCGCGTTCGTAGACGACAATTTTACCGCCGATATGAACAGGGTCGAGAGGATCTGCGACCTCATCATCTCACAAGGCATAAAGAAGATGTTTTTGTGCAACGTAAGGATCGACATCGCCCGCAGGCCTGCACTGGTCGAGAAGATGAAGAAGGCGGGATTCAAGATCCTCATGGTGGGACTGGAGTCCGCACAGGACAGGTCGCTGGTGGCACTGCAGAAAGGCTTCAAGACGGACAGGGTGAGAGAGGCGTTCAAGGTCCTGTCAAAATCAGGCATGCTTATCAACGGATATTTTATTGTCGGGATCATCGGCGAGGTCGAAGACGAGATGCTTATGATCTCGAAGTATGCCCGAGAGATAGGAATAGACTTCATATCGTTAAGCAGGCTCAGGTGGGAGAAATTCTCTCCGCTGGAGGACGTCGTCAAGGCTACCCCCGGCTATTACATAGGGAAGGACAACGGCATATACTCAGAGAAGTACGGAAGAAAAGAGCTGACCGCGATACTGAAGAGGATCGATCACGATTTTTACACCCCGGGTCAGGTCAAGCAGATCGCCGGGAAGGCGTTGAGGCTCGGTGTTCTTACACCCCGCCGCCTGTTGAGGCTCCTGTACTATGTGCCGTACATTCTCTTGAAGACAAACGCGAGCAAGCGGAGGCTCAGGAGGGTGATGAGAACGATAAAAAAAGAGAATGTTCCTGGATAGGATGTCATCGAGATATCGAAATGGCATAAAAAGAGAGCAGTATAACAGGACAGTAACCGTACGTAGTGCTTTGCAGGTCGATGTAGGCTTTGTATTTTCATGTGTAGGAAGTGAACATGTCTGAAGATACAGGGAGAAAGACCATGTCTCCGGGACAGAGGATAAGGCTTGTAAGGGGAGCAAGGACGCAAGCTGAGTTCGCACTGCTTATCGGAAAGCACAAGGACGACGTGATCAGGTATGAGGCCGACATCAATGCCCCGTCTTTGCTCACCCTGTCGAAGATAGCCGGAATTGGCAATGTGACGGTCGAATGGCTGCTTCACGGCAAATGATTTTGTGGCTCCCGCCTTTTTCATGGGTCCGGCGTGGAGGTCTTGGATCAACCCGAATCCCGGGGTGATCGCAATTTGATCACTGCAGGTCGATCCGATGGTCTCACGAACGGCCACGTAGTGGGGAAACAACATAGTTAATTATGCATAATTATGTATCACAATTATCTTACCTATACTCCAATACCGATGTCATCTATACATAAAATATCCCTCATGTAACGCTTAAATCGATCAGCCAGGCATTATATGCTGCTGATACGGGGGGGTATATACCGTCTAAACCAGATCGCCTTCGGAAATGGGGTTCCTCTCCCCTTTGTGATCATGAAGAAAGAGTTTTCTCCTCTGCTCGTAAAACAAAGCTCTTTTCGGTAAAGGGGGTTACGACCCATAACGTCTCCGTATTTCCATAGCGAGAGAGAAGCAGTCCACGCAGCGTACCACGGAAGCATTGCAGGCAGTCCGGATGTGTTTCCCTTCGCAGTGTCGAAAACTCTTTCTTTTTGTTCTATCAGTCCCATGATCACTTTTGGGATAAGAGCCGAATATGAATGTTTTAAAAGAGCGAACCGGTGCCAATTTGTCACCAGTTCATTTTTTTCATACTTTGTCAGTTTAAACATAAACTCTTTTGGGAATCTTTCTCTATTCCTTTTAACTTGTCTATTAAGGTGTTTTGTTTCCACGCCATAAAGGATAGCCAGATCCCGATCCAGCATTACCTTCTGTCCCCGGATTAATAAAATCTTCTGCTCTATCGTTTCGACCGGAACAAGTGCCTTTGTTTCCATGATTCCTCCAAACTAAATACCATACATTTATTTATACGCTATTAAGTCGTATGCGGATAGCGTTGCAGTAATTCAGGATCATCAAGTCCACCAACATTACTGGCACCATTCAAATCAAGTAAACATACTGTTAACTATGTTTCCAGTGCTTGCTTTAGTCTTGATTCCTTAGCTGTTTTGGATCAAATTCAAGGCAGGGTGATCACAATAGGGGATCACAGTGGTGAAATCCAATGACGAAAAGAAACCCTAACTCGTTGAAAAATAAAATAGCGGGGGAAGGATTTGAACCTTCGACCTTCGGGTTATGGGCCCGACGAGCTACCGGACTGCTCCACCCCGCGTCAAGAATATCGATTATAGACAATTACTGCGGTATGTCAAGCATTAAACAAGCCCCTCCTGTTCCACTCGATATTTTACCCAATATTTTGCCCGACATTTTACTATTGACATAATCCATCAAGTAAAGTAAACTATGCCGAGAGGTGATACTTATGAGGGGAAGCGGGAAACATCGTGCATCGAAATGGCTCGGGGTCTCAGCGGGTCTATTGTTGTACGCGGTCTTTTCATTCTCGGGCTGCAGTTCCTGCAGCAAGAAACCGCCGCATCCCGCACCGGGCAAACCGCCCATCATCGACAGCTTTACAGTAACAAGCGGCGGCCAGATTACCAACAGCAGCTATATCCCTTTCTCCGCAGCTGCTCCGCTCACGGCCTTTACCTTTACCGTGGTCGCCCACTCCCCGTCACCACAGACACCGATCGTCTCATACGAGTGGAGCTTCATGGACGATCAGTACGGCAACCCGAACTTTATCCTGACGACGACGTCCCCGACAGCGGCCTACACCTATACCCAGACAAACAGCTATCTCGTTACGGTACGCGTCACGGATAGCAAGGGCAATTTTACCGACAGCACCAATTGCAACGATGCTGTCGGGACAGGTTGTCTGTTGAGTATTTATCCGAGGACCTTGATCTCCCTCCTCCTCGTCCCCACGACCTCCCTGTACAACCCTGTGCCCTTGCAGGTATCCGTCCAGGCGAAGGTGGTCCCGACGACTCCGGGGGCGTCCGTGAGCCGATACGAGTGGGACTGCGGCAACGGTACCGTGTTCACGGACACCGACCCTGCCACGTTCACGTACCAGGACCCCTACACAATAAACCTCGGCACCTGTACCTACGATAGCATAGGCACGTACACCCTTACAGCCAAAGTAACGGACTCCCTCGGATACTTCACCTCGGCGTCCCTCCAGGCTACAGGAGAGGTCAGCATAGCCCCCCTGTCCATGTACCAGCTCGACGGCCAGGGGTACAACGTCACGTTCAAGAACAACTATGCCTATCTTGCGGACGGTACGGCAGGCCTCAAGATCATCGACATGTCCAATCCGTCCTCTCCCGTGCTCATCGGCAGATACTGGGACCCCTACGCCCTGCCTGTCTACGGGTGCTCCCCGTTCGGCTCGTACCTGTACTGCGCATGGAAGACGACCGTCTATATATTCGATATATCGGACCCTGCCTCTCCGCGCCTGGTCTCGAGGGCCGATAAGCCGCCGGGAGTGCAGCAGTTCAAGGACGTGGAAAAGGTGATCGTGACCGATATAAGCGGAACGGACTATCTGTTCGCCCCGGACCGCCAATCAGGCACGATCTCTATCTTCGACCTGAGCAATTTCCTGAGCTATTTTTCCCAGCCCACGTGGATAACGGACACCGCGCCGATCTGGATACCCGGTTCCCCTACGCCAGCGGGCGTCTACGACATGTTCATTACCTCGACGACGGGTGTGAACCCCACATACTATGCCTATGTTGCCGCGTATACCGGCGGCTTTGCCATCTACAACGTGTCCGATCCAACGAACATCACGGGGACCACCGGGTACATGTATCCCATCAATTATCCCTCGACCCCTTATGACGGGTATACAGGGGTCACGCTTACCGATACGAACTATGCCTACATCGCAGATAGTATATATGGGGTCCTGCTTGTCGACGTGAGCGATCCTACCAACCCGCATTTCGACGGTCTGGGAATCCCGATTATGTCAGGAACACCACAGGGCATAACCGGCATCTGGGCAACAGACACGACGGTGTATCTCGCTGCAACTATATCTTCAAAGGGCTATCTCTACACCTGCACCACGACGTGGAGCAGCCCGCCGTCTATCTCCTGTGCATCTTCTGTGCAGTTAGCGCCGGTCAACCAGGCAAACGGGATCGCCGGAGGGATGATCGGCCCGAACATCTATGCATTCGTTGCCAACCAGGAGGGCCTCAATGTCTTTACCGCGGCGACCGGCTATACGCCGACGCCCGTGTCTTTCTACATGTCAAGCGGCCATACCAGCCGGGTCAGGATAACCGATCTCCTCGCAGACGGATTCAGCTACACGGCGCTTGTCTCGAACTATTATCGGCAGAGCAATTCCTCCAACGGACTGAGCGGCGGTGCCGTGGATGTCGTAGGCTACGGCTTTACACAGGGCATGCAGCCAACGTTCCTGTCCCGGCTCACGGCGCCCACGGACACCCACGGTACAGCGGTCACACAGACCACGCTCGAGGGCTATCCTATGACCGTGGGCGCTGTTGCAGGCGGCATCTACGTGTACCTGTTCGATCTGACGAACCCGGCCTCGCCGGTACCCATAAACCAGACACTGCCGAACCTGCAGGAAAGCTGGTATGACAGTATAAACAATACAGCTTCGCCACCATACAACAACACTGAACAGTACGACAGGCTTTATTTCTCTGACCCCGGCCACTTTATCGTGGGCGATGCGGCCCAGTTGGGAGCATACAGCGTCCTTATCCCGGACGCATTCATCACGCCGACATCCTATACGCTCTATGGATACCCAAGCATTATGGGCACGACGTCAAGCGATCTCTGCATCGACCCGTTTACCAGCAGCGTGATATTGGTCATGGGCGCCACATTCTCATCAGGGGGCGGAGGCTCGTATGCGGCCGTGGATGCGTACGACAGAACAACAGCCACCTTTCTGAGCCAGGTCAACCTTGGCTATCCAGACGTCTCAAACCTCTCGGAGCTCTCCATGTACTGCGGCACCAGCTATATATACGCAACGACCGGGTCAACGCTCTGGGTCATCGACTATTCGAACATCGCCAGCCCGAGGGTCGTGGGCTCGCTTACCCCATCGTCCAACATACGTATGACCGGGATCAAGGTCATAGACCACATAGGATTTGCGAGCTACCACACCGCTGCGATCGATGCCAATTGTAGCGGCGGCACCGATAATGGCGGCAAATCCGGCGGCTTCCTCGTGTTCGATATAAGGAACCCGTCGAACATAGGCATACTGGGCAGCATGAACTGGGCGTCCCTGAGCATGACCTTCCCGCAGGACGACGACTGCCTCTACTCGACCGACCTCGACGCATTCAGGGGCCCGGACGGGAACGACTACGTCCTGCTTGCCAGCCCACACAGGGCAATCGCGTTCAGGGTATCCGGACTGCCGTAGGTCACGTAAAAAGTTAAAAATCAGAAAATGCAGTTTATAGGTATAAGAAGGAGGGTATATGATGCTGAGACGCATATGGCAGATACACAGGTGTCAAGCGACATTGAAAAGTGATCAAGAAAACGACACGAAAAGTGTACCACCCGAGCCATTAAAAACTCCCTTTTCTCCTGATTTCACCCCATGCCAGGGTATCAACCACCTCCCGATCGTTTGGCAATGAGGCTTTTAGAAAGCCGTTTTTCGACTTTCTGACGTCAATCGTACCACCCCAGCCTGTCTGGGGTATGTGTGCCTTCATAGTCATTGTTTCGTAGACTCCACGTGTTCTGAAGCCATTTTCCCCTTCGACTGCCAGCTCTGCCCTTTCATGTTGACGATGATGCTGTGATGCAGGAGCCGGTCCAACAGCGCACTGACGATGATCGGGTCTTCGAACAGCTCTGTCCGCTCCGCAAAGGCCTTGTTGCTTGTAATGACCAAAGGGCAAGAATGGGGTTGCCCAATATCTTAAATATCTTATAACTTTATACGTTTTTGTAGGGGCAATTCATGAATCGCCCCTACATTAAAGTTTCTATCGGTTCGTCAGATCAAACGACGGCATGCCAGGAATGAAGTTCAAGTCATTAAAAGAAAGGGAACATGTGTTAGCGGATGCATTGCACGTCTTGTAAGGTGCAGGACAGTATTTACCGTTACAGCAGGACACCGCACCTGTAGGTATGCAGCCATAATTTGTCGAACCACATATATCACAAGACATTCCTGTATAACAGCAGGTCTTATCCGCACATGTTACAGCACAGCCATAATTGTAACTCTCGTATATACTTTGTCCGCAAACGGTCCCGGATACTGAGACATAATTGGATGCACCTGAATGGCCTTTTGCTGTAATGAAGATATCTCCATGACACACATCATGGCCGTTTACACTTATGGTCGGCATACCGGTAAATGTAACGGTCACATCCACATCCACAGCACCTCCGCATTGCATCGTTGCATTTGAAGTAAGAGCCATGTGTATGGTTCCGTTTATCATTATATGATCACCTGTTGTCGTAATAGTCTGTGCGCATGAATTGTAGTTAATATTACCGCTACCGTTTATTGACATGTAGTCTTTCGAACATGGTGTCTTATTTGCACAGCATCCTGAAGGCATTGTACAATCCATAGTGAGTGTATAGTAGATATTCCCACTGCCAGGACAATTGTAAGGCGGGATAAGCGTGCTTGGCCCACACGAAGAAAGCGGATTCAGGTTATTTGTTTTCAACGGTGAATAAGAACTTACAGTCATTGTTGCCGCACTATTTGCAGAATCAGCAAATATCTGCGCAAGGGCACTAAGTTGATCAGAGTTGAAGGGTCCTCCACCTCCTCCCCCGCTACTACCTCCACAACCTGCAAAGACTATTAACAGAAAAGCAGCCACAATCCCTAAATAAAACCCAATTCTATTTTGTAACCTTTTGTTCGTTATCATAAAAATCTCCTTTGTTTTTATTGTTTTTCCCTTGTGCATAATGCAATCAGAAATAATTTTGGGCATATAAAACACTTCTGATAAGCAAGACTACTGACGTATAGGGGTGTAGGACGGGAAAAAACAGGAAGTTTATTTAACCCCTAAACCGCCATGCACTTATGCCAAAAAGGCTTTAGGGGGATGAAAAATGGAGTTAACAAAATCCTGTGAATGGAGAGATACCTCATTCATGATGATTTTAAAGCTGCGTGATTTTGAAAGGGATAGGACGTTTGATAATGACAATAGAAGTATATCACTGCTATTGGTTGAAACAGACCCATTGCCTCCTGAAATCAAATTATGTCCTATAATTCTATCAGAAGAATGGCATAAAATACTATTTTTACCATGGTTCTCATCCCCCTCATCATCATGAGTTACGATATCCTGATCGTACGTATCAATTGCTCTGGATATACCGGTGGGTAGGTATATAAAAAGGACCGTTAGCAAACTAACCATATACAGTATGTCTATTCTCCGAAGTATTTTCATACTTGTATGATACATCAACATTGTATTTATGTCAAGAAGCAAAACAACGGTTCCTCTCCCCTTTGTGATCATGAAGAAAGAGTTTTCACCTCCGCTCGTAAAACAAAGCTCTTTTCGGTAAAGGGGGTTACGACGCATAACGTCTCCGTATTTCCATAGCGAGAGAGAAACAGTCCACGCAGAGTACCACGGAAGCATTGCAGGCAGTCCGGACGTGTTTCCCTTCGCAGTGTCGAACACTCTTTCTTTTTGTTCTATCAGTCCCATGATCACTTTTAGGATAAGAGTTAAAAGATTTACTATAAGAAAGCTTGTGTATCAGTCCGGTTAGTCTGAACCCGTGCCCAATGATTCGCTGAAATATTTAAACCGTGCAGTCTACAACCTTTGGCTTCATGTTTGAACCGAAATCAGGACGGTTATTGACCTTTACAAAAATCTTTCTTACTATCCATAAAGATAATTGATACCAGTAATTCACTGAATGAATTCTCGGAAAGAGCACTGAATGACGGCATGCCCGATACGATAACGTATTGAAATAAAGTGTCAAAAGTGGCACTGAAGAGTTGACCAAGGGGAAATTATAATGTATACTGATTTTCATTGAATTTATGAAACAACACCAGCTTTTAATAGTGACATGGTTGTCGGACATCACAAGCAGCGTGAGCCAGATACTGAAGAACAATAACTATGTGTTCGACAGTGTATCGACGCCGATAGAGGCCATCAATGCAATCGGCAAGCATGCGTATAAGATCGTCGTGCTCGATAGCCTGTTGCCCGGAGTAAACGGGTACCAGCTCGTCAAGCGTTTGAAAAGCGAGCCCCACGGAGAGTATACGAAGTTTGTCGTCCTTATGAACAATATACCGCGGGACAGGTATGATGACGTAAACAGGCGCTGGAATATCTATGCGTTATTGAAGAAACCCCTGAAGTCGGACGAGTTGCTGCAGGTCATCAAGAATGCGGAGGCCTATGACCTGCCGAGCGAGAAACTGGAAATGCATAGCTCTGAGTCTGTGGAGGCGACGCTGTCGGAGCTGGCGGGTAATCTATGGACAGGAAAGACGACGTGCTACGGGAAGAACGGTACCGTAAAAGAGATCTACTGGGACAGCGGCAACCCTGTTTTTGCGATGAGCAGCGATGAGAACGACAGGCTCGATAAGTGGCTCTTGAAGACGGAGCAGCTAACGGAGGACGTCCTTATGTCGGCCTACGAGATTATGGACCAAAGAGGCAAAAGGCTTGAAGACGCCCTTCTCATGCTCGGGGCCATAAGCGAAGACAATCTTGAGACGGCGATCTCTGACAGCATGACGGCCATTATTCTGGACCTGTTCTCATGGGACGGCATGGAGTACACAAAAGAAGAGAAAGAGACGGGTATGAAGATGCTGACATCGATAAAGGACTCGTTCCCCATAATCCTGTTCGAAGGCATAAAGAGAAATACGGACATAAAGGGCATAAAAAACAAATTGGAGTCCGAGGGCGAGATCGTGGGCTTTATACCCGATAACATCTTCAATGTAGAGGACTTCAAGTTTCCCCATGCCTACAACAGGATTGTCAACCTCATCAACGGCAGGAGAACGATATACGAATTGATTGCCAAGAGCGGTCTGAGCCAGGATGACGCTTACAGGTTTATTTACACATTGTTCCTGTTAAAGCTGATAAGGTTGAGTGCGCCCGATAAGGAAGAGAAGAGCGCCGTAATCAGCATGCCCACGATACAGAGGGACACGAACAAAAAGACCAGGTTTACGGGTACCCTGAACGACATCTCGATAGTGGAGCTCATCCAGATGCTCGAGCTGAACAGGAAGTCCGGTGCGCTGCAGATCAATGATTCGAAAGAGATCGGATGGATCCTGTTCGATAAAGGCAAGATTGTGGACGCATATTACGGGGACTTGACGCGGCTCAATGCCGTTTACAGGATACTGTTCCTTACGGAAGGCGAGTTCGAGATAAAGTTCAAGGACATCATTGGCGAGTCAAGGATAGATGCGGATGTCCAGACGCTGCTCATGGAGGGACTGAGGCTGGTGGACGAGATCAAGAGGATAGGGCCGATGCTTGGAAATCTTGAGAAGGGCTTTATCGTGAATAAGTCCCATAAGTTCAATACCGAAGAAGAGAAGGACGAGCTGATGCGCATATTCAATGGCAGAAACGATGCACTGACATCGGCGTTCATGCTTAACCCGGACCCACAGATAGGGTTCGATATTATGACTACCCTGCTAAAAAATAATGTAATCGAGGAAGGAAAGTGAAGAAGGAAAGTAAAGCGCGTATGCAATACGCCCGGCCCGCGCACCATCGGTGTCTGCAGAGCAGTTGCCGCATGAGGTGAGGCACTGCATAGCATGGACGGCTACAGGAACACTGTCATAAACGACCTCGGGCTCTTGGGCTTTGTAAACGACGTCGTTTATTACGATTCCGTAGATTCGACCAATACCCTTATCTCCGGCCTTGCCCGCGGGGGGGCCGGGGAATGGACGGTCGTCGTGGCCGATTCGCAGAGCGAGGGACGGGGCAGGCAGGGGAGGGTATGGCACTCGCCCCCCGGCGTCAATATATACACCTCGTTCATGGTAAAGCCCGACATCTCTTATAAGCATGTCCCGGCAATGAGCCTGCTTGCGGGTATGGTCGTTGCCACGCTCGTTGAGCAGTGTACGGGCATGCCAGCGGAAATCAAATGGCCTAACGATATTCTGGTCAAGGGAAGGAAAGTAAGCGGTATACTGCTTGATCTCCTGAGCGATGACCACAGCGGCAATTGTGTCGTCGTCGGTATCGGCATAAATGTAAACGCCGATGCGTCCGTCTATCCCGGCAGCCTTGCGGAGACATCGACGTCGCTCCTGCTGCTGACAGGCAGGACGTTCGATAGGGCGGAGATGCTTGTCTCTCTGTACTCTTTATTTTATAAGTGGTATAAGGTCTACGCGGGCCACCCCGGGTTCGACGGTATACGGGAACAATTCATGCAGAGGTTCAGGATGATCGGGGAACATGTCCGTATTATGAGCGGTCCGGAGACATTGGTCGGCGTTGTGGAAGGCATTGATGAGTACGGCGGATTGGTGGTAATGGATCCCGATAAAAGAATGGTTACTGTAAAGTCAGGGGATGTTCATCTTTTATAGGATGCTGTATGGTAATAGGTGAAAACGGAGAGAAGCGATTATGTTCCTGGCAATAGACGTGGGCAACACCAATATAGTCTTTGGCGTGTTCGACGGCGGCAAGCTGCTTACCCACTGGAGGGTCGTGACTTCTCGGGAACGGACGGCAGACGAGTACAGACTATTGCTGAAAGAGTTGTTTGCTCTGGACGGTGTACGGGTATCTTCTATCGACGGTATAGCGGTCTCGTGCGTGGTCCCGCCGGTCATCATATCACTCGAAAAGGCGTGCGAGGCGCTGTACAGCATAAAGCCCGTTCTCATAGGTCCCGGCATTAAAACAGGCATAAGCATACTGTACGATAATCCGAGGGAGGTGGGCGCTGATAGGATAGTGAATGCAGTTGCGGGATACGACAAATACAGGAAGAGCATCATAATAGTGGATTTTGGCACGGCAACCACTTTTGACTGCGTGAGCAGAAGGGGCGAATATCTCGGGGGCGTGATAGCACCCGGTATCGGCATCTCTCTCGAGGCCCTCTTTACGCACGCCTCGAAGCTGCCCAGGATCGAGATAACTGCCCCACCGGGCGTCATCGGTACAAACACCGTCAACAGCATGCAGTCGGGCATTTTTTACGGATACATAGCGCTCGTCGAGGGCATCATAAGGCTCGCCACAAAGGAAATGGGAGAGGACAAACCGGCGGTGATAGCGACGGGAGGGTTTGCGGAGCTGATAGGCAGTGCCTCGTCGCTTATAGACGAAGTGGATGAATTCTTGACATTGAGGGGGTTGAAGATAATATATGACAAGAACATCGCTAAAAGATGATTGAAGGAGGGTTAATGGCTTCCGGAAATACAGAAGACTTGTTCGATAAGGCCCTCGAGTTGATAAAGGGCGGTAAGAACCGCGAGGCCTTTGAACTACTCAAGAAGCTCGTGGACAATATACCATCTTCCATCTTTGAGATCGAAGCGCGGTATCTCTCGTACTACGGCTATCTGACGGGGGTGGTAGGGCACGATTATCAGCGCGGCATAGAGCTGTGCAATGAGGCGATCAGGAAGGAGTTCTTCCATCCGGACTTCTACGTGAACCTCGGGAGACTCTATCTCGCTATCAACAATAAGGGAATGGCGGTAAAGGTCTTCTATAAAGGTCTGAGGATCGACAGGACGGACCAGGAACTCTTGAAAGAGGTAAAGAAACTTGGTATAAGGAAAGAGCCCATTTTCCCATTCATAAAGAGGGGAAACCCCATCAACAAGTCATTGGGCAGGGTCAGGGCATTGTTGAACAAAATGAGAAAGGGGGGGGAAAATGACCGGGAACGCTGAACGGACGAGAAATATCGCGATTATCGGTATAGGTGCGAGCGGGAAAACGCAACTCGCAGACACGCTGCTCTTCAATGCCAGGGCCGTCCCGGCCATAGGCAAGGTCATCGATAGGACGTCGAATATGGTCCTTGAGCAGGAAGAGTTCGAGCACCTGACGACCATCACGGCGTCCCTCGCCACTATCGAGTTGAACGGAGTCAAATTCAATATCATCGATACACCCAGTCAGGACGGCTTTATTGCCGAGACAGTCAATACCCTCCAGGCCGTTGACGGGGCCATCTTTCTGATGAGCGCGCAGACGGACATAAAGCAGGAGGCGGAGATGCTCATCAAGTATGCGGGCGTATTCAACCTTCCGCTCATTTTCCTGATCAATAAGATGGACGGCGAGAACGCCGATTTTTATACGGCACTGCATGACTACAGCGCGTATTTGAATGTCAAGCTGACGCCGGTCGCCGTACCGATCGGGAGCGGCGAGAAGTTCGAGGGTATTTACAGCATAGCCGACAAAAAGGCATACCTCTATCCGAAGGACGCCTCGGGACGTGCCAGACAGGTCGCTGACGGCGCCCCGGCAGATGCCGGGGCGTTCGAGAAGGAATTTATAGAGGCCGTTGCCGAAAGCGACGACGCCCTGCTTGAGAAGTATCTCAATAACGAGAAAATGGGTGCCGAGGAATTGTTCGAGTCCGCAAAGAAGTCCGTCTTGTCCAGAAACATGTTCCCTGTAATGCCGGGGTCCGCGCTTTTCAACATGGGCGTGGACAAGCTGATGGAGATCTGTTCTCTATGGATGCCCTCTCACAGCGCGGTGAGCGATAGAGTGGTCCTGAGGGCCCCGGGCGGAGATGGAGAGGAGGCATCCGAGATAAAACGTGACTCGTCAGGGAAGCCGGTCCTTTTCATATTCAAGACGGTGATAGACCCCTATGCTGGCAAGATGAGCTATGCCCGGGTCTTTTCCGGCAGGATCGGCCAGGACACGGTCCTCTATAATGCCTCGACCGGGACGGAAGAGAAGACGAACCATATCTATACGATGATAGGAAGCAAGAGCAAGCTGATCGATTCGGCGGAGAGCGGCGATATTATCGCCCTCGCAAAGCTCCAGGCGAGCAAAACGGGCGACACACTGAAGGCATGGAAGGACACGCTCGCTGTACCGCGCGTGTATAGGGCCAAGAAGCTCGTTTCCTACGCTGTGAAGCCCAGGGGAAAGAGTGACGAAGACAAGGTCACTCAGACACTGAACAAGATCATAGAGGAGGACACGTCCCTCTCCATACGAAGGGACACACAGCTCAAAGAGCTCATACTCGAAGGGGTGTCCAAGGAGCAGCTCGAGATCGTGATGCACAAGACGAGGCGGAAGTACGGCATAGATCTCGAGCTCGTCCTGCCGGACATACCGTACAAGGAGACGATCAAGGGAAGGGCAGAGGCGCAGGGCAAGTATAAGAAGCAGTCCGGCGGCCGGGGGCAATACGGCGACGTGTGGGTAAAGATCGAGCCGCTTCAGAGGGGCAAGGGCATAGAGTTCGTCGACAACATCGTGGGGGGTGCCATTCCGAGGCAGTATATCCCGGCCGTGGAAAAGGGGATACGGGATGCAGCCGGAGAAGGCTTTGTCGCGGGCTTCCCGGTCATAGACTTTGTTGCAACGGCGTACGACGGCTCGTACCACGTCGTGGACTCATCGGAGCTTGCGTTCAAGATCGCAGGCTCGTTTGCATTCAAGAAGTGCATGGAGCTTGCAAACCCCGTAGTGCTCGAGCCGATTATGCTCATTACCGTGGCAGTGCCGGAATCGTTCACCGGGGAGGTCATCGGCGGACTGAATTCCAAGAGGGCGAAGATACTCGGAATGGACCAGGACGAGGGAAAGAAGCAAGTGATAAAGGCACATGTGCCTTTATCGGAGGTACAGTCGTATGGGGATGAGTTGCGCTCTATAACGAAGGGGATGGGCACTTTTGATATAGAATATTTCGGCTATGAGGAGGTCCCTGCGCACATAGCAGAGAAGATTATCAGCAGCCGGAATAAAAAGGATGTAAAGGTATAGTATGGAGGATAAAAAAGGCAAAGATACGAAGAAGACGATAGCCGATGAGCTGTTCGAGGACAATTTCTTTAAGCCGCCGATAGATGAAGTGATCGAGAAGGCCGGGCCCGATAAGCCGGAAGCCGCCGAGAAGCCGAAAGGACCCGAAGAAAAGGAGAGCAGCCTCCTCTTCGACGAGTTCCTGAAGTCTCCTCTGGAGGCAGCGCCCGAGGCGAACCCAGAGTTGACGCTCAAAGAGACACCTCTTCCCGTGTCTGCACCGGCCCAGGACGGAAAGCCTCCGGTTACGGCGTCAAGGCCTGCAATAGTCATAAAGACCGTAGAAGAGCCTTCGGGCAGCAGGAAGGGCATACTCGTAGGGGCCCTCATAGGCGGGGCTTCGGTGATCGTGCTGGCAGTCGGGTATATATATTTTACTCATACATCCAGCAGCGCCCAGCACGCCGCGGACATGACAGGCTCGCAGACGATTGTTATAAAGCACGAGGCACCTGTCTCACAGCCTCCTCCGGCCGAACAGCGCCATGCCGTGCCCGTGCCGGCGGCTGCCCCTCCTTCGGGGAATAAGCCGGCGATGCAGGAGCAGACGGGACGGCAGCCTGTCCAGCAAGTGGCGACGAACGTCCCTCCGGCGCCAAAGCCCATACCTGTGCAGGCCGTACGCACCGTCTCAAAGCAGTTCGAGGTCAGGCTCGAGGCGATCAAGACGAAGGCCGCCCTGGAGAATGCAAGACGCATAGGGCTTACGATGGACAGGTCATTGAATTTCGATGTCAAAGAGAACACGAAAAACAGTGCGACGTATAGTCTTGTCGTCGATAAGGTATACCCTTCCGAGGGCGAGGCGACGGCGGACAACCTCAAGCTCATGGTCGCCAACGTATCGAATGCCTCTATCGTAAAGGCCGACGGAGGATACAGGATACTCGTGGGGAAGTACCGCTCAAAGGCGTCCGCCGATTCGGACAGGAAGAACATCGAGGCTGCCGGCCTGAAGGGGCTGATCAAGGAGAATGTGACAAAGGTCTCCACATACAACGTGAGGGTCTTCCCGTTCAAGTCGTCCGGCGAGGCACACGCCTACCTCTCGAGGGTAAAAAGATTGGCGGCAAAGGCGATCTCTTCGGAAATAAAATAACATGTTTGACCATCTATCCGAAAGCGCACGGCTTTATTTGAAAGAGTCGCTCCCCAGACAGCTCGTCTCCGCTGTTGTGAAGGGATTGGTCCCCCTTGAGCCCAAGGAGCTGCTGATTGTGATCGCCTATCACTACACGAACGGCGATGAGCAGACGAAGGCCGATGCGGTGAATACCCTCGGGTCCCTGCCCTCCGGGATCATAGACTCGGTAATCCTCGAGGACGTGCCCGACTTTGTGCTTCAGTTTATATATGTCAATCACAGGCTGTCCCACGGCTCCGTCTATTCCTTTGTGACGAACAAGAACCTATCGGACGATACGTTCATAGAGCTTGCGAAGAGCGACGATGAGGCGGTCCTCGAGCTCGTGGCGAAGAACCAGATGAGGATCCTGAAAAACGACGGGATCTTTGACGCACTTATTACGAACCCCCATTTGCCGAAGATATCGAAGGACCAGCTCATTGAGTTTTTTACGACGGCGGCCGGCAGGCAGCTCGGGAGGTTGAATATAAAGATCGAAAAAAAGGACGTCGCCCAGCCCCAAAAGCTGGCGGACCTTCCTTCGGCCGTCGGCAGGACTGCCGGGCTCCCGTCCGATCGTACGTCCTCGGACCTTCCTTCCGATCTCCAGCGGTCGGGACTCCCCTCTGATGCGGCCATGCTTCCGGCAGACCGTTCGACCGCCGATCTTCCTTCCGATGCGCTTGATAACCTTCCGATAAACTTTATGACGGCAGGCCTGCCGTCCGAGCTGATAGAAGAGCAGGAGGAAGGCGGGGGCCCGGACCAGGCCGGGGCCGAGACAGAGGCCGGCAAACTGACGCTCTACCAGCGCATACAGAAAATGACGGTCTCGCAAAAGATAAAGCTTGCCCTGCTGGGCAATAAAGAGGCGCGCACGATACTCCTGAGGGACTCCAACAGGGTTGTTGTAGAATCGGTGATGAAGAGTCCCCGCATAACCGACGGCGAGATACTCGGCATAGCCAATTCGCGCAACGTGAGCGAGGATATTATACGGATGATCGCCGGCAATAGAGAGTGGCAGAAGAGCTACAGGGTCAGACAGGCGCTCGCGGGCAATTCCAAGACCCCCGTGCCGATTGCATTGAGATTGCTTGAAACTATATCAAAACAGGATTTAAAGAACCTTAGCAACAGTAAGAATGTTTCGTCCGTGGTTGCGAGTGCAGCAAAGCGGATGACAGGAGATGTGAAATAATGGCGTTGTTAAATTCGAACAAGAAAGAGATCAATGCAAAGATTGTCTATTACGGTCCTGGGCTCTCCGGCAAGACTTCCAATATCCAGTTCATCTACAAGAAATTGAAGCCCGAACACAAGGGAAAGCTTATGACGCTTGCGACACAGACGGACAGGACGTTGTTTTTCGACTTCCTTCCCGTGGAGCTCGGCGAGATAAAGGGCATGAAGATACGGTTCCAGTTGTACACCGTTCCCGGACAGGTGTTCTACAACGCAACAAGGAGGCTCGTGCTGAAGAACGTCGACGGCATAGTGTTCGTGGCGAGTGCAGAGAAAGATAAGATGTACGACAATGTAGAAAGCTTCAAGAACCTCGAGGAGAACATCCAGCATTACGGCAGATCTCTGAACGATATCCCCCTCGTGATGCAGTACAATAAAATGGACCTGTCGGATATTGCGACGGTGGAAGAGATGCAGAAGGAACTGAACAGGCTCGGCGCTCCATACTACGAGGCGTCAGCGAACACCGGGGGTGGAGTGCTCCAGACACTTACGGGCATTACGAAGCTGGTTGTCCACAGGTTGAAGGTCCAGGCATCGATAGGAGAGGCAGAGAAGCTGCAGCAGGACAGCGAGATGAAGGAGATAACGATAGAACAGCAGGACGTTTCCGTGAATACCCCGTCCCCGGCAGAGCCTTCGAGGCAGCAGGCGAACCCGGCAGCGGAGCGGTCGACCGGTCAGGGCCAGGGGAAGCAAGCGACCCAGCCCCTGCGAAAGAAGTCTCTGGGCGTCATAGAGGTAGGCAGGCCGGAGGTCGTAGGCGGCAATACCGTCATTATCCCTGTGACCGCTGTCGACGAAGATAAGGTGCAATACGAGATGAAGGTGACGATAAAGTTCTGAACGACTTCGTGGCCCTTGAAGGACCACAAAGTCCTGCCTGAGGACGCAGGCCAGAGGCAGGGCATGGGGGGCCGTCCCGTTCGATAGTGCAAAGGAGGAGCGATGGAGAGGAAAATTTTTGGCGAAGAGCACGATATTTTCAGACAGGGATTCAGGAGGTTCCTGGAGCGCGAGGTCGTTCCGCACCAGGCGGAATGGAAAAAGAACGGCATCGTTTCGAGGGACATATGGAAGAAGGCGGGCAAAGAAGGGTACCTGTGTCCATGGATTGAAGAGAAGTACGGCGGCTCCGGCGTAAATTTTCTGTACTCGGTCGTCATCATGGAGGAGATGACCAGAATCATGGAGTCCGGGTTCGCCATAAACCTGCACAGCGACGTCGTCGTCCCCTATATAGCGACGTTCGGCAGCGAGGAGCAGAAGCAGAGGTGGCTGCCGGGCTGCGTAAGCGGTGAGCTGATAACCGCGGTGGCCATGACGGAGCCGGGCACGGGGAGCGATCTCCAGGCCATCAAGACCACTGCTGTAAAGGACGGGGACCATTACCTGGTGAACGGACAGAAGACGTTCATATCCAACGGCCAACTCTGTGACCTTGTGATCGTGGCGTGTAAGACGAACCCGAAGGCGGACCCACCCTATACGGGCATGAGCCTTATCGTTGTCGAGGACAAGACGCCGGGGTTCGAGAAGGGCAAGAAGCTCGAAAAGATAGGCATGAAGTCGCAGGACACATCCGAGCTCTATTTCTCCGATTGCAGGGTGCCGGCAAAAAATCTCCTCGGCGCCGAAGGGGAAGGGTTCTTCCAGCTTATGCAAAAGCTCCAGCAGGAGAGGCTCGTGAGCTCCATCGCAGCACAGACCGGCGCGGAGAAGGCGCTCGAGGAGACGATCGAGTATACGAAGACGAGGACGGCGTTCGGGAAGCCCATAGCAAAGTTCCAGAACACGCGCTTCAAGCTTGTGGAGATGGCGACAGAGATAGAGATAGGGAGGACGTTCATCGACAAGCTTATCCGGGAGCACATAGAAGGTACAAACGTCATAAAGGAGACATGCATGGCCAAGTGGTGGGTGACCGAGATGCTGAAAAGGACGGTCGATCAGGCGTTGCAGTTCTTTGGCGGCTATGGCTATATGCTCGAATATCCCATAGCGCAGGCGTATCTCGATGCACGGGTGCAGACCATTTTTGCGGGCACGACCGAGATAATGAAGGAGATCATAGGAAAGCAGATGGGGCTGTAACGTTTACCCCGATACTTGAATGCCCTGCGCTCTTGGCGCAGGGTGAGCGCAAGTAACGGGGTTTACTGTCGGCACGGCGATTTGCTAAAATGAATGGACAGAAGGAGGTACAGAAATGGCTATTATCACGATATCGAGGGGGACATTCAGCGGCGGTGAGAAGCTTGCAGAGTGTCTGAGCAAGAGGCTTGGGTATACCCCTGTAAGCAGGGAGGTCATACTACGTGCGGCGTCCGAGTATGGCGTGTCAGAGGAGAACCTGATCACTGCGATGGAGAAGAAGCCGAGCCTCAAGGAGCGCCTTGCGCTCGATCTCGACAGGTTCCATTACCTTTCTTTTATACAGGCTGCCCTGTGCGAGAAGGCGAAGGACAATAACATCATCTATCATGGCCACGGGGGGCATCTACTGCTGAAGGGCGTATCGCACGTGGTCAAGGTCAAGGTGATAGCCGATATGGAGCAGCGCATACGGTTTGCGATGGAGCGCAATAAATTCACCCGTGAAGAGGCTGTAAGGTATATCTACAGCATCGATACCCAGCGGGAGAAATGGACGAAGTTCCTTTACGACGTAGACTGGAACGACCCCTCTCTGTACGATATAGTGGTAAGCCTTAAGAAGATAACGATTCCCACCGCTTGTGAGATGATAGCCGTCATGGTAAAGGCGGACGAGTTTAAGACCACGGAGGCCTCTGTCAAGGCCATGAACGATCTTGCGTTGGCCAGCAAGGTAAAGGCCGTACTGGCATCGGACGATTTCACAAAGAATTTTAATGTGGAGGTAGTTGCCGATGCTGGATTCATAACAGTGAACGGGAAGGTCGATACGATGGAGGACGTCGACAATATAACGGAACTCGTCAAGAACATAAAGGGCGTGAAGGGCGTAAGCTGCAAGTGCCACCCGCACTATTTAAAGGACACCGTGCTGTAGGTCCGGGGTACCGCCGGTATCAGTGCATGAGGAGGCTGATGGACAGGACGGCCAGCACGAACAAGGTAATCAGGCCGTACTTCCAGTTCTTGTTTACCGCTACCAGATAGGCTCCCGTCAGTAATACCTGCACCATAGGGGTTATGAGCAGGATCATGAGCCCACAGTTCAGCAAGACCTCTGTCCTGAAATGACCGAGGCTTATGAACTGCATCTCTTTCTCTGTGAATTGGTAGAAATTCTTGTAAAACATGCTGTAGTCGACGTTCAGGCTCTGGTGCCTCATGTAGAACCTTGCCATGCCCGCAAGGAACAGCAGCATTGTAAGGCTTACGCCGCCTCTGTATGTTTTCGATATTATGTCCTCGAGGCTCATCATCCTCCTGACTTCCGGGAGGGGCGCTAACCTTTTCTGGAGCTCGAGAATAGCGTTCTGGTGCTTTTTCAGCTCCTCATTCAGCCTTGCAATCGCGTCTTTGTGGTATTTGATCTCCTCGGTCGTCGGCTCCCCGCACGGACTGGTGGACCTGGGTATGTTTCTGGAATCGTTCCCTGACATCATATGCCCCTCCATATCATTTCAATGGATATTACAAGCAGTATGACGAGAAATAGTTTCCGCACGGCCTCCTCTACCATACGTACCAGCAGCTTTGAGCCGATCCACGATCCTGCCAGCACACCGAGTATGATAGGGACGGCGAGTCCCGGCTTCAGGTATCCCGATGCGAAGAACACGCTCGAGCCCGCCAGGGCGGTAATGCCGATGATATAGTTGCTTGTGGTCGTTGAGACCTTTGGCGGAAGTCCCATGAGCAGATCGAGGATTAAGACCTTTAAGGCGCCGGCACCGATGCCGAGGAGCCCAGCGACGACACCCGCCATGAACATAAAAGGCCCTCCGAATGCAGCGTACCTGCTTTTATAGTTTACAACCCTGTAAGGAGGGACCTTCTCTTCGTAGCATCCGGAAAGATCGAGGTAGTTGTCAACAAAGCCCCCTGTGTTGTCGAAGCGGGCGACGGCGACGCCCTTTTTAAGAAGCACAATCCACGACGACAGCAGTATAAGCCCAAACATCAAAGACAATACTTTTCCATTGAGATGGAGCGTCAGAGTTGCCCCGACAATGGCGCCGAGGATCGTAAAGACCTGAAGGAATGTTCCTATTTTTATGTTGACGATTTTTTCTTTCGCATAAGCCGCCGTCGCCGAGCACGACGTCGCTATTACGGAGAGCATGCTCGCAGCTATTGCATATTTTATGTCGATGCCAAGGAGGACAAGTGCAGGAACGATGATGATGCCGCCGCCCATACCGCTCAAGGCACCGATAAATCCAGCGAAGAGGGATATTAAAAATATCAGCGTCATATATATTGTATACAATATGCAAAAAAGAGTGTCAATAAAAAAGTGAGCAAGGGGCAGATGTCCGAAGAACACATGAAAAGTTTGTAAGTTATCACGATTGTATGGTAGTACGTAAGCCAGACGTTGAGATTGTTAATTTTATAGCGTGCGATGCTAAAGGCTAAACTAAAATCGTGGTATAACGAGGCGATGACCGGTACGACGAGGGACATCGTCCTTGCGGTGCTCATCGGTGTGCTCGCGGGGCTGTCCAGTACGTTCATCATAAAGACCGAAAGCATGATAGAGGGCTTCCTTTACTCCACCCATACGCAGGAGTTGGGCCTTGGCCAGATATTCAGATTGAAGGACCTTGTCATCCTGTCCCTGCCCTTGATCGGGGCGATTTTCTATATCGTACTGAAGTCCGTGTTCTTTCAAGAGCAGAAAATGGGCTACAGCTTCCCCGATTTCATCGTCAACGTCAACAGGAAAGAGGCACGGATCAACCCCATGACCATCCTCTATCTCCTGCTGTTTACGCCCATCATTATAGGAACGGGCAACATGGCGGGCGTCGAGGGCCCCATAGCACAGATAGGGGGCGGGTTCGGGTCCTTCCTGTCCGGAATAATGAAGGAGGAGAACAGGAAAAGGCGGAAGCTCCTCATAGCGAGCGGTACCGCGGCTGGCATCGCGTCCATATTCAATGCGCCCATAACGGGCGTGTTCTTCGCGATAGAGATCGTCCTCCTCGGCGAGTACGAGCTTACCGCCATAAGCGTCATCGTGATATCCGCCGTAACGGCGACGCTCGTCACGAGGGCGTTCATCGGCAACCACCCGCTGCTCGGTACGCCCCTGTACGAGTATGCAGGGGTGCATGAGTTCATCGGCTATACGTTCCTCGGGGTGTTCGTCGGGATCTTTTCCGTGCTGTTCGAAAAATGGTTTTTCAAGGCAGCGGACTATTTCAAAAAGATGACAGTGAAGCCCATGGCAAGGCCGCTTATCGGCAGCATCATCATCGGCTTTATAGGGGTCCTGCTGCCGATGTCTCTCGGCAACGGCTACCCCGTCATAAGGATGGCTCTCCTTGGCAAGATAAGCTTTACGCTTATCGGCTTCCTGTTCGTTGCGAAATTTATAGGCACGGCGATAACGATAGGCTCGGGCCTGCCGGGCGGGATTTATGCGCCATCGCTGTACATCGGTGCAATGCTTGGCGGCACGATCGGCTTTGTATTTAACTCCCTGTTCCCTGCGGAGCCCGTATCGACCGGCGTATACGCAACACTCGGTATGTCGGCGTTCCTTGCGTCGCTTACCCATGCCCCTTTCACCGGAATATTCCTCGTTTTTGAGCTTACCAATGACTACAGGATGATGCTTCCATTCATGGTAACGACCATTATTGCCATGCTTATAAAGGCGAGGCTGTTCCCCGACTCCATAGAGCACTACCCGATACGGGAGTACATCAAGCACATCGAGCACAGAGACAGTAACGATTCCTGAGCACATGAAGATTGCCGATAGATACATAGCAAAGGAGATATTGTCGCCGTTTATCGTGAGCCTGCTCGCAACGACTGCATTGATGCTTATCGGGAGGATGGTCAGGTTTTTTGATCTCATCATTGCAAAGGGCGTATCCGTGAAAGAGGTAAGCCTCCTTTTCCTCTATATGTCGCCGTTTATATTGGCGCTGGCGATCCCGATATCCGTCCTTGTCTCGGTCGTACTTGCGTTCAACAGGCTTTCCACGGACAGCGAGATCATAGCGATGAAGGCGATAGGCATCGATCTGGCCCGGCTGTCAAGAACACCGTTCTATTTCGGGCTGCTATGCTATGCGCTGACGAGCTTTGTGTCTTTTTATCTGCTCCCCACTGCCAATATCGCGTTGAGGAACGAGTTTTTCGATATCATTATCAGGAAGACCACCGTCGGGATAAACGAGAAGGCGTTCAACACGTTGTCCAAGAACATTACCTTTTACGTCGACAGCCTCTCCCCGGACAGGCAGGTCATGAACGATGTGCTCATATACGATACCAGGAACCCGGATTTCTCCAATACGATAGTGGCCAGACGGGGCAGGTTCGTGGTGGACAAACGGGACAATTCGATAATCCTGGTCATGAACGACGGTACGATCCAGCAATTGAGCGATACCATGGAGACCATGCGGATCGTAAACTTCCGTGAGTACGATCTTGCCTTCTCCCAGAGCGAGATAAGCCCGTCCATGACGAACTACAATAAGACCACGTTCGAGATGACGATCCCCGAGCTGATCGGCATGTACGAGAAGCTGAAGAAGCAGAACAAGCGCACGAATTCATTGCTGACGGACATCGCGGAGCGTTTTGCCATACCGTTTACCGCGATCATCTTCTCGATAATCGGCATACCGCTCGGCATAAGGTCCCCGAGGTCCGGGAAGGCGTACGGGATAACGATAGCCGCCGTCGTCGTATTGCTTTACTACATCGTGCTGAGCGGGGCCGAGACCGTCGGCAAGCTCAATATAGTGAACCCCGTCGTTGCTATCTCGTTTGTCGATCTGTTCTTCCTCGTCGTTTCTGTCGCCTTGTTTTACATGGTCTCGCTGGAGAAAGACCTGCGGTTTATGAACCCCCTTACCCATATAAGGAGGGACGGATGAAGATATTAAATAGGTATCTGCTGAGGGAATTCGTGTGGACGTACATCACCTCGATCAGCGTCCTATCCGGAATCTATATCATCGTCAATATATTCGAGAGCCTCAAGGACCTGCTGTCATTGCAGCCGTCCGTGTACTCCGTCGTCGTGTTCTACCTGACCCAGGTCCCGGGCATCGTATATCAGACGGTACCCATGGCGGCCCTGCTCACGGTCATCATCATATACACGGTGATGTCCGGGCATAACGAGATAGGCTCGCTCCTGTCCACGGGCATAAGCCCCGCGACGATGGTAAAGCCGCTGATGGGCATGGTACTGCTCCTGTCCCTCCTGCATTTTTCCCTTGGCGAGTATGTCGTGCCCAGGGCGAACATAAAGAATGACATCGTAGATTCCAGGATCCATCATACCCGGTCGCGGTTCTACAAGGATTCCATGGTCAGCAACATCTGGTTTAAGGCAAACGATGAGATAATCAAGGCCGGGTTGTTCGTTCCATGGCTCGATACGGTAAAGGACATTACCGTGTACGGGTTCTCGGGTCACAATGGCTTGCTGAGGAGCAGGATGGACGTGGCGACCGCGAAATGGGACGGGGATCGTTGGGCACTGAGCGATGTATATGTCAGGGACTTCCACAACGGGTACCAGACAGGGTACCGGTTTTCGGGGTCGGCAGAGATGTCGCTGCCCATTACGATCGCCGATTTCAAGCATACGGGAAAGACGCCCGGCGAGATGGACTATTCCGAGCTCAGTGCGTACATAAAGAGATTGAAGCAGGAGGGCTACACCTATGCGCCGTACGATGTCGATTTGAACAACAAGCTCTCGTATCCGTTCTCGTCCCTTTTCGTGATTCTCCTTGTCATCCCGTTTTCGATGAAGAAAAGGAAGACGTCCGGCATGATGCTCGCCTTCGGCATATCCCTCGCTGTCGGGTTCAGCTACTGGATACTCATGGCCCTGTCGTTATCGATGGGGAACTCGGACATCCTGGATCCCGTTGCGGCGGCATGGACGCCCAACGTCGTGACATTCCTGATAGCGCTTGTCATAAACGGGCTCACAAAGTGGTAGCTACCGCTCAATCCTGGATGTAGCTCAGCATGGGGCCCGGAGAAAGGACGATCCTCGTATCTTCGTACATGTCGCCGTCGATCGTGTACCTGAGCGGGGCCCCCGATTGGATCTCGACGAGCCTGGCGAGCACGTCTGCCAGGTGCTGGAAGCCCGGCTGGTGCCCGACGTAGAGCCTGCGCAGCCTCCTGATGACCTCGAAGGCAGTCGCCTGCCCGGCAAATACGTGTATCTTGTCGGGCAGCTCTTCCGCCCTGTATATTGCCCTGAAGTTGAGGCCGACGTTCCTGATGGCCGAGGACACGATGACCGAGTATCTGCTGTAGTCCAGCTTTATGCCGTCGATGACGACTTCTGCCACAACGGGCCTGAACAGCCGATCCACGTAGTCCGTCTTGATGATGGCGGAGGCTATCGCCTTATAGATGATCTGCAGTGCCTTGATCGGCCCCGGGGTTCCCCCCTCGTAGTACATGTCCATGAGGTTCGAGACGAAGCCGGTACCGAACATGAAGCCGTACCTGCCGTTTACGTTCAGTACCTTGTTCGCCCTGGTCTTGAAAGGCCTGTCGTCCCTGTAGTGCTCCACGAGCTTCTGGGTTATTCCCGTGACGGACCCCGTGATGCCGTTCAGGGCGTTCGATATGGTATTCATCGTTCCGCCCCTGAGGTGTGCGATGAGGGGAAAGCGGTCGTTGTCGTAAAGGTCGATTATGCGCGTTATGATCTGGTGGTTTGTCCCGTCCCCGCCGTTCACCCCGACTATCTCGTACCGGTCCTTTTTTATTTCTTTTGCGACCTCCGTCAGCTCATCGTAGGAGAACGGCACAAAGACCGTCCCATATCTGCCTATGATGTCCTTTATCCTGTCGAGGAGGTGCGGGTGTCTCATGTTCTTCTTTGATCTCGGGTTATGGATGATTCCTATCGTTTTCATATCGTTCCCTCCACAAGTTTTGTTTGCACGATCGCTATTTACTTGATAAGCACAGTGTATGAAAATTGGCAAGCTTTTGAGAGAGAGCCTCGATAGGAAGACGGTGATAAAGGTCTCGGTCCTCGTGATCATTTTTACGGTAGCAACGGCGGTGGTCTATGTTACGCCCCTGAAAAGGTATACGGACCCGCGGGCGCTGAAGGCCTTTTTTGTTTCGTGGGGCTATTGGGCGCCTGTGATATTTGTGGCGGTGTTTGCGGTAAAGTCCGTCGTGCCTTTCCCGTCTTCCATTCTTGCGCTTGCCGGGGGCCTTGTCTTTGGACCGTTCTACGGGGCCGTTTATTCGATCGTGGGCTCCGTTATCAGCGCCTCGATCGCGTATCAGGTCTCGCGGAGGCTTGGAAGGGACTTCGTCAACAAGGTGCTCGGGACAAAGGCAAGGACACTCGACAGGCTTACGCACGTCCACGGGCTCGAGGTCGTGCTGTTTTTCAGGATGGTGCCGTCGCTGCCATTCGATGTGTTCAATTTGGGGGCAGGGCTGTCGGACATTACGTTCCGGGACTTCTTCATCGGTACCGCTCTGGGTATGATACCGTGGTCGTTCGCACTGAGCTACCTCGGCGACCGCATGGCGAACCTGAGGCTGAACTTCATTTCGCTGCTCTCGTTTTTCCTCATCATAGCGATATTCGTCCTGCC
Organism: Deltaproteobacteria bacterium; assembly: GCA_023381995.1. Lineage (GTDB taxonomy): Bacteria > JAMCPX01 > JAMCPX01 > JAMCPX01 > JAMCPX01 > JAMCVD01. The sequence continues at coordinate 48,014 of JAMCVD010000111.1, forward strand.
CCTCCTTATAAAGAAGTTCGGGAACAACAAGAAGGGTAGGGGCACTTCGGACGCGAAGTGAACGACCAGAATTTCCGCAACGGTCTATCGGGCCCGTCCGGCGCCGGGACAGAAAACAATATTTGAAGATATGTCTTGACTTGTATACAACGCTGTGTTTTCATATGAATGAATAATCATTCATTATGGAGGAAGCTATGCAGGATGGCGGAAGAGATGCTGTGATAGTTTCAGCAGCAAGGCTGCCGATTGGCAGGGCAAAGAAGGGCTTCTTTGCAAAGACGAGGCCCGACGATATGTTTGCCGCTGCGATCAGGGCTGCCTTGAAGAGACTGCCTGAATTCGATTATAGACAGATAGAAGACATCATATGCGGCTCCGCTTTCCCGGAGGCCGAAGAGGGCATGAACGTGGCGAGGGTGGCGGGCATCCTTGCGGGCCTGCCCGTTGAGGTCCCCGCAACGACGATAAACAGGTTTTGCGGCTCGGCGATGACGGCCCTCCACAAGGCGACGTACGAGATAAAGGGCGGTGCAGGCGATGTATTCGTGGTCGGCGGGACGGAGAGCATGACGATGATACCGATGACGAGCAACAAGCCGACGCCCAATATCAGGTTCGTCCATGATGGTCCGACGCTGCCCAACGTGTATGTATCGATGGGTGAGACAGCGGAGAATGTTATAGACAGGTATGGGAAGAAGTACGACCTCAGCCGCGAGAGCCTCGACAGGTTCTCGTACGATTCCCATAAGAAGGCCGTTGCCGCGCAGACGGCGGGCAGGTTTAAAGAGGAGATAGCGCCGGTCATAATAAACAGGGCGACCGGGGACATAGAGCTCTACAGCGGCGGCAGCGTGCCGGATGGATGGGGACTCGTGGACAGAGACGAGTGCCCGAGGGCCGATACGACCGTGGAGGCGCTCGCAAAATTGAAGCCCGTGTTCAGGGCGAAGGGTCGGGTCACGGCGGGCAATTCCTCTCCGGTCAACGATGGTGCAAGCGTTGTCGTCATGATGTCGTCCCAGAAAGCAGGAGAGCTGGGCGTAAGGCCCCTTGCAAAGGTGAGGGCCACCGCCGTACGGGCACTGGAGCCCGAGGTGATGGGACTCGGTCCCATCTATGCGACGCGGCGTGTCCTCGAGAGGGCAAAGATGACCGTAAAGGACATACAGCTCTTCGAGATAAACGAGGCCTTTGCATCCCAGTCCATAGCCAGCATCGAGGAGCTCGGCATCGATCCCGATAAGGTAAACGTAAACGGTGGGGCCATTGCCCTTGGGCATCCGCTCGGTATCTCGGGGGTAAGGATACTTACCACCCTCCTCTACGAGATGATCAGGAGGGACCTGAACGTCGGGCTTGGTACCATGTGTATAGGCGGGGGACAGGGCATAGCGACGATTATCGAAAGGTGAGCGTGCAGGAGGAATTCGTATGAGCTATCAGATAAAGAGAGTAACGATACTAGGGTCCGGGGTCATGGGGTCCGGCATTGCCGCGCACCTTGCGAACGCCGGTATCCCGTCGTATATACTCGACATAGTGCCCCGGGAGCTTACCGATGATGAGAAGAAGGCAGGGCTTGCATTGAAGGACCCGCGGGTAAGGAACAGGCTTGCACTTGCCGGTATGGAGCATATCAGGAAGAGCATGCCGGCCCTTATTTACTCCCAGAGGGACATATCGTACATAACCCCGGGCAACATGGAGGACGACCTCGATTGTATCGGCAAGTCCGACTGGATCATAGAAGTGGTCACGGAAAGGCTCGATATAAAGAAGAAAGTCTTTGAGCAGGTGGACAGGTACAGGAAACAGGGCTCCATAGTGAGCTCGAACACCTCGGGCATTAAGCTCAAGGACATGGCGGACGGCAGGAGCAGGGACTTTCAGGAGAATTTTATGATCACGCATTTCTTCAACCCCGTAAGGTATATGAAGCTGCTCGAGTTCATAGTCGGGAAAGACACGAAGCCGGAGATGGTGGACTTCATGAAGGAGTTTGCGGAGGACGTGCTGGGGAAGGGCGTCGTCTTTGGGAAGGACACTCCGAACTTCATTGCCAACAGGGTCGGTGTGTTCTCCATGCTCGATACCATGAAGGTCATGGTGGACGACGGGTACGGCATCGATGAGGTGGACGCCATAGTCGGCAAGCCGATGGGGAGGCCGGGGAGCGCTGCCTTCGGGACGGGTGACCTCGTGGGCCTCGATACGCTCTATCACGTCTCGAACAATGTCTACGAGAATACGCCGAACGACGAGAAGAGGGACGTGTTCAAAGTGCCGGCATTCGTGGAGAAGATGGTAAAGCAGGGCTGGATAGGGGACAAGTCGGGGCAGGGCTTCTATAAGAAGATAAAGGACGAGAAGGGCAGGAAGAAATTGGTGCTCGACTACAACACCATGGAGTACAGGGACACACAGAAATACGCGTACGATTCGCTCGGCATGGCGAAGAACGCCGAGATGCCCGATGACAAGATGAGGGCCCTCGTATCGGGTGACGACAGGGCGGCAAAGTTTGCATGGAAGGTGACGAAGGACACCCTCGTCTATGCCGCGAACAGGGTCCCGGAGATAGCGGATGACATCGTGAACGTGGACAACGCCATGAAATGGGGCTTCAACTGGGCACTCGGCCCGTTCGAGACATGGGACGCCATAGGTCTTTCGGGCTCTGTAGAGAGGATGGAAAAAGAGGGGGTAAAGGTACCGGAGAACGTCAGAAAGGTATTGGACAAGGGATACGGCAGGTTTTACCTCGATATAAAGGGCGACAAGTATTACTTCGACTTTGACAGCGGCACCTACCGGCCGGTCAGGAAGAGGGACAATGCGATATCTCTCGAGAGCCTGAAGAAGAGGGGCATGGTCATGAAGGAGAACGGCAGTGCCAGGCTGATCGATATAGGCGACGGCGTTCTGTGCGTTGAGTTCAATTCGAAGATGAACGCCATCGACGACGATATAATAGCCATGCTGAACAGCGGCATGGATATGCTTGACTCCAGGCGCGATGTAGCGGGTATGGTAGTCGCCAACGAGGGAGAGACCTTCAGCGCTGGCGCCAACATATTCCTCGTACTTGTGGCGTCGCAGAACAAGGACTGGAAGTCGCTCGAGAAGGCGAAGTAATACCTGCACGGCGCGAACATGAGGATGAAGTATGCGTCGAAGCCGGTCGTTGCGGCACCGTTTAATATGACGCTTGGTGCCGGCTGCGAGGTCTGTATGCATGCACACAGGGTCAGGGCGCATGCGGAGCTTTACATGGGACTCGTCGAGATGGGAGTGGGGGTGATACCGGCAGGCGGCGGTACCAAGGAGCTGTACCTCAGGGCACTGGGGAACAACGTCGTCAAGCCCGACCCGATGAAGGCAGCCATGCACGCCTTCGAGACCATCGGTATGGCAAAGGTCTCCATGAGTGCAAAGGAGGCCGTCGAGATGTACGGCTATCTGGGCCCGGCGGACCGGATTACCCTGAACAAGGATAACCTCATATACGATGCGAAGCAGACCGTCCTTGCCATGGCGAAGGAAGGGTTCAAGCAGCAAAGACCGAGGAACGATATCCAGGTGGCCGGGAGAGAGGCAATTGCGACGTTAAGGCTGGGTGCTGGAAATTTGAGACTTGGTGGTTATATTAGTGACTATGACGAGTTCATAGCGAAGAAGCTCATCAATGTTATAGCGGGCGGCGATGTGCCGCCGGGTACCATGATTGGCGAAGAAAGGTTGCTCGATCTCGAGAGAGAGGCCTTTTTGAGCTTGTGCGGCGAGCAAAAGACGCAGGACAGGCTGCACTACATGTTGATGAATAATAAACCCCTCCGCAACTAAAAACGGTGCAGATCTCGGACCCCTCCAGAGGTCTGCACCACCCCTCTATTTTTTTGCTATGCTTTTCATTGACAAGCGGTGCATCACTGTATAAGTTGCTCTGATACATTTAATCAGGATTATATATTTTGGTGGTCATCATACAGGAAGGGTAGAGTGTTTATGGACAAGGTATTGGACAGGATCTGGAGGTTCTTTAGCTCGGTCAAGCTCGCAATAGTACTTATTATATCGATTGTGGCGACCGCTATTATAGGGACGGTGATCCAGCAGGGATTGCCCGTCGAGACGTACGTGCGGCACTACGGCGCATCGACGTACAGGCTCCTTCATTTCTTCGATCTGTTCGATATGTACCATTCATGGTGGTTCGAGCTGCTCCTCATACTCTTTATCGTCAACGTCACCGTGTGCACTCTCGAGAGACTGCCGGCCATATTCAAGATGGTATCGAAGCCGAAGCTCAAGATCCCGATGGAAAAGATAAACGCGTTCAAAGAAAGGCAGACCGTGAGCTATGGAGGCAGAAAGGAGGCGCTGATCGCTTCTCTGGTCGACAGGCTGAAAGAATCATACAGGAGGCCGGTCCACACGAGCTCTGAGGAAGGCGATTTCATCTATCTCGAGAAGGGACGCATCGCGAGGTTTGGCCCCTATGTAACGCACCTGAGCCTTATCATCATATTCATAGGCGTTTTGGTGGGCTCGTTTCTGGGCTTCGACGCCTATGTAAACCTTTCCCCCGGCGATGCTACGGATATTGTCAGGACGACGAGGGGCAATCAGGACCTGACCCTGCCGTTCACGATAAAGTGCAATGACTTCCATATCGAGTTCTATGACTCTGGCATACCAAAGGCGTACAAGAGCGATCTGAGCCTGCTCCGGGACAATCGGCAGATAGCGCGCAAGGTAATAGACGTCAATCAGCCACTGACATACAGGGGTATTACGATATATCAGGCGTCCTACGGACAGGCGGGTGCAAGCGACTTCAGTATCGTCTTGACCAGTAGCAACGATGGAGAGGAGGATCTGTCCCTTGCCCGGAACCAATTGTTCCCCTTAAAGGGCGATATTTCCATAGCGGTCCTCGACTATTCCAGGAATTATCAGGGGTTCGGCCCGACGATACTCGTGGGCGTGTACAAGGGACAGAAGCTCCAGAGCACCTCCATCTACCTCGAAAAATACCCCGATTTCCACGGCGCAGAGAAGATAGAGGGATACGGCATAAGGTTCATAAAGGCCCATGAGAGCTATTATACCGGGCTTCAGGTGGCAAAAGACCCCGGCGCGCCCTACGTCGCAGGGGGGGCGATCGTACTTATCATAGGACTGCTGATGTCGTTCTTCAGCTACAGGCGTAGGGTATGGCTTTTTATACCCGAGAAATTCGACGGTACGTTTACGGTCGCAGGTGTGGCGGACAGGAACAAGTATTCGTTCGAGTTCGAGTTCGAGAAGCTGGTAGGCTCGATCAGGGAGATCTGTTCCCCGACCGTCGAGGGGAAAGACACGGTGCCGCCGTCGCCTTCGGATAAGGGCACGAAGGACGGGAGAAGATGATGGCTCTCTCCAACGGTGCAAAAAAATGAACAAGGGGGTACGATAATGGTACATGCTGGTAGCATGATAAACACGCTGCTCTTGAGCATCGCCACGTTTGTGTATGTGGGATCGATGTTCTTCTATCTGTTCGGACTGGTATTTAAGAAAAAGTTCCTCGATGCGGCAGGCTTTGCGGTGTTCGTAGGCGCCTTCCTGATCGAGACGGCAGGACTGATAGCACGATGGGTGGAGTCGTACCATCTTCAGTACGGACACATACCGATAACGAACCTCTATGAGTCCCTGATATTCCTCTCCTGGACGATAGCGCTCACGTACATCATCGTGGACCTCAGGTATAAAATAAGGAAGCTGGGATTTCCGATCTCGCTCGCGGCGTTCGTATTTATGGCGTATGCGTCGTTCTCGCCCAGCGTCAGCAGCAGGATAGAGCCCCTCGTCCCTGCCCTCAAGAGTAACTGGCTCATCTTCCATGTGGTAACGAGCTTCTTCGGTTACGGCGCATTCGCAATGGCGTTCGGTGCGTCCATCTTCTACTTGATCAGCGATTGGTATACGAAGCACACGAACGGGAAGGTACTCTCGTATCTGCCGTCCGTCAGGGTACTGGACGATATAAGCTACAAGCTCATCATTGTAGGGGAGGTCCTGCTGGCGATCGGCATTGTTACCGGGGCCGCATGGGCCGACTATGCATGGGGGAGGTACTGGAGCTGGGACCCGAAGGAAACATGGTCACTGATTACCTTCCTGATCTATGTCGTTTATATACATCTGAGGTATTCCTGGGGATGGCACGGCCGGGCCGCGGCCATCTTCGCAATAGTTGGGTTCCTGTTCGTGCTGTTTACCTACCTCGGTGTTAATCTGGTACTGTCCGGCCTGCACAGCTACGGAAGTACATAGGGGCGCGGGCCGGCCTTTCTTCCGACCATCGGAATGAAGGGGAACCTATTTTATCGTTGCGACGATGCCCTGCGTAGCCGGGGAAACGACGTAGATCGCATTTGTCAGGATATCGCTGACGTATGCCTGCCCCGTTTCCGGATCTATGATGACGTGCTCCGGCAGGCCGAGTCCCAGAATGGTCTTTATCCCTTGCGCTGCGGTCGTATCGAATGTGAACATATCGTCGTTGCCGAGCGCAGTTGTGCCGGGGTTCATGTAGAACGAGACCCTGTCGTATATGCTGTCGAAGAAGGCACCGTCGACGACCTCGTCCGGCTGTAGCCCGGAAGCCGTACCTGCAACGGCGTAGTTTTTCGCAGTGGAATCGTAGACGACGCTCCATGCCTCGGACTGCGTTGTGCAGTCGTCCGTGGTTATGCCCTGTATGGACGGCGCCTCGTTGGAAGGGACCGAACTTGTTAGCCTGAGGCCCGTGTACGAGCTCGGTATCGAGGGCACGCTGCACCCATGGTCTATGTCCAGAAAGTGTAGGTAGCCGTCGGCGTTGGCAACGATGCCGAGGTACGAGAAATGATTGTCGTCGAGCAGCACCCTTTGCGGTGTGATAGCAAAGTCCTTCGGGATCCCGGGTATGGTAAATTCGTATCCGACGCTCCCTGAGTCTGCGTCTATGGACTCAAAGATATAGGCCGTTCCGCTGAATGCGACGGCGTACAGTAGTGTCCTGTCATACTGGCTCAGGATTCGCATGGACGCGACAGGGTAGTCGGTGCTTATGGTGGTGATTGGCTCGAGGGTATGGGGATCCAGGACGTCTATGATCGGCCTGTTCCGGAAAGAAAGGAAGAGCCTGCCGTCGTCAGGCCCCGTTGTCATGGATGACGGGGGAGAGTCCAATGCTACCGATGCGGCCGGCGTCATGGAACTGCCCACCGTGAATGATTCCATGTAGGTGTTGCCGCCCTGTGCATCGAGCACGTACAGCATCGAGGTCCGATGGATCAGCAACGTTTTCAAGGGATAGCCCTTTAAATATTCGGTACCGGTGATCTGGTTGTCGGCGAGATCGAGCGATTCGAGCATTGCCGTCGACTGTGTGAAGCCTGCGATATAAAGATGGCCGTTGCTGTATTCCAGAGAGTCGGGGTACATATCGAGCGGTATCGCATTGTACGTGCCGGTGGGCGTGGTTATGCCCATGACGGTGTTTGTGGATGTATTTATCTCCGATACCGTGCCTGTAAACATGTTCGCGACGAAGAGGGCCTCCGTGGTCGATGACGGCAGGGAGCCGAGTACCATCGAAGAAGGGTAGGTGAAGTTGCTCGTGGACGACGTCGATGTACTGCAAGCGGAGACCGCAGCTGCAATCAGTACGAACAGGAATGTATGGACCGATCTTCTCATTTTGGTTCCTCTCCCATTTGTGATCATGAAGAAAGAGTTTTCTCCTCTGCTCGTAAAATAAAGCTCTTTTCGGTAAAGGGGGTTACGACCCATAACGCCTCCGTATTTCCATAGCGAGAGAGAAGCAGTCCACGCAGAGTACCACGGAAGCATTGCAGGCAGTCCGGATGTGTTTCCCTTCGCAGTGTCGAACACTCTTTCTTTTTGTTCTATCAGTTCCATGATCACTTTTGGGATAAGAGCCTGTCCCCCCAATGTTAACCCGAAAAATGCAATAGGGAAGTTTGCTCATTCGTTTGGGGTACCCATGCGGGGCAGGGGGCGTACGATCCACCTATAAACTATATAAGTTTTTTTCATAAGGAATGGTATAGTCCTCTGTAAGTTTATATGCACAAACCGACGTTATGGTTTTTGTCGATATTCGAAGAACACCCCTGTTCGGCGCAGGCTTATCACTCATTACACAAACTTCGCTCTCTTACAAATGCATTTTTCGGCCTAATGGAAGTTTTTCACTTTGCAGCATCCGCCCCGAACGGCCCTATAGACGCGCCTATAACATTCCAATTGACGCCGTAGTCCACATCGCATTTTGGCTGTGATCTTGATCAGGGCGCCGTATTCTCTTGACAACGTCTATCGCTATTGATAAAAATGTCAAAAAATTGCAGGCTTGAACGGGGCCGTCGTTGGCTCTTGTTACCGGCGCTTGCGGATTTACGGGTACGCACATGGTCGAGCTTTTAAAAGAACGCGGATGGGACGTCGTCGCAACGGACCTTAAAAAAGAAGAGCACGCACAGTACTACTGCGAAGAGGGCGATCTCCATCCTGTGCACTACGAGGAGTACATCTCGAAGCTCGGCGTGCAGTTCATCCCCGCGGACCTTACCAAGAAAGAGACCATGGCCCCTCTCTTCACGGGGAAGACATACGATGCGGTCTTTCATATAGCCTCCCTGTACGATTATTTCGCCACGTGGGACGTGCTCTACAACGTCAACGTCAACGGGGGACGTAACCTTGCGGAGCTCGTCCTTGCAAACAAGGTAAAGAGGTTCATCCACTGGAGTACCGACGGGGTGTACGGGGAGACGAAGAAGCTCCCCGGCGACGAGGACGAGCCGTACGATCCGCCAAACCTCTACTCCAAGTCGAAGATGGAGCAGGAGAAGGTCCTGTGGGAACTTTACAGGACGAAAGGCCTGCCGCTGACCGTGCTCAGGCCGGCGCCCATCTACGGGCCCAGGCACAGGTACGGCGTGTACCACATCCTCTACGGCGTGGAGAAGATGGGGATGGGGTTCGTCATATCGTGGTTCCCGAAGAGGCATACGCTCATGTTCCCGTCCGTCCACGTGAAGGACCTCGTGAATGCCGCCCTGTTTACCGCGGAGAAGCCCGAGGCAATCGGACAGGCGTACAACGTGCTGAGCGACTGTATAAGCCAGACGGACATGATCGAGTTTATCTACAGGTCGCTGGGCATGGAGAGGGTGATCAGAATACCGATGTGGTGGCCGCTGTACAAGGGCCTGACGAAGGTAGGTCTGAAGCTCGTCAGGGGCATCGATGCGCGTGCGAGGAGCCAGGGGAAGAGGCCCAAGGTGGACGTGCCGATGGTGGAATACATGACGCACCAATACTGGTTCTCCAACGAGAAGATACGAAAGCTCGGCTTCAGGTTCACGTATCAGGACCCGAGAAAGGGGATGTGGGACTACATAACATGGTGTAAAGAAAGGGGATGGCTATGAGAATATTTATACTCGATGTGCCGATCGTAATAATCGCCGGTCTGGTCTCGGCCTATGCATACGCGAAGTACCTGCGCGAGAGGCACCCGGACGCATACGTGCTGATGGGACTGCTCGTTGTACTGATATGCTGGCTCAACGTTGTCCTGTCGAACCTTGGTATCATCGGCCCGTGGTTTACCGGCAGGATGGTCGTGCCGGTGAATACCACGATCGGCATCTTCTATGTGCTTTCCTATCCGTTGTGGTTCATCTGGGGCGGCGAGAGGTCGCTGAGCTTGCTCGGTAGGTCGAAGGCACAGGGCGGTCTGCTCTGGCCGATCACATTAAAGGACACGACGGCCCCGTTCAAGCCTGCATGGTACAACACACAGGACATCAAGGACAGGAAGTAGGGCTCCGAAGACGGGCCCGGGTCTCGGGAGGTGCAGATGGAGAAAAAGGTTTTAATAACGGGGGCGGGCGGTTTTATAGGGAAGAAGCTTACGAAGGCCTTTATAGAGGGCGGGTTTTCCGTAAGGGCAATGGACATATCTCTGGAGTTTTTGAAAGAGCCGGCGGCCCTTGGTGCTGAGCCCGTGGCCGCACGCCTCGAAGACAGGGACGCCGTTTCGAGCGCCGCTGCGGGCGTCAATACGGTCATTGCGGCAGGCGCCGTCTTCGACCTGGGCGCTCCGCTCGCTGCGATGAGGGCGGCGAACGTCGACGGTGTTCGGAACCTTGTGGAGGCCTCCCTGAAGCACGGTGTGGAACAGTACATACATTTTTCCACGGTGGGAGTGTACGGCAGACCGGCCGAGATTCCCTGTCGGCCTGGCTCCCCCAAGAACCCCAGGAACAACTATGAGAGGACAAAATGGGAGGGCGAACAGCTCTTCTGGAGCCTCGTAAAGGACAAGCCCATATGTGCCACTGCCGTACGACCGACGCTGGTGTACGGGCCCGGGAGCAAATACGGTCATGCGATGTTCCTTTCGATCTTTGAGCTGATGGGGCTCAGGAAGAAGAGGCTGCCCGTGCTTGCAAGCTCCTACAAGAACCACCATGTGCATGTGGACGACGTCGTCGGCGTCCTGCTGAGCATAGCGAAGCGGCCGGACGTCGTCAGGAACAAGATATACAATATAGCGGACACACTGCCGCTCGGCGTAGAGGGGTTCTACAAAAGCCTTCTGGATGCACTCCAGTTCAGCTACGGCGCACAGGTAAATATACCGCGTCTGCTCTGGAACATCGGCATAAGTCTGTTCACGCATTTCCCGAACTTCATATTCAACCGTATCAACGCGGACATAGGGAAGAAGTGGTCGTGGCTCTGTACCCGGCACAGCCTCGAGCCCGCCCTGAAGCCGAGGTTCGACAGGGACTGGCTCGGATACTTCAAGGGCGACCATATCTACGATACCTCCGGACTCGATGAGCTCGGGTACCAGTTCAAATACCCTCTCTTCAAAGACGGCGTGAAGGCAACCGTCGAATGGTACAGAGAGCACAGGTGGCTTGCCTGACCGGCGGGCCGGTACGACGACAGAAGATATTGCTTGCAAACGCACTCTATTCGTATAATAGACAGGCATGGGACTTTTGCCTGTTTTCGTCGCGTTGGCGGCAGGTATCCTGCTGCATGACGGTGCTTTTTTCGTACCAGCCTCAGTCTATGTTCTTTCCCCCGTACTGCTTGTCTGCTCGTGCGTATGGGTAAGGGACAGAAGGGTATGGATACTGCTCGCTTCGTTTTTTACGTTCCTTGCGGCCGGCAGACTGGGCTATCGGGCAGATGACTGTTCGGCCAGGGTCCTGTCCCGTGCGCATGGCGGGAAGATATCGATATCCGGGTGGGTAGACCAGCCGGTATCGTTTTCGCCGGACATGGAAAAGATGATAGTGAAGATCGACAGGCTCGACGGCAGCGTCGTGGACGGCAACGGTTGCTTTCTCTGGTTGGGCCTTATCATGGGGCAGCACCATTCCTGGGGGCAGCGCCCAATGCCGGCCAGGGGGAACTATATAACCGCGTTCGCAGTACCAAGGAGGCCGAAGAATTACAGGAACCCCGGCTCATTCGACTATAGAAAGGGACTCGAGAGGAAAGGCATTGGTGCCGTCGCATACGTCGGCGGGCCGGACGCGCTGTCCGTCGACTACCGCAAGACGCGTCCCGGGCCCGTCGCCGGGATGTACAGGGCGACGGAGGCCGTCAGGAACGAAATCAGGCGCTCCATAGAAGCGCATGTGGAGAATCCGGATGTCCGGGGCGTTATCACCGCGCTCGTCATAGGCGATCAGGGCTCTCTGTCCCGGGACGTCAGGAGGACGTTCTCGTCAACGGGCATTATTCACATACTCGTCGTGGCCGGTCTGCACCTCGGCATCATAACGCACCTCCTCTATATGCTCCTGAAGTTCCTCCTGTCCCGCTCGAAGTACCTGTGCCTGCATGCGAACATACCGAAGCTCTCGCTGTCCGCGTCCATGATACCGATGGCAGGGTATATGCTTGTAAGCGGTGCCCATCCCCCTGTTGTGAGGAGCGGCATCATGATCTCGATCTACTGCCTCATCTTCCTCGTGAACAGGCAGCGGTCCAGGTGGACGGGCATACTTGTCGCCGCCATACTCATACTCGTAATGGAGCCGGCCGAGCTCTACAGCATCTCGTTCCAGCTCTCGTTCATCTCAGTCGGCTCTCTCATTGCGTTCATGCCCCTTCTGACGAGGCTGACATCGGCGATCGGCCTGCATAGAGACGCCCCTCTCTCCAGGGCCCTCGGAGCGATCGTCGGCATGCTCCTCGTGAGCTTTTTTATAACGGTGGGGCTTGCCGGTGTCCTTGCCTTCTACTTCAATACGGTCCCGCTGCTCGGCATCCTGCTGAATGTCGTCGTGATACCCCTCTTCGGGTACGTCATACTGCCCCTGTCCATCGTATCTTCCATAGCTGGCACTATAGCGCACCCGGCGCTCCAGTGGGCATGCAGGGACCTTTTTGCGGCGACCTCATGGCTTATACGGATGGGCGTCATGGTGGTACGGCATGCTTCGGACCTGCCGATGGCCTCCATAAGGGTCCCGACGCCCTCGGTGTCGGAGCTCATACTATACTATTCGATCGTCCTGGTGTTGATGAACGTCAGGAAGGCCGGTACCGGGCGCACCATCGTCCTGGCCTCGCCCCTTGTCCTGGCGCTGCTCCTCGATGCAGGTCACGACGTCTACAGGACGCGCCATAGGAATGGGCTGTCGGTCACGTTTCTCGATGTCGGCCATGGCGACAGCGCGTTCGTGGAGTCCCCTCACGGCGGGACCATGCTGATCGATGGTGGCGGTGGCTTCCCCGGCAGCCGCGATATCGGCGAGTCCGTTGTTGCACGATACCTGTGGTCGCTGAAGAGGTCTTCCGTCGATTATGTGATCGCGTCCCATCCGCAGGTCGACCATATAGGCGGGCTCGGCTTCGTCGTAAGGCACATGCATGTAAAAGAGGTCTACAGGAGCGACTGTAGGCCGGACACGCAGGTCTACCGGGACTTCATGGATGCGGTCGGTGCATCAGGGGCTGCGGTCCATACGATAACGGCGTCTGCGGAATCGGTGCGTCTGGACGGTGCCGATGTTACGTTGTTTACCGTGCCGCATGAAGCGTGCGGTCCGGCATCGAACGGGGACATAAACGACTACCCCGTGATGGTCAGGATAACCTACGGTGGCGTGGGCTTCCTATTTACCGGGGACATCGAGAAAAAAGCGGAGCGGCTTCTCGTAGACACCTATGGGCCGCATGGGATACTGAGGGCGTCGGTCCTCAAGGCGGCACATCATGGCAGCAGGACGTCAAGCACGGGACGGTTTCTCGATGCGGTCAGGCCGGAGGTCGCTGTCATCTCCGCGGCGGAGGACGACCGGTTCCACGTCCCGTCGAAGGCCGTCTTGAGGCGCTTTTTTGAAAGGGGCGTCCGCGTAGTGAGGACGGACAGGAGCGGCGCGATAAGGATCACAACGGACGGCAGGCACATAAGGATAGAGGGATACGTGGAGGACGGCGGGTGGTAGCCCTATGTGCCGAGGAGCTCCATGATTGTGAGCAGCTCTTTTTTGATGGGCCTCACCCTGCTTATCGCGTCCTGGAACGGCGTAAACACGATATCGTCCTTGACGAGCCCTACCATCTTCCCGCTTCCGCCCTTGTTCAGGAAGTCGACGGCAAAGTATCCGAATTGCGAGGCAATCAGTCTGTCGAACACGGTAGGCGACCCGCCTCTCTGAATGTGTCCCAGCACCGTTACCCGTGTCTCAAAGCCTATCTCGTCCCTGAGCTCTTTCTCTATCTGGTACGCGCTTGTGGCACCCTCGGCGACGATGATGATGCTGTTGGAGCGCTTCTCCTCATAGCGCCTTCGCAGCTTTCCCGATATTGCCTTTATGTCGTAGGGTACCTCCGGCACTATCGCGAACTCTGCGCCGCTCGCCATTGCTGACATGACGGCGAGGTAGCCCGATTCCCTGCCCATCACCTCTATTATGAAGGCCCTGTCGTGGGACGAGGCGGTGTCCTTGATCTTGTCGACTGCATTGATGATGGTATTCAAGGCCGTATCGACGCCTATCGCCATATCGGTCCCGTACAGATCGTTATCGATCGAGCCGGGGATGCCCACCGTCGTCACCCCGAGCTCGTGGAGCTTGAGGGCACCCGTCAGGGAGCCGTTCCCCCCTATTATTACGAGCGCGTCTATGCCGTTCTTCTTTATGATGGTTACTGCCTTCCTCCTGCCTTCGTCGAGGAAGAATTCTTTGGATCGCGCCGTTTGGAGTATCGTCCCGCCGAACTGCAGGATACCGCTGACGGATCTCGAATCGAGTCTCTGGAACTCCTCGCTGATCAGGCCGGAGTAGCCCCTGTGTACGCCTATGACCTCCCAGCCAAGGGCCAGGGCCGCCCTTACGCTCGCCCGCAAGGCCGAATTCATACCCGGCGAGTCGCCGCCGCTCGTCAGGACCCCTATTCTCTTCATGGCGCTGCCTCCTTATGGCATAAATGCCATTTCTTTACTTAAAAAGCAATCTGTTGTAACAGGTATGTCTATGGTGGAGACCGATTGACCTGATCATGGACAGTTTCGACGAGCTAAAAGCATATTTACCGGACGTCGAGGTCATAGCGACCGATGTCGACGATACGCTCACGATAGGGGGCCTGCTCACATCGGACGTCGTACGGGGGATCGAGTATATCAACGGCATCGGCAAACGGGTCATACTTGTTACGGGCCGGTCCGGGGGCGCATGCACGACGCTCTCCCAGTATCTGCCGGTCGAAGCGGTCATCGCGGAGAACGGGGGGGTGGTCATAAGAGACCATGATATAGCGCCGGTCAGGCTGCCGGGGGACCATACTTCGAGGCTGGAAAGGTGCTTTCAGGAGATTGTGGGCGAGTTTCCTGGCATGAGGCAGGCGCAGGACAATCCTTTCCGGCTGACGGACCGCTCCATCGACAATCTCTCCATACCCGGGTACGCCTATGAGGAGATCAGGCGTATTGCGCATTCCTACGGGCTTACGATAACGGTAAGCTCCGTGCAGACCCATATACTCTCGCCGGAGTGCAGCAAGGCCGCAGCATTGGGGGCCGTGGTCGGAGGAAGGAGCACGATTACGATAGGGGACTCCGCAAACGATGAGTCTATGTTCGACAGGGAGTTTTTCCCCCTGTCCGTCGGTGTCGCGAACGTAAGGAATTATCTCGATACGATGGAGCACAGGCCGAGATGGATTATGTCGAAAGAGCAGGGACACGGCTTTATCGAGTTCGTAGAGATACTGAGGTCCGCAGTCCGGGCGCGTGCCGATCGTCCTTGACAGATGTGTCGTCGTAATGTACGAAGCGAGGACAGGTCCGATAGAGTGAGATTGATGGCCCGCCGCAGAGCGTCAGCGTTTGCCCTCACTCTCTGACGATTGACGGTGACGGAATGAGCACAAGGGAAAAGAGAGCCAAGAAGATGACAACGGTCGTTGCCCTCGGGATCGGGGCGGGGCAGCCGGACCCGTTGAGGACGGACACGAGCTACCTTGCGACGCTGGGGTTCTCGTACCTGTTCGACCTGAGGGGAGCATTGTAATGGGGCATTTAAAAAAAGGTTGCAATTGCCCTAATAAGGTAGTATGATTGTCCAATCAAAGGTAAGAGACTATCTCTCTTTGTGAAACAATCCCATAAGAAAAGGTGAATACAATTGAACCTAAAAGAACTCAAAACAAAATCCATTGCAGAGCTTGCTAACATAGCACAAGAACTGAATGTAGAGAACGCGATGAGCATGCGCAGGCAGGAGCTCATCTTCGGTATACTCAACGCGGAGAGCGCGAACAACGGCATTATCTACGGCGAAGGGGTGCTCGAGATCCTGTCCGACGGCTACGGCTTCCTGAGGTCCTCCGACTACAACTACCTGCCGGGCCCGGACGATATATATGTGTCTCCGTCGCAGATAAGGAAGTTCGGTATAAGGACCGGGGACATGGTCACCGGGCAGATCCGCCAGCCAAAAGAGGGCGAGAAGTACTTTGCGCTCGTGAAGGTCGAGAGCATCAACAGCGACGACCCGGAGGCGGCACGGAACAAGATCCTGTTCGACAACCTTACGCCCCTCTATCCGGAGGAGAAGTTCAAGCTCGAGTACAACCATTCCGAGATGTCCACGCGGATTATAGACCTCCTCGCGCCCATAGGCAAGGGCCAGAGGGGGCTCATCGTCGCCCAGCCGAGGACGGGGAAGACCATACTCCTGCAGCACATCGCGAACGCCATAACGAAGAACCACCCGGAGGTGCACCTCATCGTGCTTCTGATAGACGAGAGGCCCGAAGAGGTCACGGACATGCAGCGGTCGGTCAAGGGCGAGGTAATAAGCTCCACCTTTGACGAGCCCGCACAGAGGCATGTACAGGTGGCGGAGATGGTTCTGGAGAAGGCAAAGAGGCTCGTGGAGCACGGCAGGGACGTCGTCATACTGCTCGACAGCATAACCCGTCTCGCACGGGCGCACAACACCATCGTGCCGGCGAGCGGCAAGGTGCTTTCCGGTGGCGTCGATGCCAATGCGCTGCAAAGGCCCAAGAGGTTCTTCGGCGCCGCAAGGAACATAGAGGAGGGCGGCAGCCTTACGATAATTGCCACTGCCCTGATAGATACCGGGAGCCGTATGGACGAGGTCATATTCGAGGAGTTCAAGGGGACGGGCAACATGGAGATCGTCCTCGACAGGAAGCTGGCGGACAAGAGGGTGTTCCCTGCCATGGACATCAGCAAGTCCGGCACCCGCAAAGAGGAGCTCCTGTTGGACAAGGGCGTCATCAACAAGGTGTGGATACTCAGGAGGGTCCTGCAGCCCATGGGCGTTGTGGAGGCCATGGAATTCCTGACGGGCAAGATGCTGAAGACAAAGGCGAACAAAGATTTCCTTGACTCGATGAACAAGGTCGAGCTTGATTGATCGGCTGGAGGCAAAATGAAGAAAGGGATACATCCCAATTACGTAAAGGCGACGATAAAATGTGCGTGCGGCAGCGTCATAGAGACACGGTCCACGAGGGGCAACTATACGGTGGAGATCTGCTCGAATTGCCATCCGTTCTTTACGGGCAAGCAGAAGTTCGTTGACTCGGCTGGTATGGTCGAGAAGTATCAGAGGAAGTACAGCAGGAAGGCCGCGAAGAAAGCATCGCCGGCGAAGTAATCCCCCCTGTTTGCCGACAGCAGCGGGATACGTTGTCCGGAGGCGGCACGGGACAAGAGATGGATGTTCTGTTACTCAATCATACGCGGGACGCTGATAGGACCGTTGCGGTGGCGGCGCGGCTGTGCTATTCGAAGCATACTGTCAAGGACCTACGGCAGGAGCTCACACAGGAGAAGATAGAACAGCTCATCGCGGGCATCGTGAGATCGGGTCACCATTCCGTGCTCGAGCCTCTTTGCCTT
>JAMCVD010000006.1 GCA_023381995.1 Deltaproteobacteria bacterium
CCATCCCTGCACGACGACATGACCAAAGAGGCGATAGGCTATGTCGTAAAGCAGTTCGCTGCGTTCAAGGGGTTCCTCTCCGCCGTCCTGAAGAGGCCCTTCGACGAGGACAGGTTCCGGGAGACGCTGTTCCTTGCGGCACAGGTATCGGACCTGTGGGAGAAGGTCCTTTCGATGGGAAAGAAGAGGCCTTCGCCCATAAACTCGTTCGACACCTTCATCCACCTCGCGCCCATCGTGACGCTGAGGGGCACGCAGAAGGCCGTTGACTACTACACGCAGTTCCACAGCGAGCTCGAGGAGCTCGTGGGCCAGGGGTTCGGCTCCGTGCCGGACGAGAGCATCAGGCTGCTCTGGGACAACCTGCCCATATGGTACAAGATCAAGTACCTGTCGGAGTTCTTCGCGAAGCACAGGGCCGCCTTCGTCGTATCGACATACACGAACTCGTGGGCCGCCATCCATGGCAACATAGATACGGACCACGCCCTCGAGGAGCTTGCCAGGGCGTATCTGTCGCCCTACATAAACAGGGGCTTCAAGTACCGCATCGACTACCTTGTCAGGCTGATCGAGGAGTTCTCGCTGGACGGGATCGTCTTCCATTCGGACCGGAGCTGCAAGCCCTACTCCATCGGCCAGTACATCGTGAAGGAGGAGGTCACGAAAAGGACGGGCAAGCCGGGCCTCATCATAGAGGCCGACATGAACGATCCCAGGGCCTTCTCGGATGCGCAGTTCGAGACAAGGGCAGAGGCGTTCCTTGAGGGCTTCGAGAGATGAGGTACTTCGCGGGCATCGACGTCGGCTCCCTGACGGCGAAGTCCGTCGTCATAGACGAGGACAATAGGATACTCGGCTCGCACATACTCGGGATCGGGCAGGACAGCCTCAAGGCGGGCATGGACGCCTATCGGGAGGCCTTAAACAGGGCCGGCCTGAAAAAAGAGGCCGTGTCGTCCATCGTGTCCACCGGCTACAGCCGCAAGAGGTTCACGGAGGCAGCCGTGCAGAAGACGGAGATAAGCTGTCACGCCAGGGGCGTCTCTGCGGTGTTCCCGAACGTCAGGACGCTGATAGACGTGGGCGGCCAGGACAGCAAGGCAATGAAGATAAGCAGGGAGGGCAGGGTGCTCGAGTTCGCCATGAACGACAAGTGCGCCGCCGGCACCGGGAGGTTCGTCGACGTCATGGCGAACGCACTGAACCTGACATTGGACGGGCTGTCCGACGAGGCACTCTCCTTCAAGGAGGAGCTGACCCTCAGCTCGACGTGCACGGTGTTCGGGGAGTCCGAGGTCGTGTCGCTCCTCTCGCAGGGACAGAGCGTGCAGGACATAGCGTGGGCGATCGTGAAGTCCATTGCAGACAGGATCGTGGCGCTCGTGAAGAGGGTCGGCATCGAGCAGGACATAGCCATGAGCGGCGGTATGGCAAAGAACAGGGCTCTCGTCGCACGGCTCGAGGACAGGATCGGGTTCGACATACTCGTTCCGCAGGAGCCCCAGCTCATGGGCGCCTTCGGTGCGGCGATCATAGCAAAGGTCGGGTAACTTGAAGGATAAGGCCCTCTCAGAATAGTTCCACTATAAAAACGATTCGATAAATGCAGTGGAACGATTGGGGATGGCTCTCCTGTTAGTCTTTATGTTTCACTGGTCTATGCCTTCCATAATGCTGATTTAACGAAGCGGACATTTATAATCAGCCCGATGCTCAATAGAACGGCGGCGAACAGCGGAACAATCCTGTACCCCGCAAAAAAGGCGATTCCTCCGCCCGCCAGTGAGCCTATAATGGCGGCAGCGCTGCTGGTAGCGTTATAGAGTCCCATTGCCTCTCCTTCACCTATGGATGAGGCGGATGCCGTGAATGCGACGCTGCTGACACTGAGCGGAGACCATGCCATGACGATGACCCCGAACAGAAGCAATGAGGCCATGCCTGTATGGCCTGCCGCGGTGAAGGTCAAAAGCCATAAACAGAGGAATGCAAGGACCCTGATCAGGATGGCGATGTTCAGTACCCTGGCGGCACCAATCCTGTCGGATAGCCTTCCCGAAGGCGTGTACAGGAACAGCCCAACCGCTGCCGCGATGGCAAAGCCGACTGAGGACACCGCCGGGCTTATATTGAAAAGGGCCTTGTAGAGTACGGGGTACAGGGAGAATATACCGGCCGCACCTGCATAGACGAACAGCCACCCGATCAGGAAGATGCCCAGCGGCGTAGAGTACACGAGCTTTATGCTCCTTGCCGCGTGTATGCTGAAATGATGGTGTGATCTGTCAGGGCCGTTTATGCCCCATTCTCCGTGCTTGACGACAGCGGGTCCTGCCCGGACAGGGGCCGGCGGCCTTTCGGGCGTATGTACCGTGTAGGTCGCTACGATGAGTGCAACGAGACCAAGGGCGGACGTTATGAATAGTCCGGTGGAGATCCGGCTGCTGAAGAGGCCAGCAAGCAACAGGCCTGCGACCTGCCCGAAGCCGTAAAATGTCTGGAACCACCCTATACGGCTGTCCCATTGCTCTTTCGGATATACCTCCACGATCAGAAGGTTTGCGACCGTCGACGCCGCGGCCATACCTATGCCCATGAACAGGGCCAGTGCAGTCCGGGGCAGCAGTCCCGTAAAGACGGGGAACAGCGCTATACTTGCCGCGACAACGCCCAATCCGGAGAAGAGCACCGCCCTGTGGAGCCTGAGCCTGTCGCACAGGAAGCCGAAAACGCCTGCGAACAGTCCCCCGAGGTTGAGCACGGCCATTATTATTCCTATGCTCCCTGCGCCCGCATGACTTACCGACAGCGGAACGAGGATTGGCACAATACCGACGGCAATGGTGCCGAACAGCGTATACACGATGTACCACGGAGAAAGCCAGCGATACAATTTATTCACCGTAGCTGAGCACGCATCCCGAGGCGAGCATCTATTCCCTGACGGCTACGCTGTAGTCGCTGCCTTCCCACCGACGCTGCTCCGTCCAGTAGAACGTAAACAGGACGCCGGCACCGGCCGCCAGACGCTCTGTCTCTATGTCGGTGACATGCATGCCCATGCCGGTATCCTTCGATGGCGTATCGTGGGCCGTACGCCAGCCGTCGGCACTCCAGTGGACGATAACGGGCGATACCGTCTCTATTCTGAGCTTGCCGCCTTTCCTGATGCTCCTGCACCTCTGGTTGTACTTCCACGAGAAGAGGGCGGAGCCCGTCTTTCCGACCACATACCTTTCGTAGACCTCCGGCATCATGTCGAAGACCCTTCGGTCCCGGATGGAGCGCAGGAGCTTTATGTACTCCGCGTGCGCCCACACAAGGGGCATCGCAGAGCCCGAGGGACGGCCGAAGAACAGTTCCCTTTCTTTTCTATCGTCCGAGTCCCAGACCTGCTCCGGGATGAGCCCGGAGTCGTTGCTGAGCCTCTCCATGTCGGACAGGAGCTTTTCTGCCTCATAGACATCGCCGTTTTGGAGCGCATAGTGTGCCCTTTCCCCGGTCAGCAGGGGCCAGAGCCTCCCTATGCCCGTGCCGTCGTAGGCGCTCCCGTCTTCGTGCTCCCCGTAGCCGTCATCACTGTACCTGTGCCATGAGGTACCGTACGGTGTCTCGACCTTGAGCCCCGCATCGACTACCTTCAGGGTATTCAGGATGCGCGGGTCCCCGGCCGACCTCAGTCCAAACCTTACAAACGCGA
>JAMCVD010000073.1 GCA_023381995.1 Deltaproteobacteria bacterium
GGTATCGCATGCTTGTTATTACGAGCCGGACATCAATCCCACGTATCAAGAGATGGCAACCTATTATAGGACCGTGGTTATCCCTGCGAGGGTGAGAAAGCCCAAGGACAAGGCAAAGGTGGAGGCACCACGCCTTCCAGGGGCAATCACTGTGTAGTAAATAACCGGACCATCCGGATAAATATGTGTAAATCTCCACATTATAATTCCATTTCCGCATGTTTCTCTCATGGCTGTTTCTGCTGTACTGATGATTCCTGAATGAAAGGTTTCGAAGTTGTCCCATGTTGTTACTGTCTCAAATGTTTCCATTATTATGCCACATCTGACAAGGTTGTTTCTGATATAGGGTGCACGAAGAAAATTTGTTTTCCATCGCTCACTTACCTCTGGAGCCGCCGTTTCATTGCCTTTTCTAATTGAAACATCCGAAACGCTCCAGGCACCGCCACCTTCTCTGCATATATCAAGGGCACGTCTGAGCTTAGGTTCCTGATCATGGTCATGGGATTCAAATCCAAGAAGCAGAATCGTATCTGTACCATTACCAATACCCATGCTAAAGGATTCCATAGGTGAAATAAGTCTTGCGTTTGCTGGATTAAGCCCGGATTGGCTTATTCTGTGTGTCACTTCAATAGCAGCTTTCTCATCAGCAAATCTCACAACGGATGAGGCTCTTATTGTAGGTATACTCTGAAGTCTTACAGTGGCCTCGGTTATGATTCCAAAAATGCCTTCTGATCCTATGAAGAAACGGTTAGCATCAGGTCCATCCCCTGCACTTGGAAGTTCTCTTGTTTCTATGACTCCTTTTGGAGTAATCAATCTTAGGGATTGAACAAAATCATCAATATGAGTGTAGAGGGTAGCAAAATGTCCACCTGCCCTCGTGGCTATCCAGCCTCCAAGTGTTGAGAATTCAAAACTCTGTGGGAAATGACGTATTGTTAAGCCAAATGGCTTAAGCCCGGCTTCAAGTGCAGGTCCATATATCCCGGCTTGTATACGCGCGGTTCGGGATCTTTTATTTACTCTTATGATTTTATCAAACTTCATCATGTCACATGATATCGATCCTTCATATTGATTTTCCCTCGGCTGTTCAACACCCCCAACAACACTTGAGCCGCCCCCGTATGGTATCAGGGCTATTTTCTTTTCAGCACAGAAAATCATGAGCGATACTATTTCTTCTTCAGTGGAAGGGTATGCAACATAGTCCGGTGAATTGTCAAAAATTCTGTTTATTGCTCTAACCATATCTCTAAACGGCTTTCCATAAGTATGATTTGCTCTATCGTATGTTTCTTCTGTGCAAAAGGATTTTAGATTAGAAGGAAGTGAAAATCTTGGTGGCCGTAGCGAGAGTTCTTCTAATTGAGGCGGAGGGGTTTCATCAAGGGAATTTAATCCAAATGCGAGTTGCAACATTTTTTTGAATTCAGAAATATATGCGTCAGGCAGGATTTCATCCGCTAATCCCCATCCCCAAAAACTTCGTAACTGCTGCTTCATTGATCCACCTTATATTTATTTAATTGTACCGCATCGATTCCTGTCAAATTATTCATGGAATCATAAGGTTTCTTATAAGATATATATTACCGGCATATTCAACTTGTCTTATACGATGTGTATCGATCAATCTCTCAATCAATCCCCAATCTGTTTTAGACTTATCAAGAAATTCTTTTATGGCATCCTTGCTCATAGGATGAACTGCCAAAATACTCATCAACTCTTTCTCAGCATCATTTGTAAACGTAAAATCTGTACCTTCGTTATTGGTAAGCAATTCTACATGCTTTATTGTCTTTATGAATATCTGATATGCAATGTTTAATGTTATTTCATCTGGAGGCAATACATTTTTCTCAGCAGGAGGACGGGTAGGCACAAGAATGTACGCTGTTGACGGTTGAATATCCCCAATGAAATCTGCAGTTTGTTCAAGCACATTCATGGAGTCGTTCAGTCCCTTGACAAGCATTGTTTCAGTAACCAATGTTCCTTTAAATTGCCTGGAAAATTGTCTTATTCCATCAAGAATTTTCAGAAGGCTGAGAGAGCCATGCGGACGATCTATCTTTCGCCATATCTCCTTATCTGTTGAATCTATTTTTAAGGAAACCCAATCGGCATTCATCAAATCATTACGCACTTGTTCATCCCAGATTAAAGAAGCATTCGTTATCACAGCAATCTTGATCCCAATTACTTTTAGTTTTTCTATCGTTTTACCAAGATTAATATCAAGAGTTGGTTCACCGTCAGGAACAAAAGAAAGATAATCTACCTTCTCATTAGACTTTTTGAGTTCTGTAATTCTAAGTGCAGTTTCATTAAAAATCTGTTCCGGATCATAAAAATGTGATCTCATTTTTCTCATGGAATTTGTTCTTCCGATCTGGCAATAAACACACGAATAGCTACAGCGCTTTGGCGGAATATTATTTATTCCGAGACTCCTGCCAAGCCTTCGTGAGGGTATAGGACCAAAGAGTATCATACAGCTTTCCTCTCAATGTTAAAGACTTGAGTAGTTATCCTCCTTTATTCATAGATAATTATAAGCATATGCTTATAATTTGTCAAGGAAACGAGCATAAGATCTAAGGCGGCTTTCAGCCGCAACCAAAACTCTTTATTCCCGAACTTCTGCGTTACCCCTCTTAGAGTAAGAGGGGATAGGGGCGTTACCTCAGGCGTCAGTAATAATAGAGCGAAATGTAGTGGTACAATCTCATAACTCCCTTCCGTCCCTCTTATTTTAAGAGGGAGACTAATCTTCTTTGTATTCTGCATAGAAGTTACAAAGAAAGAATCTAAAAATCCCCCTCTTTGGAAAAGAGGGTCTAGGAGAGATTTTTCAATAACGTACAAAGTTTTCTCTGCATCCTGCATAGAAGTTACCATGTAAGAACCTAATCACCTTTGCAGGGATGTATCGTGTAGGAAAGAGGTTTCCCCGCCATTTTGTTTATTAACCCGAAAAATGCATTTGAAAAATAGGATTGCATGTTGTTTAAAATAGAAGTAAATAAATATGCTGTCTGGGAAGATAGAAAGAAGATTTTATGAAACCCTTGAAGATATTTAAGATAAAAACTACGGCCTCTGTAGTTATTAGAATCATTTTATGGTTTATATTAATAATAGGTGGGACCTGGCTGTCTATTGCTTTAGACCTGCATTATTTTAGAACAATTTTTTACAATGTATATTTGCATATTATCTTTGCCTTAATAGGACTTCTGCTTTTTAAGTTTTCATTTCATGCAGCAGGTGTTGGCGGCAGAGAATTGGCAAAATACGGAAGGACGGAGGACTTGCCCAGACTTGAAACTAATAGACTGGTTACCAGTGGCATTTATAGTTGTATGAGACATCCTATGTTTTTCGGCTTAATTCTGCTTCCGTTAGCCTTTGGCCTTTTATTAGGTTCAATTACCTTTATAATCATCATTGCACCTATAGAGATGACTTTTATAGCAATAATGGTGCTCATCTTTGAAGAGATGGAATGCAGAAAAAAATTCGGAAACGATTATATTGAATATGCAAGGAAAGTACCCATGATAAGTTTTAAAAAAGCATGTTTAAAGAGATTATTTATTAAATAAATAGTTACATTTAAATACCTTGCATTTTTGTTTCAAAACTATATAAACATAAAATGATGATTGTAATTTTGATTCTTTTAGGGATTGTTCTTATTTTATTCACGTATCTGACAATTCGTTTCAAATCAGGCAAACGAAAAGCGGAACTGCATTGGCAGCATTCCAATATTCAAAAGATGCATAACTTAGGCACGGTACAATTTTGTCAGATAATACCTTTGATTGACTGGTATACAAGCCGTGAAGCGCTAAAAGGCGAAGCAGGCGTTTCTTATCTTATAGAAACAGATAACGTATCAATCTTATTTGATGTTGGATTTAATATGAAACAAACCGATCCATCGCCTCTTATCAATAACATGAAGCAATTAGGCATAACGATGGATGATTTTGATACGATTGTCATATCTCACAACCATCTTGACCATGTAGGGGGTATGAAATGGCAAAGACAGCGCACATTTTCTTTGGCCAATCAGCAAATTGATCTGGGGGAAAAAACTGTTTATACACCTATACCCATGACCTACCCCGGACTAAGCCCTATCCTCTCAAAAAATCCGACTGTTATATCTGAAGGTGTAACAACTATTGGCACGATAGCAAATCAGGATTTTTATTCCGGTTGGATAGAAGAACAGGCTCTTGCTATTAATATGAAAGGTAAAGGCATCCTGCTTATAGTAGGATGCGGTCATCAAACGTTACCGAAGATATTAATGCGTGCTGAATCACTTTTTGAAGAGCCCATTTACGGAATCATCGGAGGCCTTCATTATCCTGTCACAGCTTCAAGGATTAAAATAATGGGGATTAACATGCAAAAATATATAGGAATATGCAGGCCACCATGGTCACCGATTACTATTGATGCGGTCAAAGAAAATATTGATTTGCTGAAGAAGCGGAATCCTGGTGTTGTAGCTCTATCGGCACATGATAGTTGTGATGAAAGTATTGCAGCATTTAAAAATGCCTTCCCCGCTATTTATAAAGAGGTTAAGGTTGGAGAAAGAATAGTCATCCAATAGGCTTTTATTCTATAACTAAGGGTCATAAATATACCTCATTATTTTACACTTTAATTATTTCTCTTTTACCCCTTTCAAAAGCCTTACGTACTTTTTTATATACTGATGCTCCGTAAAGCTGCCGAATCCATAACCGCTCAAAATAGCCTTCCAATCCCTTTCAATAAAATCGAAGGCATATTTGCATTCTACCGTTTTGAAAACCCAGCGGTACAATGCGGGCATTTTTGCCATGTCGAATTCGGCAAAATCGAGGACCATGAATGAGCCGCCCGGTTTAAGATGGCGGACGACGCTTTCAATGATGACCTTGCGGACCTCATGCGGAAATCCATGTATTACGAAGCTGATGAAAATAATGTCGAACAGCTTACCAAGTTCGAAAGGAACATCTATCCTTTGCCTCTGAAATGTAACACGATGCTCATCGGCAAAGCGTTTTTCGAATTGCCCTTGCATGACCGGTGAAAGATCAATGCCGGTAATCCCTCCTTTATCTCCTAGATACCGCAACATCAATGATGCATTCCTGCCTGTGCCGCAGCCAAGATCCAGAATGCTGTCATCCCGTTTGATATCCATATCGGCGATAGCCTTACTGATGAATCTGCTGTAGATACCGAACGAAATCGCATTCATCAGTCTGTCATAATGCTTTGCTATAGAGGGTGTAAGCTCAACACCTGAATCCGGATAAAGTTTTTTTTGTACCATCAACATCTCCCTTTTTTCTATGATGCATGCTTAAGGAAATTGACATCAATTATTATACAACGTAAATGGTAAGGAGACAAGGGAGGCATGTATATGTGTCATTTAAACTTGAAAAGTGCACTGTTTTTGAGTGATTTAAACTTGAAAAGTGCACTCCTTCAAACGATGTTAATTAGTTTTACAGGAATAATAGATTGGATATAAACTTATCAACCCCAAAGAAATCGTTCTTGCAAATGGCTTTCTGAAAGCTATTTTCCATACAGAATAATAAAAACAACCTGGTTATACAAATAGCATTGAAAAAATACTCCATAGTTTAGATCATCTTCTTTTAAATTTAAATTAGGAGGAGGAATCAAAGTATGGGCAAACAATTGCACAAGAAGTTTGTGGATAAACAAGTAAAAGCTCTACTGGAAAAGTATTTAAACAACCAGAGTACGTTGGATCAAGTTCTACAGATTTTAGCTATTAAAAGAAGACGATTTTTTGAATTGAATTACTCGGTGCATACAAAAACAATCCTGAAGGTTTCTCAATTCAGTATAAAAGGACAACTCCGAAAAGAATTAGAAAACATCTAGAAAAGATAATTATCAAACAGTTAGAAACAGAGAAGAAGATGATTGAGAACAAAGACATTCCGATAAAATTTTATAACTACAGCTATATCAAGGATCAAATCCTCAAGGAACATCAAGAAAAGGTATCAGTAACACAATAATTGGACTTATATTGGATTTTAATATGCCATACCCTTTGTTATAACCATTTTAAGGGATCAAAAGAATGGATAGTATTAGAAAAGATGTGGGGCAAAGGATAAGACACATAAGGAAAGAAAAAGACAAACATCGGTGAGACAGAGGAAAGAGCGCTCAAAAAATTAGCTGTTTTACTTTTAGCGTACAGCGATGAAGAACTTAATAACGCAATAAAGAACAACCGACTTATGGAGGTGCTGTAATGGACAAAACAATAAAAAAGGTTGTGCACGACACAGTAAAAGGTTTGCATGAGATTGGCCTGGTTGACAAGGTAACAATGCGTGAGTTCGATGCTTTATGCATGCCAAAATTAAAGAAAATGGGACCGAAGGAAATAAAAAAATCCGGGATCGTGAAAAGGTAAGTCAGCCGGTACTTGCTATGCACTTGAATGTCAGCCCTCATACAGTTAAGCACTGGGAGCAAGGCACAAAACGCCCTACGGGATCAGCTTTGTTACTACTTAATATCGTGCTTGAAAAAGGCTTAATCGCCATAGAAGAATGACTTACTTGTGAAGAAGACGTCACGTACGCTGCAATAATGCATAAAAAGGCAGTCACATAATAGGCCCCAGCTCACGAAACGGAAAAAATCGTACGCTAAGTACTCTGGTTCATAAATGCAATCGGGAGGCAGGGGAGATATTTTGGGGTATACACTCCAGTGCGATGCGCAAGGAGTTTGTGCGATTTGAAGGAGAACTCGGAGTGAACAAGGGATTGGCAAAAACAATCAAGAAAATAGAGTCAAATGTCAAGACTTGATACCTTTTTCCTGCTTGAGACACAGGGCCTTACGGACATCCTGATCGAGTGCGCACAGCGGTACCACCTGCCCCTGCTCATAACGGAGAACGGTTGCGGATGGACCGCCGACCCGATCGTAAAGGCGAAGTACATCGTCCAGAACATCGTGGCCGTGCACAGCGCCATGAACCAGGGCTCGGACGTCCTCGGATACCTCTACTGGACACTGGACTACGATTACGAATGGACATCCGGCTATAAGCAAAACTACGGGCTGTTTTATGTAGACGACTTCACGGCCCCATCGTTCACAGAGCCGACCGCTGCCACCGACTTTGCGAGGACCACGGTACAGCCGGCGGTGGACGTGTACTCCGCCATCGCAGAGGGCAACGGCATAAGCACGGTGATCATTGACCTCTATGGGCGTTGATGCGCCTAATATTATTCTGGTTCTGTCGTAGCAGCCTCAGTGGCATCTTTTCCCTGTGTCGACTTTTTATAGATAATGTTTTTCAACATAAGCGTGGGAACCGTGCTGGCAAGTACAAACAGCGCGGAGATAAAGAATGCATCATCATAGGCATTTACATTGGCCCATCTTTTTAAATAATACCCGATGAATATTCCCTTGCCTGCAATTCTCGCGTTATAGAAACTAACTCCCTTGCTCAGGGCATATCCTTTCACTTTGTTTAACGCTTCGTACCAAGACGACGAGTTATAGACTATGTTGCCCGTATAATTCGACAGGTGAAAGTCCGTCCTGTTTTGCACAATAACACCCATTATCGCTATGCTGAATGAACTCCCGATCCTCAGGAGGAGGTTCAAGATACCGGAGCCCAGATTCACCTGTTCTGGATCCAATGCATTTATTGCGGAAATTGTCAGCGGTGCCATGATAAAACTTATCCCGCATCCCCGCATTATCATACCCATCACGATAAAACCGGAACTCGAGAAGATTGATAAAGAAGAGAAATAATACAGGGAAAATGCCGTTAACAGGGTGCCGAAGAGCAATGGTCTTTTTGCACCCAGCCGGTCGGAAATCTTCCCGGCGATCGGCATACTGACGGTCAGGGCAAGCGCCTGCGGGATCAACATCATGCCGGTCAGGGTTGCCGAGTAATTCATAAGGTTCTGAAAAAACATGCTCATGAGAAAAACACTCCCTATCAAAGCCACGGACCTGGTAAGTTGCATGATGTTGGACAGCGTAAAATTATAATTTTTAAAGATAGAGAGGTCCATGATCGGGTGTCTGACTATAAACTCCGTCATCACGAATATCAGAAACGAGAAATACGACGCTGCAAACAGAGAGGTTATATACCCGGAGGTCCATCCCTTTTCCTGCCCCTTTTGGAGGGCGATCATCAGGCTGCTGATGAACACGGAGAATGTGATAAAACCTATATAATCAAAATTCTTGTAGAGTTTGAAATCCCCTTTTGACGGTCTTAGCACCGTGATGGCCCAGAACAGAGTCAGCATGCCTATGGGGATGTTTATATAGAACAATGCACGCCAGCCTACATGATCGATGATATAGCCGAACATCATGGGGCCCACTGCCGGCGCTACCGTGGTCCCTGCCCCCCACATGCCGAGTGCGAAACCCCTTTCTTCTTTCGGGAATACCTCTGACAGCATCGTCACGCTTATCGGGGTAATGGCGCCGGCACCGATTGCTTGGATCACCCTGAAGGAGATAAGGGAATCGAGGCTCCAAGCAAAGCTGCACAGAAACGAACCGACGACGAAAAAGGACAAGCCGAGTAAAAATGTTTGTTTTAGTCCGATTAGAGTCTTCATCCATGTCGAGAATAATATGAAGACGGCAAACGCAAGCATATAGACCGTGGAGATCCATTCCACCTGCTCCATATTTATGCCGAATGCGACCATAAAATGCGGCAGGGCGATGTTCATGCCCGAGCTGTCCAATACGCTCATGAAGCTGCCGATCATGACTATGACAAGGACCCACCATTTGTAGTCTTGATCGTTATCTCTTTTAGCCATATATGTTTTGCAGACTGTTCTACCAAATATAGTGAACTGCTTGTTGATTGCAAGCAAATTTTCAAGGCTTGTTTTTTTGTAGTTTTTCTTTTTAGATAAAATTATTTGCCCTTGACCTTACCGCGTGTCTGGTCCTTCGTCTATGCACCTTTATCGTTGCCTGCATCTTTCGTAGAGCCCTATGGAATCGAGGCCGAGCCTGCCGGGGGCCATGGAGACCGTGCTGTCGACCCCGAGCGTACAGTCGTAGTTGAACAGGCTCAGCCCACTGTTGTCCACGAGCTTCAGGTGATAGAGGTCTCCATCGGGGTTGAGCTCAAAGCTGAATTTTTTCAGGACATCCATGTACCTGTCTGGCAGCGTGCCCTGCACGGTGTCTGTGGGACCTGCCCCCCTGAGCGCTTTGTAAATGCTGCTGTTGAGACCTCCCCTCAGCATCTTCACCGAAGATGCCGCGTCGGACATAAGGGTGACGTACTCCTTTTTCTGCGACACCGTGAGCGAGATGCATGAGCTCAACGATATCGCAAGCACTGCCAGTGTCGCTGTCACACGTCCTATCCTCATACGATCATCCCACGGGGAATGGGATCCATCGTCTTCCGGAGACGGTCCTTATCCCCGCTTCTCATTTTATGGTGCGTATTGTTTCCTACGGTGTCAACCCTGTCTTTTGGAAAGACCCGGTGGCAGCGGCGCCCACGGCATAAAAAGCTTGTTTTTGGCCCCCTAAGGTTGTAAGAAGGTAGGTGGAGGAAGATACGAAGCGTATATCCATTGTGGTAATGATAGCGGCGGCTGTGGCGATGTTTCCCATCCTCACGAGGGCGGGGGGCAGCAGCGATGCTCCGGGAAGGCTCTTTCATTCAAAATGTTCCGCCTGCCACTCGGATCAGATACCCTTGAATATGGAGAAAGACCGCAGGGGATGGGAGGAAACAGTCAAGCTCATGCAGCAGAAGAGGCCTGGCTTCATCAGCGAGCGGGACGCAAAGATTATAGTCAACTATCTGCTTGCCCATTCGCAGAGTGCATTCAAGGGAAAATAGGTGTAAAAAACAACGCCTGAGTATAAAGGAAAGGCGTAAAAAAGGAGGAAGATATGTTGAGAGTGGTCAGAATGATGACGGTAGCTTTGCTTCTAACGACGGGGCTGGCTGTGGCCCAGGAGAACGGTGGGGCTGCGAAGGCGGTATCTCCGACGGCGACGAGCAACAGCGTCTCGCAGCCGAAGGCCGCCGTGCAGAAAGCGCCTGCGCTCAAGGTCGTAGACGCCGTTATAGCAACGGGGGTAGAGAACAGAACGCCCGTAGGGGCAGCGGACACCTTTTCGCCGACAGTCGGCAAGCTGTATTGCTTTACGAGGATCGTGGGAGCAAAGGAGCCGACCGAGATCAAGCATGTCTGGTTTTTTGATAACAAAGAGGTCGCGAGTATAACCCTGTCCGTGAAATCCATGAGCTGGCGTACATTCAGCGACAAGCTCGTATTGCCCGGCATGAAGGGCGACTGGAAGGTCGAGGTACAGTCTGCGGACGGACGTGTCCTCAAGACCATAGATTTTAAAGTAGAGTAATAGCCTTATTCCGTCATTCGGGTCACTTGGGCCATGGCTTATAGGTCGTCATCGGCGTAAAGTCGTTTGCGAGCAGGGCCCTGAGGCTGAACACGTAGTATGTGTTGGACGATGCCGGGCGCCATGTCGGCCCCTTGCCCGACTCATAGGCGACAGCGATGTCGAGGTCTGTGGGTGCATAGGCTATCGATATGATGTCCCCTGACATGGCAACGGCACTTGCGATGGTAGCGGCCTGCTCAAGCCCGATCTTTGTCGGAGGGACATTGTCGAGCACCTTCCATGTGTCCCTGTTGTTTATATAGGTGCCCCCTGTCTCGTAGGTCGTTATGAGCCAGTACATCGCCCAGTACCTGTTGACGTCCTGTATCGGGTCGCCGTCGTCGCCCCCGCAGGCGGAGAGATTGAAGCCCGTGTTTCCCGGGCCTGACGTGGCCGTCTGCGTCTGTCTGACGGACGGCGTGAGTGCGACGTCGTTCTTGAATACCGCATAGGTCATCGGAAGGCCGTAGTGAATGCCCGGTGCAAGGCCGTTGTTGACCGTGTATGACGGGTGCAGGGGACTTGTATCTGCCGTGACATCGTAGGTGAACGGGCTCGCGGCCGTGAAGGTCCTTCCCGCGGGCAGGCCGGTCTGTGTGTCCGTAAAGAAATAGCACATCGTGTCGGTCAGGCACGATGCTGGCTTCTCGTAGCAGAACTCTACCGGCATCGGGCTCGCTGACGATGAGGGGTCTGTCTCCGGCCTTTTGAGCACCGCCGAGGTAACGGGGTTGCCCTCGTTGTCAATCCATACAGCGTCCCTCTCGATGTCGCTGTCGTCCCCGAACACCGAGGTCGTCATGGAGTCCGACTCCACGGAATACGCCCCGGCGTTCGCGCCGTTGCCCGAAGGGTCGCCGTACGAGAACATCCAGTTATACCCCCCGGTGTTTGGCCTGTCCTTGAAGTCCCAGAGTATTGTCTTTACCTGCGCGAGGCTGCCGGCCGTCGACAGGATATCGCGCATCCTCAGGGACCATGGCTCCCCCTGGTAGGTCGTGTCGGCGTTATGGGAGCCTATCTCGGACACCGTGATACCGCTCATGTTCATGCCGTTCAGTGCGCCGAGCAGACCCGTGTAGGTCGCAATCATATAGGGGATCTGGCCATCGGGGTCGTAGACCGCGAGCATCTTGTAGCTTGCGATGCCCGTATCGCTGTTCCAGTCCAGGTCCCTCGATGAGAACATCTTCCCGTCGACGGTCCTCGGGCCCCATGCCGCAAAGAAGCTGCACGAGAAGTAGTCCGTTATGACGATGATGCTGTTGAGTACGTCCTGGAGGTAGGTCCTCTCCGTCGTGTCGTCCGTCAGAAAGCCGGCCGCAACCGCACCATCCACGACGCCGCGTATCTCGTCGTTGTATTCTCGTGGTATGTAAGGCTGATAGTTGCCGTACAGACCGGTAAGGATACTGAGGGCGCTCGATTCGTCCAGGCCCATCTGCTGGTTTATCGAGACCATGAATGTGTTCCACAGATCTATAATCTTATCGCCGAGCAGGTAGCCCTCCTGATAGCCCATATCGTAATAGCTGCCCTTGAAGTGCGCCAGTATGAGCGTACCGCCGTCCGTCTGCACGGTGCCGACGTGTGCCATGTCTACGATCTGCGCCGTGGTATTGCCTTGGGGTCCCGAAGGGGAAGAGCAG
The DNA here is from genome assembly GCA_023381995.1 of Deltaproteobacteria bacterium. Taxonomy (GTDB): domain Bacteria; phylum JAMCPX01; class JAMCPX01; order JAMCPX01; family JAMCPX01; genus JAMCVD01. Next base: position 12,189 of record JAMCVD010000073.1, read on the forward strand.
CCCCCTGCCAAGATCAGAGACGCCACAGCCGCAAGATAAACCCCGACCCTTTTCATACGCAGCCTCCTACGCCCTCTTACAACGTTATGGATTGAAAGACAAGCCGTTACACCTTCTTGTCCGCGTTGTCCCTCAGCGCTTCTTTCCGAGATAGCCTTATCTTGCCCTCCCTGTCGATATCGAGCACCTTGACGGGTATCTCGTCGCCCTCTCTGACGACGTCTTCCACACGTTTGACCCTGTGTTCCTCAAGTTGCGATATGTGGACGAGTCCTTCGGTGCCCGGGAAGATTTCGACGAAGGCGCCGAAATCCATGATCTTCTTCACCTTGCCGGTGTATATTGCCCCGATCTCTGCGTCCTGCGTGAGCGACTTTACCATCTCTATGGCCTTTGTCATGAGAGCGGTGTCGGCCGATGCTATCCGCACCTTGCCCGAGTCGTCCACGTCGATCTTGACGCCCGTTTTTTCCACGATGTTCTTTATGTTCTTGCCGCCCGGCCCTATGAGGTCCTTTATCCTGCCTGTCTTTATCGTCATGTTCACGATCCTCGGCGCGTACTCGGATATGTCCGCCCTGGGCACGGGTATTGCCTGAAGCATCACGTCGAGGATGTGCAGCCTTGCCTTCTTAGCCTGCTTCAGTGCGTCGTTCATGATCTCCTCGGTGACTCCCGCTATCTTGATGTCCATCTGGATCGACGTTACTCCCTCCTTCGTTCCTGCGACCTTGAAGTCCATGTCTCCGAGATGGTCCTCGTCGCCGAGTATGTCGGTCAGTATGAAGTATCTATCGCTGTCTTTTATCAGTCCCATAGCAATCCCTGCAACGGGAGACTTTATCGGGACCCCGGCGTCCATGAGCGACAGGGTCGCACCGCACACGGTCGCCATGGAAGAGGAGCCGTTGCTCTCGAGGATGTCCGAGACCACCCTGATCGTATAGGGGAACTCGTCTTCGACCGGTACCACCGGGTGTATCGCCCGCTCCGCAAGTGCACCGTGCCCGATCTCCCTCCTCCCGGGCCCCCTCATCTGCTTCACCTCGCCTACGGAGTACGGCGGGAAGTTGTAGTGCAGCATGAACCTCTTCCTGTTCTCGCCGCCGATCTCGTCTATGAACTGCACGTCGTCGAATGTGCCTATCGTCGTGACGACGAGCGCCTGGGTCTCGCCCCTGGTGAACAGGGCCGACCCGTGTGTCCGCGGCAGCATGCCCACCTCGCACGTTATGGGCCTTACCTCGTCGAGGCTCCTTCCGTCTATGCGTCTCTGCTCTTTCGTGATCATCTCGCGTGCCATCTCGGACTGCAGCTTGTCGAGCGCCATTTCGACCTCTGCAGGCTCATGCTTCGCATCGGCGGTCGACTCTTCTATCGATTTCCTGAAGAGCTCTCTCTCCTTTATCTGCCTTTCCTGCTTCTTCTTCGTCGTAAGGACGTCCCTGAGAGCCGTGGAGTACTTCCCCTTTACCATCTCGTAGAGCTCGTCGCTTATCAAGCTGCCGCTGCACTCTCGCTTCTTGACATTGAGCTCCCGAGCGATCGATTCCTGCATCTCTATGAGGGGCTGCATCATCCTGTGTCCATAGAATATGGCCTTTTGTATCTCTTCCTCCGGGACGTTGTTTGCGCCCCCCTCGACCATGACGACTGCGTCCTTGCTGCCCGCTATTATTATGTCCATGTCGCTTTCGAGCAGTTGGTCCACCGTGGGATTGAGGACCAGCTCGCCCTTTATCCTCCCCACCTCGACCGCGGCGATAGGGCCGCCGAAGGGGATGTCAGAGAACATCAGGGCAGCGGACGCCGCGGTCAGGGCAACGATGTCCGGATCGTTCTTCTGGTCCGCCGATATTACGGATGAGACGACCTGCAGCTCGTAGTTGAAGCCTTTCGGGATGAGGGGCCGTATGGGCCTGTCGGTCAGTCTCGACGACAGGATCTCTTTTTCCGAGGGCCTGCCCTCTCTTTTGAAGTATCCGCCGGGTATCCTGCCTGCGGAATAGAATCGTTCCTGGTATTCGACGGTGAGTGGCACGAAGTCCTGTTTTTCGACCGGCTCAAAGCCCGCGACTGCCGTCGTCAGGACACCGGTGTCCGCGTAGCTCACATAGGCAGAGCCATGAGCCTGTTTGGCCATTCTGCCTGTTTCTATGGTAAATTCCCTGCCTCCAAGCTGGACAGATTTTTTTATTATCATGTTTATTTCCTTATCCCCAGTTTATTTAATAGTTCATTGTATCTCTTCCCCGAGTCTTTCTTCAGATAGTTCAAAAGACTGCGCCTCTGACTCACAAGCTTCAGGAGCCCCTGTCTCGAGTGGTGGTCCTTTTTGTGCGTCTTGAAATGCTCCTCCAGCATAGTGATCCTCTGCGTTATGAGAGAGATCTGTACCTCCGGCGAGCCGGTGTCCCTATCGTGCACGGCGAAGCCGCCGATAATCTCTGCCTTTTTCTCCTTTGTCAAAGCCATTGTAACCTCCTATTGTACACTCTTTAACCTTCCAAAAGTTTGTCTGTATTGTCCACTATTGCCCAAATGTCCTTGTCTGTAGCGAATCCACGGTCCCCGCCAGCGCCCTCACGGGGGAGGCAGGACGATGAATTCCACGTCCATCGCAGAAAGGCCGGGTGACAGTGTCACGCTCTTCCTGACGAGGTCTACCGGGCCCTGCCGCAGACACCGCACTGCATAGTCCAGCCGGTATGCCTGTCGTACGCTGAAGCCGCCGATGCTGAGACGTCTCAATGCGGTAACGTGTGCACCACAGCCTATATCATCCCCGACGGATTTTGCAAGAGATCGTATGTACGTCCCGGAGGATACCTCAGCCGTAAGGACGGCGTACGGGGGAGAGAAGCTGTCGATGGAGATATCGCGTATGTGTACCGTCCTCGGCGTGACTGCGACTTCCTGCCCGCTCCTCGCGTACGCGTAGAGCGGTCTCCCCTTGTATTTTATGGCAGAGTAGAGGGGAGGGGTCTGCTCGATGTCGCCCCTGAGCGCCAGTGCCGCCGCCTTCAATGCGTCCTCCGTAACGTTGCCGTAGTCGCATTCCTTTATTATGGTGCCCGTACTGTCCATCGTGTCCGTCTCCTGTCCGAGCCTTACCGTAAAGCTGTAGGCCTTGTCCAATTTGAGGAAGCGGTCCGCAAGCCTTGTCGATGTGCCCATGAGGAGTATCATGAGTCCCGTTGCCAGCGGGTCGAGGGTGCCCGTGTGTCCTATCTTGCAGCCCGGCACCGCCCTCTTTATCTCCCGTACGACATCGTACGATGTCATGGAGGACGGCTTGTCGATCAGGATGGCCCCGGAAATACGTAACGACGCCTGCATATGCTACGTGAGTCTCTCCAGCACTGAGTTCAATACTTCGTTTTTTATGTCCATCAGCCTTCCACTCACGGTGAATCCCGCTGCATTCGTGTGTCCCCCGCCTCCGAACTTCTCCGCTATCTCGGCGACGTCGACATTGCTCTTCGACCGAAGGCTTACCTTGTACCTGTTGTCCTCGGTCTCCCGGAAAAGGACGGCCACGGCGACCCCGCTTATCGATTTGGGATAGTCTATGAGTCCCTCCGCATCTTCCCTGGTAGTCCCCGTGGCGTCGTACATGTCCCTCGTGAGCACGCTGGACGCTATCCTGCCGTCCATGGAGAGCTCGATTGTATCGATCATCTTCTCGATCAGCCGCAGTCTTCCGATGGACTGGTTCTCGTAGAGCCTTTCGGCGATGTCCGATATGCCGTGGCTGCGCTTTACGAGCTCCGATGCGATCCTCAGTGTCCTGGCGGTCGTGTTCCTGTACCTGAATGATCCGGTGTCGTATATTATGCCCGTGAGGAGCAGGGACGATATCGTGCCGTCGATGCGTATCCCCATCTTTTTGAAAAGGGTGTACAGGAGCTCGCATACGGCGGACGCACAGGGGTCCACTATGTTCAGATCTCCGAACATGGTGTTTGTCCTGTGGTGGTCTATATTGACGGTCTTGTCCCTCTTGAGCTTATCGAAGTCGTCGCCGAGCATGTCCAGCCCGCCGGCGTCTACGCTTATGGCGATGTCGAACTTTCCGTGCGGTATGGCGGTGCGTATGACGTCGGAATACTGCATGAACTTCATGAATCCGGGGATACCGTCGGCATTGTAGACGACGGGCCTTTTGTCGATCCCTTTCAGATAGTGATAGAGAGACAGGGCCGCGCCTATGGTGTCGGGCTCCGGGTTTACGTGGGAGAGTATAAAGAACGTCGTGTTGTTCCGTATCAGGCTCTTGAGCTCGTTTACGCTTTTTGTATCGATCATAAATGCTTCAGCTTCCTGAGGACGTTGTCTATCCTCTCTCCGTAGTCGATGGACGTGTCGTACCTGAATGTCAGCGCCGGCAGGTGCTTGACGTTGAGGTGGAGGAGCATGAGCTCCCTGCGTATGAAACCGGACGTCTTCTCGAGTGCGAGTGCGGCCTGCTCCTTTTGTTTATCGCTGCCGATGATCGTGTAATAGACGACCGCTGACCTGAGGTCCGGGCTCACGGCGACTTCGTTGATCGTTATGAAGCCTATCCTCGGATCCCTCACCCTTTTCGATAGTATGGCTATAATCTCCTCTTTGAGGAGCTCTCCCAGCCTCTGCGGCCTGTTCGGTATCATGGCTCAGGGTACTATGTCTTCCTTTTCCATTCTGTAGGCTTCCAGCTCATCGTTTTTCTTTATATCGTTGAACTTCTCTATGCCGATGCCGCATTCGAACCCCTTCTCGACGTCCCTGACGTCCTCTTTGAACCTCTTCAGGGAGCCGATCCTGCTCTCGTAGACGACGACCCCTTCCCGTATGACCCTTACGCTGGCGCCCCTCTCTATCTTGCCGTCCATGACCGTGGAGCCGGCTATCACGCCCACCTTGCTGATCTTGAAGATCTCGATCACCTTTGCCCTGCCGATGATCTTTTCTTTTATGACGGGCTTCAACAGTCCGGTGAGGGCCTTCTTGATGTCTTCGATCAGGTCGTAGATGATATTGTAGGTCTTGACCTGAATGTTATTGGTCCCCGCAATCTGGACGGCCTTTGCATCGGGCCTGACATTGAAGCCGATGATGATCCCGTCCGATGCGGCCGCAAGCATGACATCGCTCTCGTTGATGCCGCCGATGCCGGAGTGTATGATCCTGACCTTGACGTCCTCGTGCGAGAGCCCCTCGACGGCGTCTTTTATTGCGCCGAGCGAGCCCATGACGTCGCACTTGAGCAGGACGGGCAGCTCCTTTATGCTTCCCTCTTCTATTTTTTTGTAGATGTCTTCGAGGGATATCTTGGCCCTCTTCGCGGTCGGTGCGAGCTGCTGCTGGCTTATCCTGTGCTCGATGATTTTTCTGGCCGTTTCCTCCCCTTCGACGGCAAACACGGCGTCCCCGACCTCCGGCAGCGATTCGAGGCCGATGATCTCTACCGGCATCGACGGGCCGGCACTCGTGATGACCTTGCCCGTATCGTCCAGCAGTGTCTTCACCCTGTTATAGTTGGGTCCGTAGACGATATAGTCGCCCTTTTTCAGCGTTCCCTCCCTGACTATTCCGGTGGCCATCACTCCGAAGCCCCTGTCCATGCGCGTTTCTATGATTGTTACCTTCGCCCTTTTATCGGGATTTGCCTTGAGCTCCATCATCTCCGACTGCAGGAGGATGAGCTCGAGCAGCTCGTTGATCCCGGTCTTCTTCTTGGCGGATATCATTGCATAGAGTGTGTTCCCGCCCCATTGCTCGGGTATGAGACCGTGGTCCGAGAGCTGCTGCATTACCTTCTGTGGCTGGGCCTCCGGCTTGTCGATCTTGTTTATGGCGACGAGTATCGGAACGCTGGCCGCTTTTGCGA
>JAMCVD010000038.1 GCA_023381995.1 Deltaproteobacteria bacterium
GCTCGTTCCGATGCGCAGCGTGGAGCAGTACGTGGACTTCTGCCTGCAGTTCATCCTGTCGTTCGGGCTCGTGTTCGAGCTGCCCTTCGTGCTCCTGATCCTCTCGGCGATGGGGATCGTGACCCCGCAGGGACTTGCGGAAAAGAGGAGGTATGCGGTCGTGGGCGCGTTCATACTCGGCGCCATACTGAGCCCCAGTCCCGACGTGTTCAACCAGACCCTCGTAGCGGTGCCGCTGATCGTCCTCTACGAGGTGGGCATACTGCTCTCGGCCCTCTACATGAGGAGAAAGGAGAGGGTGAAGGGGCAGCCAGCCTGAGCAGGCGGTGCATGATATGGATCATACAACTTTCTATCGACACGTCTTACCTTAAGATAAAAAGGAGGACGAAATGGACTCGACGCACATGCTCATGCACGAGCACAGGATAATAGAAAAGATGTTGAACGTGCTGTCCAACTACAGCAGGAAGCTCGAACAGGGCGGGACGGTACAGCCGGAAAGGCTGAAGGCCTGCGTGGACTTTATAAGGACATTTGCCGACACGTGCCATCACGCCAAGGAAGAGGGGGTATTGTTTGCAGAGATGGAGACACACGGCATGCCGCGCAACGGAGGCCCCGTGGGCGTCATGCTCGCCGAGCACGAGATGGGCAGGGGCTACGTAAAAGGCATGGCAAAGGCCATAGACGACTACGAGAAAGGGGACGCCGGCGCAGGCAAGGAATTTGCAAAGAACGCACGGGGATACATCGGCCTTCTCAGCCAGCACATCAACAAAGAGGACAACATCCTCTACCCCATGGCAGAGGACATGCTCTCGGACATGGATCAGGAGCTCGTCGGAAGGTTCGAAGAGATCGAGAAAAGGCTCGGAGAGGGCGTCCACGAGAGGTACGAGAAGATCGTCGACCAGCTCGAAAGGGACAGCGGCTCGTAAGATAGGGACACCGCTTCCCCTACTGTCGTATCGTTGCGCCCGGTATGTCCGACCCGGTAAGGTCCTTGAAGGCCTTCTGCAGCAGCATGACGTCGAACGCAGTGTTGTGGATACCGTAGCTCCCCTCGTTATCGACGACATACCAGTTGTAGACCGCGTCCCTTTCCTGGGTAGTCGCCGTGGGCCAGACCGCAAAGGTCGTCCCGGTCAACGAGACAGAGGCGGTTGCCGCGGTCCTTGTTGCCGGTATCGTGATCGTCCATGATACAGGGCCCCCGTCGATGTCCGTCGTATCGACCGTACAGGACTGACTTGCGCCCGTCGTTATGGCACAGGCGAGCACGCTCAGAAGTCCATGGACCTGGTCCTGCACGCCCTCGGTTGCACCGGTCGGGTCTCCGTCCCAGTTCGCGGTCGGATACAGAGGGTCGACGGTGTCAAAGCCTGACACGGCGATGCTGCCCGCATGGCAGGTGTCGCACACCGCGACATGGTCATCGCCCGCCGCGTCCGTCATCATGAAGGTATGCTCGCCCGTCGTGTCGTAGCCTGGCTGTCCGGGTGCAGGCGTCTGCGCCATATGACAGGTAACACAGAGGTCCGCAAAGTCCCCGGCGCCTGCATGGTACGAACTCTCGGTTATCGACGACGCGTACGCACCCGCGCCTGCGAGGGTAAAGCCCTGCCCCTGTGCAAACACCTCGGCGGTCGTATACCGGGGCTCCTTTCCGCTGCCCGCAGACGTGTCCGGGCTTGCGGTGCTGTCCGTGTGACACTTCATGCATACAGCCCCCTCGCCCACGTCCGTCACCGTAAATGAGCCTCCCGCGACCGCAACGTCGGCGTACACCCGCAACGAGTAGGGACTCGCCCCGCTATGGGGGTCGTGGCATGCGATGCAGTTCACGGGCTGTTCATTAGATGTCACGAACGGTACCATGCCGTTCCCTTCCATGTTCGTATCGACGATATCGAGCGACCAATGACACGCCCTGCAGGTCGTAAACCCTGAACCTGCCAGGTTCATGCCCGCCGGCGAGACCGACTGTGCATGAGGCGAACCGAGCCACTGGGTATATTCCGGGTCGAACGGTGCATTATCGTGACACTGTGCGCACACGCTCGTATCGAAGGAATAAGAGCCCGTGTGCACGCCCCCCGGACCGTGGCACGACTCGCAGCCGACGTTCGCCATCGCCTGTAGCCCCGCCGGCAGCGACTGGTAGGACACCGGCACCGCAACTGTCCACCCGAGGTCGCGTGCTATGTCGTCGAACCCCCCGTTGGCCGCCGTCGCCGTTTTATCGAAGCCCGTTGTGTGGCACTGAAGGCAGCTCTCGTCCACACTATAGGCAGCACCCAGTGCGTCGAAGGCGCTTGCATGCCCGGTCGTCGAATACCCCGTCGTAAGATCCGTCATCAGGCTACCGTTGTGGCAGAGCTCGCAGTCCTTTGCACCGACATAGCTACTCGCCGTAACGGTGAAGAGCTCGTTCACGGTACCGCTTCCCGTACCCGCCGCAAGGTCGATGACGTAGTCCCCGCTCATGTCCGGCACAAACGACGGGGTCTGAGACGAGGGGTCGTCGAACGCCGCGGCAGAGCTCGGGGGGGTCGACACGAATGTCCACAGGTACGAGGTAATACCGCTGCCGGACGGCGTATGAATCCCTCCGTTCAGGTATACCACCGCCCCCGCGGGCACATTCGCCCTCTCCACGGTCTCGTTCGAGAACAGGAACCCTGCCTCGTCCGTTATCACGGGCTTGGGCTGCGAGGAGGACACCGTAACGGTCGCGGAATCAGAAAACCCGTTCGCCGTCGCATACACCGCGAACGTGTACGATCCGGTCTCCGACGGCGTTATGCCGAGCAAGCCGAAATGATCGGGTATGTCCACAAGCCGGTCCATCGGCAAGGTCGTAAAGACAGGCGCCGATGTCGTGCCGGACAGCAGGGCGACCGCCGGCCCTGCGACCTGCACCCACTGGTACGCTATCGGCGAACCGTCATACGAAGAGCTCGCCTGCGCCGAAAGTTCCACCGGAGAGCCGTAGCCGACACTGTACCGATCGCTCCCTGCGTTCGCAATGACCATCGACGTCGCTGGATACTTGCTCAGGTAAAGGTCGAGGCCGCTCATGCCGGAGGAAGTGACCAGCACGAAGTCCGTCGTCTGGGAGATATAGCCTGCCGCCTGGGACGTAAGCTTATAACTGCCGATAGGCAGGGGCGATAGGGCGAAGCCCCCGTCGGGCCCTGTCGTAGCAGTCATTCCAAGGGGGGACGTCGTTATAAGCGCCGAAGGTATCGGTACCCCCGTGCCGAGCTCCAGGACATGGCCCGTCAAAGATGAGGATGAGGCCCCCTGATCGCCCTTTTCGCAACCGTACCCGGCCGCAAGGATAGCTACAGCAAAAAGCAAAAAATATTTTTTCATATGCTCTTCCTTCATTAAGGTCTATTGGGTATAGACAATACTAACTTTGGGGTTTTGTCAATATAGGTCTTCACAACGGATTGGATTGCATTTTCCCCGCAAGTGGAATATTGAGGAGGTACTATCATGGCTCGGGGAGCAAGCTCGACGTAGTGCAATAAAAGTTACCGGGGAGAGTTGAATGTCTGAATTAAGAAAAGACCCGATTTTGGGCAGATGGATTATCATATCCACGGAGCGATCGAAGAGACCTTCCGACTTCGACGAGACGCAC
>JAMCVD010000049.1 GCA_023381995.1 Deltaproteobacteria bacterium
TTTAATGTAACTATTACGGGTGCGGGGCAGGAGGGGACGTTATCGGCTTCCTGATGCGCATCAAGAGCGAGGATTTCGGCGACACCGTACGGCACCTCGCACACCTTGCGGGCGTCTCGCTGACGGAGTCGGCCGTAGACAGGAGAAAGAACGATTACTACTCGATCAATGAGCTTATTGCAGGCCATTACCACCGGCTCCTCTTTTCTGACGCGGAAGGAAGGAAGGCGTTTAAATACCTGACCGCGGAAAGAGGGTTGAGCACCCAGACGATAAACGATTATATGCTCGGATATGCGCCCAATGGCTGGGACACGGCCGTCTCATTCTTGAATGCGAACAGGATACCCCTGGCGCTCGCATACGATGTCGGACTCGTTATGAAGAAGCAGTCTGGTAAGGACTACTACGACAGGTTCAGGGGCAGGATTATGTTCCCCATCAAAGACCATAAATCGCGCATCATTGCCTTTGGAGGCAGGAGGTTCGACGGGGAAGAACCAAAATACCTCAATTCTCCTGATTCTGACGTCTACAGGAAGGGGACGTCGCTGTACGGCATCGATATCGCCAGATCGCACGCGGACAGTACCGGATGCTTTCTGTTCGTGGAAGGCTATATGGATGCAATCGTTATGCACCAGAACGGGTTCAAGAACACGGTGGCAACGACCGGGACGGCGGTGAGCCTGTATCATGCAAATATCGCATCAAGGTTCGCCCGGGACGCCGTCTTCCTGTTCGACGGCGACGAAGCAGGTGAGAAGGCAGGGTTGAGGACGCTCGAGGTCATAATCGAGTCGGACATAGAGGGCAGGATGGCATTGCTCCCGCCGGGGTACGACCCCGATACCCTGCTGATCAAATACGGCAAGAAGGCGATGGACGAGATTATAAACGACGCAGCGCCGTTGTTCGAGTATTTCGTAAAAAAGACGATCGCAGGGACGCACGGTACCGTCGCGGAGAAGCTGAGGGCAATAAGGAGCATACTCGTCCTGCTGAGGAGGGTGGAGCATTCGCCGATCAAGCAGGAACTCTACATCCAGAAGCTTGCGGAGCTCACGGGCGTATCGGAACCGTCCATACGAAACGGCCTCAGGCAGGCAGGGACGCCGAGGTACGAGAGGGCCCCCGTAAAAACAGTGCGTGCGGACGACGCCGTGCAGGCCCCATCGCAGGCAGAGATAGTGCTTTTGTCGATAATTATTGACCATCCAGAAAAGATGCATAATCTATTTAGCGACGGTATCATCGGTTTGTTGACAAATACCGATATTGTCGCATCTATTCAATATGTTAAGACTTTGTATGAAAGTGGAGCAAAGGACATAAAAGGTACTTTGTTTCAACGGGACCTCGATGATGGGCTAAAGGCCGTCCTTTCTGCGGCACTATTGAACGATCTCAGTGAGGAAGATGTCCATGCATTGTATGAGTATGCGGTGACCAAGATCAAGAAGGCGTATTATATAAACGAGCAGAGGAGACTATCACGGGAAATTGCAAAAACAAGGACTGCAGAGGATCGTGGTTCCTATAATCCGTTGGTGGATGCATTATTAAAAAAGAAAAGGGAGATTGTAGTATCTCATAAAAAATAGTATGGCTAATAATAACGTAAGACACGATAAGGACAAGAATGTAAGTGTGCGTAAGAAGATAAAGAAGGAAAAACGGACAGACAAGCTTACGAACAACAAGTTAAACGACAGTGTTGAAAAGCTGATCACGCTCGGCAAAGGCAAGGGGTTCCTGACATTCGAGGAGGTAAATAATCTGCTTCCCGCAGAGATTGTGTCCCCGGATCAGATAGACGAAGTTATGAACATGTTCGGGGAGCTCGATATCGAGGTCGTTGACTCGAACAAGAACATCAAGGTCCAGAACTACCAGGTCCAGGAAGAGGAGGAAGAGGAGACCAGGACGTACGAGCGCCTGAACGATCCGATAAAGCTTTACCTGCGGGAAATGGGCAGTATGCCGCTCCTGACGCGGGAGTGGGAGGTCGGTATAGCCAAGGCCATCGAGGAAGGCAGGAACAAGGTCTTCAATGCCTTGCTCTCCTCTCCCGTAACGATCAAAGAGATAAACGATACTGGGAACAAGCTCGCAAACAACGTCGTAAGGATCAAAGACATAGTGCGGGAGATGGAAGAGGATACCACGCCCGAGGAAGAGGAAGAATCAGTACAGAAGACGGTCGCCATTATAAAGAAAATGATAGCCCTGGAAGAAGAGCGGAGCTCGTACAGAAAGATATTGAGGAAAAACAGAGACTCACGACGCGCACGAGAGGGGATAGCAGCTTTAAACGAGAAAATCGCCTCGCTGCTGATCGGACTCTCCCCCAATGAGAAGTTCATTATGCAGATAACGGCGAAGCTCAGGGCCCTTGTCGACAGGATCGATTCCGCCGAGGCGGAGATACGCATATGCGAGAGGGAAAGCTCTGTCCCCATGGACACCTTCAAGGCCCTCCTGCCGAGGATCAACAGGTCGGCGGCCGAGGCCAGAAAGATAGCCAAAAAGCATGGATTGGACTACATCGACTTCAAGGTCATCGTGCGCAGGGTAAAAAATGCCCTGGGCCAGATCAGGTCGATCGAGACGGAGGCCGAGTCCGACAGTTCCGTTTTGAGGAAGACCCTCGACGAGGTCTTGATAGGCGAGGAGGAGACAAAAAGGGCCAAGTCCAAACTCATACTTGCGAACCTGAGGCTCGTTGTCAGCATCGCGAAGAAGTATACAAACAGGGGACTGAACCTTGCAGACCTCATACAGGAAGGCAATATAGGACTCATGAAGGCCGTTGATAAATTCGAGTACCAGCGCGGCTATAAGTTCAGCACATACGCGACATGGTGGGTACGGCAGGCGATAACGCGTGCCATTGCCGATCAGGCGAGGACGATAAGGATACCAGTCCATATGATAGAGACCATAAATAAGCTCATACGGACATCGAGATATCTGGTCCAGGAGATCGGGAGAGAGCCCCTGCCTGAAGAGATTGCCGAGAAGATGGAGCTTCCTGTTGACAAAGTAAGAAAGGTGTTAAAAATAGCAAAGGAGCCTATCTCTCTCGAAACCCCCATAGGAGAGGAGGAAGACAGCCACCTGATAGACTTCATAGAGGACAAATCTTTTGCAGGACCGCATGAGGAGGTCACGAACGAGAACCTTCAGTTCTTCACCCGCAATGCGCTGAATACGCTGACCCCGAGGGAGGAGAAGGTGCTGAAGCTGCGCTTCGGCATAGGAGAGCAGTCCGATCACACCCTCGAGGAGGTGGGAAGGGACTTCGAGGTCACGAGAGAAAGGATTAGACAGATTGAGGCAAAGGCATTAAGAAAGCTGAGACATCCGAGTCGGAGCAAGAATTTAAAGACTTTTATAAGTGAATGAGGGCCCATAGCTCAGCTGGTAGAGCTACCGGCTCATAACCGGTTGGTCCCTGGTTCGAGTCCAGGTGGGCCCATTCACAATGATATATTAAACAGAATGAAAGGAGGCACTCTAAGTTGGATATAGAACACCTTAAGCAGCTTCAGGAAGTGGATATCGAAATAACGACTGTTTCGCAGGAAAAATTTGCATTGGAAGAAACTCTAAAAAAAGATGAGGACGGTTACCGCAGTGCGGAGCAGGCGATAGCCGAGTTCAATAAGAATTACGAGCAGCTCGATGCGGACAAAAGGGCAAAGGAAGCGGAGATCCAGCAGACCAACGAAATGATAAAGCGATGGGACACCAGACTCAAGGAAGCAAAGTCGGGCAGGGAATATCAGGCGTTCATGAGGGAGATAAACGGGGCCAAGAAAGACATAGGCGAGATCGAGAATGCGGTCCTGAAGATAATGGAAGACATGGAAAAGATAGACAAGGACAGGGATCAGCAGAAGCAGCAGCTCGATGAGATCGGCAAAAGGCTTCAGCAGATGTCCGCACAGAGTAAAGAGAAGATTTCCTTTCTGGCAAAGCAGATAGAGGGGTTCGAGACAGAGAGGGGCAGGATAGCGAAGAACGTGTCCTCCGGCCTGCTCGGCATGTATGAGCAGATACGGAAGCAGAGGAACGTCGCCATCGTGGCGGTAAAGAAGAGCGTATGTCAGGGCTGCTATATGAACATCCCTCCCCAGTTGTACAACGAGGTCATGATGAACAGCAGAATCATACACTGTCCCCACTGCCAGAGAATACTGTACTACGACGCCGAGGACCACGGTGTCGTGGAACGGAAGCCGAAAAGAAACAAAAAAAGCCGTATAGACGTTGAACTTTAGCGATTACTTCAAAAAACATACCAGGAGGATCGATGAGATCCTCGACAGCCTGCTGCCCGGGGAACAGGTGGTGCCGGCGACCATCCACAGGGCAATGAGATACTCTCTCTTTAACGGGGGCAAAAGAGTGAGGCCCATAATAGCGATTGCATCTGCGGAATATATGGACATAGACGTCGACAGGATCGTATATTCTATAGGTGCCATGATCGAGATGGTCCATGCCTACTCCCTTGTCCATGACGATCTCCCGTCGATGGATAACGACGATTTCAGGAGGGGCAAACCGACCGTACACAGGCTGTTCAACGAGGCCGTCGCGATACTCGCCGGGGACGCGCTGCTGACGGCGGCATTCGAGGCAATGGGCATGCTCAGGTCGTATAAAAAGAACGGCGATCTCGGGGCACTGCTCACCGAGTTTGCCTCAGCGATCGGATCGAGAGGGCTGGTCGGGGGACAGGTCATGGACCTCGAGAAGAAGGGCGCAAAGCTGACCGAGAAAGATATACTGTTCATACACAAAAACAAGACCGCTGCACTCATGACGTTTGCCGCGATCGCACCCGCCCTCTTCTTCAGAAAACAGACATACGTGTCCGACATGCGCAGGTACGGCGAGTCGCTCGGCATGGCATTCCAGATAGGTGACGACATAGTCGATCGCGACAGGGGCAGCGGGGAGCCGTCGGCGGTGGATGTGTTCGGCATCGACGGCGCAAAGAGGCTGTTCTACGAGTACATGGGCAAGGCGGAGGGGGCGGTACAGTACAAAAAGAAGGGCGGCTGCCTGATCGCCGTCTGCGACTGGATCAAGCAGGAATTCGACGTATGATTCTCGACAGGATTAATGAGCCATCCGATATGAAAGGCCTTACGATAGACGAGCTGTCCGAGCTCGCCCGCGAAGTGAGGGAGAAGATAACCGATACCGTGGCTACAACGGGCGGACACCTCGCCTCGAGCCTTGGTGCCGTCGAGCTGACGATAGCGCTGCACTACGTCTTCAATGCTCCGGGAGATAAGATCGTATGGGACGTCGGGCACCAGGCGTATGCGCACAAGATCCTCACGGGGAGAAGGGACAGGTTCGGCACCTTGAGACAGTACGGCGGGGTCAGCGGCTTTCTGAAGAGGGACGAGAGCGAGTACGACGCCTTCGGAGCAGGGCACTCGAGCACGTCCATTTCCGCCGCCCTGGGCATAAAAGAGGCGCTCAAGATAAACGGCAACGACGATGCGAAGGTCGTGGCCGTTATCGGCGATGGATCGTTGACGGCGGGTCTCGCTTTTGAGGGCCTCGATCAGGCGGGCCACTTGCGCAGAAACCTCGTTGTCGTGGTCAATGACAACGGCATGAGCATATACCCGAACGTCGGGGCGCTGTCCAATTTTTTCAGCAGGAAGATGACGAGTTCGCGCTTTGCCAGGATGAGGAAGAGCATCAAGGACTTTATCAGGTCCCTGCCGAAGAGGTTCGGAGACCCCCTGTACAAGGTCGCCCAGAGGACGGAGGCGTCGTTCAAGAGCTTTGTCACTCCGGGCATACTCTTCGAAGGCCTCGGCTTCCAGTATATAGGGCCCATCAAGGGACATAATCTCGGGGAGCTCGTGGAGACGTTCAACAATATCAAAGACTGGGACGGCGCGGTGCTCGTCCATGTGAAGACCCAGAAGGGGAGGGGCTACGAGTACGCCGAGAGGGACCCCGTCTTCTGGCACGGCGTCGGGCCGTTCGACAGGAAGACGGGCAGGGTGTTTTCAAAGAACAATGCGGCGCCCACGTACACAAGGGTCTTCAGCGATGCGATAATAAGGCTTGCTGAGCATGACAGGAAGATAGTCGCAATAACGGCGGCGATGCCCGACGGTACCGGGCTCGAGGAATTCGCACGGAAGTTCCCGGACAGGTTCTACGACGTGGGCATAGCCGAGCAGCACGGCATAACCTTCGCGGCAGGGCTGTCCACGGAGGGGCTCAAACCGGTAGCGGCCATATATTCCACTTTCATGCAGAGGGCCTTTGACCAGGTCATACACGATGTGTGTCTCCAGAACCTCGGCGTTACGATCATGATGGACAGGGCGGGCATCGTGGGACAGGACGGCCCGACGCACCACGGCGCGTTCGACATTTCGTATATGCGGATGATCCCGAACATGACGGTCATGTCGCCGAAGGACGAGGAGGAGCTGCGGCACATGCTGTTTACCGCCGTAAACCTCGGCAGGCCGGCCGTCGTGAGGTACCCCAGAGGCAGCGCCGTGGGCGTTCAGCTTTCCGAGGACTTCAGGGCAATTCCGATAGGGAACGCGGAGATGCTCGAGGACGGCAGTGATATTGCTATTGTCGCGATCGGTGATATGGTCGTGCCGTCCCTTATTGCGAGGAACATGCTGTTATCGCACGGGATACGTGCGGCGGTCGTGAATGCGAGGTTTGTAAAACCTCTCGACGAGCAGCTTTTGACAGACGTCGCTTCGAGGTTCGAGGTCATAGCGACGGTCGAAAACAATGTCATAGCGGGCGGGTTCGGCAGCGCGGTCATGGAATTCCTGCACGGTAGGCACATCGACAACAACCGGTTCATAACGATAGGCATTCCGGACGTGTTCGTCACACACGGGGACCAGACCAGGCTGAAGGAGCTCTACGATCTGCATCCGGAGGGGATCGCGAAGAGGATTCATTCTTTATTAACAAACCCTTAAAAAGGAGGCGGTATGTCAGGACATTCAAAATGGGCGACGATAAAGCACAAGAAAGGCAAGGAGGACGCCAGGCGGGGCAAGTTATTTACGAAGTTCATACGAGAAATAATAACGGCGGCGAGGATCGGTGGCGGCAATATCGATACCAATCCGAGACTGAGGGCGGCTGTTACTGCGGCAAAGCAGGAAAACATGCCGAAGACCAATATCGAGAACGCCATCAAGAAGGGCACCGGGGAGCTCGAGGGCGAGATATACGAGGAGCTCATGTATGAGGGCTACGGGCCGGGGGGAGTCGCAGTGCTCGTCAGGGTCATGACCGACAACAAGAACCGCTCGGCAGCGGAGATACGGCACATCTTTTCAAGGTACGGTGGCGATCTCGGCGAGGCAGGGTGCGTGGGCTGGATGTTCAAGCAGAAGGGACAATTCCTTGTACCCGATGACGCCATTACCGAGGACAGGCTGCTGGAGATATCCATGAACCTCGATGTGGAGGACGTCAGCCATGACGAGGACGGCAGGCTGTTCGAGGTGATGGTCACTCCCCCGTCCTTTGAGGCCGTGAAGACGGCTTACGACAAGGAGGGCATAAAGTATACATACGCCGAGGTGACCCTTGTCCCGCAGACCTATGTCCCGCTGAAGGGCAGGGAGGCCGAACAGATGCTCAAGCTCATGGAGGCACTCGACGATCACGACGATGTCCAGAAGGTCTATGCGAACTTCGATATATCGGAAAAGGACATGGAGGCACTTCAGGGATGAGAATACTGGGTATAGACCCGGGGTCACGGATAATGGGGTGGGCCCTCATCGAATCGGACGGCAACGGCTATAGACACGTATCGTCAGGTATAATAGATTCCAAGGACATACACGCCGTTTCGGACCGCCTCTTGTTCATATACAGAGAGGTCGGCGGTATCATCGATTCATACGGTCCGGACGCGGCCGCCATAGAGACCGTGTTCTTCTCGAGGAACCAGAGGAGCGCCTTTGTGCTGGTACAGACGGCAGCGGCGGCCATGATCGCCGCATTGAACAGCGGTGTCCCGGTGAGCGAGTATCAGCCCATGATGATAAAGAAGGCCCTCTCTGGTTACGGACGGGCCGACAAAGAGCAGGTCCAGCTTATGGTACGAAGGCTCCTCAACATCGATCACCGGCTGATCGCCGACACGTCCGATGCGATGGCCGTCGCCATATGTCATATAAATTCCGTGCAGTTTAAAAACAGGCTTGCGGAACATGCTCTATCACATTAAGGGGACACTGGTCGAAAAGAGGCAGGACAGCGTGGTCGTTGAAGTAAACGGCATAGGGTTCGAGGTCTTTGTGTCCAGCATTACCCTGCTCTCTCTCCCGGAAGAGGGGAGCAGTGTCATGCTATATCTGCATACGCATGCCAGGGAAGAAGACATCTATCTTTACGGTTTTGCGACCGTTACGGAAAAAGAGCTGTTCAAGCTCTTGATATCGGTATCGGGCATAGGGCCGAGGGCCGCCAGGAACATGCTGTCGAACATACGGATCGATGAGCTCATAGGCGCTGTCGTTACGAGGGACGCTGCCAGGCTGTCGTCCGTTCCCGGGATCGGTAGGAAGAGCGCGGAGAAGATCATCCTCGAGTTGAAGGAAAAAATGGACAGGCTGAAGACGCATGCCGTGCCTGCGACAGCCAGGCAGGCAATACTGTCCGACACGGTCTCGGCACTGGTCAACCTCGGATATAAGTCCCAGCAGTCGAGGGATGTCGTAGAGGACGTCGTGAAGGAAAACCCGTCGCTCGATATCCAGGGCATTATAAGGCTGTCCTTGAAGCGGTTGAGCACATGAGCGAGCAGTTCGACCCGAGAAAGTTGAAAGAGGACGAGGTCTTCGAGCAGAAGATCAGGCCCAACAGGTTCACCGAATATATCGGACAGGACAAGGTCGTCTCCAACCTCAAGGTGTTTATCCGCGCCGCCAGAGAGCGCGGGGACGCACTCGATCATATACTGTTCTACGGCCCTCCGGGCCTGGGCAAGACGACCCTCGCCTACATCGTATCGTCCGAGTTGGGGGCCGGGCTGAAGACGACCTCCGGCCCCATACTCGAGAAGACCGGCGATATCGCCGCCCTCCTGACGAACCTCAACGAGAAGGACGTCCTGTTCATAGACGAGATACACAGGATCAATGCGTCTGTCGGCGAGATACTGTACCCGGCAATGGAGGACTTCAAGCTCGACATCATCATAGGTCAGGGCCCGTCGGCAAAGTCGTTACGGCTCGACCTGCCGAGGTTTACGCTGGTCGGGGCAACGACCAGGACCGGGCTGCTGTCCGCCCCTCTGAGGGACAGGTTCGGGTTTGCTGCCGGGCTCGAATTTTACACGACGGAGGACCTGGAAAAGATCATAAAGCGCTCGGCCAAGATCATCGGCATAGATATTACCGACGAGGGCGGCCACGAGATCGCAAAGAGGTCGCGCGGCACGCCGAGGGTCGCTATAAGGCTCATACGGCGCATACGGGACTATGCGCAGGTCGAGGGCAATGGCTCCATAGACATAGACATAACGAAGAAAGCGCTGTCCATGCTCGATATAGACCAGCTCGGGTTCGACAGGATGGACAGGAGGATACTCGCTACCATTGTGGAGAAGTTCAGCGGCGGCCCGGTCGGGCTCGATACGATAGCAGCCGCGATCGGCGAAGAAGGCGATACCATAGAAGAGGTCTACGAGCCCTACCTTATCCAGTGCGGCATGATCGAGAGGACATCGCGCGGGAGGCTTGCGACGGACCTCGCGTACCGTCATCTCGGCATGCAGGATCGCACGCGGCACCAGCAGAACCTGTTCCGGAAATAAGGCTTTTATCCTCCAAAGATCGATGGTATCGCCATATTTTTGCTTTTTGACCCGGGGGGACATGCATTCATCCCGTTACTTGAATGCCCTGCGCTCTTGGCGCAGGGTGAGCGCGAGCGGAGCGAGTTTCACTTGACCACAGGGTTTAACGCCCTGTGGTCAAGTAACCCGAAAAATGCATTTGCAAGATAGGGAAGTTTGTGTAATGAACAAACTTCCCCCATTTATTCGGATTTGTTGAAAGGGGATTTGATCAGGACACCAGGATTGAGTATCCAGCCGGGATCGAGATCGCTTTTCATTCCATGCAGGACAGATAAGAAAAGCTGCGGGCACTGTTTTTCGAACCATGGCCGGTGATCCCTGCCGACTGCATGGTGATGTGTTATTGGCCCGTGGTTGGCAATGACGGCATCCGATACAGCAGCCTTTATAGTGTCCCACTGAGATAATTCCTCACCGCGTCTCCCGGGAGCAATCACCGTGTAGTAAATCACGGGGCCATCAGGGTAAATATGGGTAAACCTCCACATGACAATCCCATTCCCGCACGTTTCTCTCACGGCTGTTTCTACGGTACCGATGATTTTTGTATGAAAGGTTTCCAGGTTGTCCCATGTCGTCACTGTCTCAAACGTTTCCATTATGATACCACACCGGACAAGGCTGTTCCTGATATAGGGTGCACGGAGAAAATTTGTTTTCCATTGCTCGCTTGTCTCCGGAGCTACTGTTTCATTGTCTCTTCTCGTCGAGACATCCGAAACATTCCAGCTCCCGCCGCCTTCCTTCCATATATCAAGTGCCCTGCTTAACTTCGGTTCCTGATCATGGTCATGGGATTCGAACCCGAGAAGCAGAACCGTATCTGTACCGTTACCGATGCCCATGCTGAAGGATTCCATGGCCGAGATAAGTCTTGCGTTTGCCGGATGAAGCCCGGACTGGCTTATTCTGTGCGTTACTTCAAGAGCAGCCTTCTCGTCTGAGAACCTTACAACCGCCGATGCCCTTATGACTGGTATACTCTGAAGCCTCATAGTGGCTTCGGTTATGATTCCAAAGATGCCTGCAATCTGAAGAAAGCGTTGAGAACGTTTGCGTTAGACAAGATAGATAGTCTAAAAGAGACAGACCATTATTTTGTTAAAGATACTGGTTTTGATTTAAAAAAAAGCACCTGTCCGATAGCGGGGGCATCATATTCAACGAGGACACCGTCGATATTACGGTGAGGTTTTCAAAAGCCGCTGCAAGCTACATCGACAGGCAAAAGAAATGGCACCCTACGGAGGTACGGAAGAGGCTGCCGGACGGTTCCATCGAGCTTTCGTTCAGGGTCACCGGTGTATCAGAGATCAAGGGATGGATATATTCGTGGCTGCCCGAGGTAGAGGTCATAAAGCCCGGCTGGCTCAGGGCCGAGGTCAAAAAAGAGCTTTTACAGGCTGTCGAGAATTATAAATAACTTAGGAGGGGCTTCGAATGATT
Organism: Deltaproteobacteria bacterium; assembly: GCA_023381995.1. GTDB lineage: Bacteria > JAMCPX01 > JAMCPX01 > JAMCPX01 > JAMCPX01 > JAMCVD01. The sequence goes on from JAMCVD010000049.1 coordinate 11,348, forward strand.
TTTACGAGCTTTTCGATAATTTCATTCACTTTATCAGGATTAAGCTTGCCAATCTTATACAGGATAATATGATCATCTGCAGTAAATATCCGGTTTGGCCTAACATTGCTCTGTTGTTTTAAACCACCTGTTTCAAAATCACTGTCATTCAGTAAGATTGCATAATTATCTTTGATGGATTGGCTGGTTATCTGACAAAGTATTAAGTCATCACCTTCTAATGCGGAAGCAACAAAAGCAGGACGCCTTTTCGATTGTGTTAAATCAGAAAATGGGAAAGGTACAACAACCACATCCCCTTTTACAAACTTCGCCATGCTTCATCTTCCTCTGTCCGCATCCAATCTTTTTTTAATGAAGACTCGCTGGCTATAGCCGTATTAACCTTTTCGATAATTACTTTTTCTTTGAGAAAATGAACGAAATCCAGTACTTCATCAAGATAGGGTTCTGGAACATCTTTTATTTCCCTTATAAGCAATTCTTTTTTACTCATAGATAAACCTCTTGTTTCAGAATAACACTTTTAACGTCTCAATGCAATACTGTACATTACATAAACAGGTGGCATCTCTCTAAAGTACTCTCTTTTCTAAATAGGTGCTAAAACCATGCGTAAAAAAGGTTGATCCTCCATGATCCTGAAAACTATAAAACCCTCGCTGACATACTGCTGTCAGTCCTGCATGGTATCATCAAAGAAAAGGAGGATACATGATTTTAAAGAGTAAAGTAAAAGATTTGAGTCCTCTTCCCCTTGATAAACTTATCAAAAAAAAGGATGGTGAAACTGTCGTCATTTCTGGCACACTTACGTCCGTCAAAGAGTACAAAGACGAGATCGGCGGAAAGATATTAGTTTTTGCCATGCTCTCGGACGGCAAAAGCAATTGTGAGGTTATCGTATTCCCCAGTGTCTATGCGGGCACTCGTGCTGTTATAAACAGCAATAATCCTGTCCTTATAGAGGGAACGGTAAGAGTATTGAAGGAGGATGAGGGGAAAAAACTTGCTGAAGATCATATCATCATTATTGCAGAGAAGGTTCATTCGATTGATTAGACTGCGTATCTTATTTGATAATATTGACAAGCCTACAGCATACGGATCTTGTTTTGAAACTATAAAAGATGCACAAATCAGACATTCGTGATACTATGATTAACCATGGTAATAGGTTAATATATGCATACTGATCTTATTACAATAGCATTGGGAGAAAATGACAAAAAAGCCTTACACGAATTGAAGGAAAGGCTGCTCCAGAAATTCCCCGGTATCGAGATAGTTCTCTTCAGAAGATTGACCTTAGATTCTTACTTTGTAACTTCTATGCATAATACAAAGAAAAGCCCTCACCTTAATCCCGACCCACCCTTCGGATGTGTGCCCGCAAAGGGCGAGGAGACAGAGAGTTCCTTCCCCCTTTGGGGGAAGGAGGGCACCAACTTCCTGTTGGTCGTGAGGGCTTTCTTTGGTTGCGGCTGAAGGCCGCCTTAGAGATTATACAGGCTGAAACAGCCTGAACGATGTATATATTTTAAAAGTATTGAAAGGAGGTTTACAATGTCTAAAAGGTTTACTGCCGTAGTTACAAAAGAAGATACATGGTATGTTGCCCACTGTGTAGAATTGGGGGTTGTGAGTCAGGGTAAAACAATTGAGGAAGCCCAGGTAAATCTCAAAGAGGCAGTTGAACCCTATCTTGAAAGCTTTGGTTCAGAAGACCTGCCTGATAGCAAAGGTGAAGTGGCTCTGTATCCTCTTGAGGTTGCCGTGCCTGCCTAAGCTGCGAGTTTTTGTCCGTTACGGCAACTGCTGTTAGAAACAATAGTTGCCTCTTTTATTTTAGTGCTACAGCAATGTCTGACGGGTCTGCGATACATAGAAATCCGTTGACTTTTATGTTGAAAAGACAATAATGTAATGCGTTCATGGATAAAGATTTTTGCCATTCGAGTATAGGTTTTCTGGAAAAGAAATATTAAAATACGGTGAGCTACCCAATGAAAGATACCGAGGATTTTATAGCCTTATGTGCAGCGAAAGAAAAGTTATTGTGGACGTATCATATAAATATGAGGCTAAAAACAAGGGATATAAACACAGAGGACGTCATTCATGCTTTAAAGGATTGCAAAGTAATTGAAGAGTATCCCCAAAACGCTCCTCTGCCAAGCTGTCTTGTGTTGGGGAAGGATAAACAGAATAAGGTGATTCATGTGGTTGTAGCGGTAGATAAGGATGAAGAAAATTTAAGGATTATAACTTCGTATAGACCTACATTGGAATATTGGGAAAAGGATTTAAAAACAAGAAGGAGATAGCCATGAAATGTCATACATGCGGGCATGCCATGAAAAAGAAATTGACGGATCTGCCTTTTAAGATTTCAGACCATAAAATCTTTGTCGTAAAAGATTTGCCGGTACATCTGTGTGAATCATGCGGAGAGGTTTATATCGAGCATAGAGTTATGAAGAAATTGGACGGCATCTTTAATAAAACAAATGACTATACAGAGCTCGAAGTAATAAAATACGCGGCATAATAAGCATGGCTGTCTGGTTTTAAAAGGGTGGAAGGCGGCGGCACGAACACCGTGCCATGGCTGTTTGCAAAATGGATGGGAATCACACCTATATTTGTAACCTCTTGATAATGGACGGTCGGTGTGGTATATCAAAAACAATAGGAAAGGAAGATATATATGAAAAATGCAAATACAGTGCTTGTTCCTGTCAAAATAATCCATAAGCTTGAAAAGGCTTTAGCAGATCTTGAAAAAGCTACTTCTCCTTATAAACCGGAATTTTTGGCAAGAATGTATAAAGCGAAGGCATCGGATTTGGAAAGTAAAGGAAAGAGCCTGTCTCAGATAAAAAGTAGGTTCATGTAAAATCAAGCTGATATGCCTTCATACGAAGTAATCTTTCTTCCGGAAGCAGAAGCGGTGCAATAGTATAGAGAACTGTTGTTAAGCTCGTCCGACTTTCGTGTGTAAAAAGAGAAACAGCAATCGATTTCGTTTTAACTGACGAACCTTTGGTTGACATGGCTGCTTTTATTGGTTAAATTTATAATAGCCTTTATGATAAAAACAAGGGTGTATAAAAATGCAAAAAACAATGAACACGGTAAAGAATGAAATTATCAATCAAATAAACGACCTCAAACCGGATGGGTTAAAAGAGGTTTTGGATTTTGTTCTTTTCGTAAAAGTAAAAAAGACGATTGAACCCTCCCAGGCATATTTCTGGACAAAGACGTGGCAGAGGTTGGAAAAAGAAGCTGACGAAGATAAAAAGACAGGAAGAATTGTGGGCGATGGGACTGTTGAAGGATTGCTGAAAGCTATTAAATCTTGAAAATTAAAGCGTACAAACGTTTTAAGAAATGCTACGAAAATCTGCCCAAAAATATTCAAAAGAAAGTGGACAAACGAATACATTTGCTTGCGCAAGATTTTCGCCATCCATCTTTACAAACTAAAAAGATCAAAGGGTCTTATGGAATCTGGGAAGGCAGGATCGATCTTTCCTACAGGATGACCTTCGAAATTATGGGAGATATTATATTCTTGCGTGCCGTCGGTAATCATGATGCAGTTTTAAAAAAACCTTAACAGAGACAGAAAACGGGGCGTGAGGCATTATCTTTATAAGGAATAATTCTCATGCAGCAAATCTGATAATTTCTACCTCGGTACCTTTTTGAATGGCATCCTCAGCCATTTTTAGAATACGTTCGGTAATTGTCTCGGAAAGATAGTATTCACCGCAATTCTCACAGATTTCAGCGGGGACGTCCTTAATAATTATTGTACTGTCACCGCGTTGCAGAGTGACCGTAGTTGTACCAGATTTTGTTTTACCTTGTTTACAAATAATACATTGCATCATTTTCTCCGTTTTTTAAAGCTTTCATCCCAGTAAAGGGAAGTCGGCTCATACACAGTAACAATATAGCAAATCTGCTGTTATATTTCCACTGCAACAACTATATGTAATGGTTTCCCGTCTATAAATCCAAGTACAAGATAACTCGGGAATGGCTTATCATGCAGATACTCAACAATAATTTCTCAGGATTCGAGTACCTGCGTCACAGTATCTTTATGAATTGTTCGTTGAAACATTCTGTTAATAGCATGGCCGGTAAAAACGACACTTTTGCATTTCATAAAATATCTCTTTATTTATGGAGATACTTTATATTTGTTTTTTTGTCAAAAAATGGGGTAGTGTCTACACGTTGCACAATTCTCAAGAATGTAACTCAAGCCTCCAATGCCTTTCTAAATAATCCCCACTGACATACTGCTGTCAGTGCATTCTGATATAATGGGCGGCACTGAAAGAAAAGGGAGGGAAATGTTATGTCGGAACAGATGAAGGCAACTTTGATGAAAGGGCAAAAGAAAGGATCGGGTTTTAAGTATATTAATGGTTGGCTGCTGTCCGTCTGCCCGAGTGTCTCTTGAGACGTTCTGTTGCCCGTGCTAAATCAAGTAATGATCTCAGTGCATTATTTACCGTAGCTGAATCTACAAACACCTTTGCCACATCAGGCTCAAGCATAACGACATTGGTTCCTTCTTCTAAAATACGTTTATAATACTTCCCGCGAACAGCTTTTGTGTAATCAAAGCTGTACTCGCGCCGTAACCCATTTTGGATTTTCTTTTCTTTAGCTTTCATGTCTCTTCCTTTCATGCACGGTTGCAGGCCGTGCACTGATAATACGAATTGTTTTCCCGCGTTCTGTATGCGATACCACAATCAGACGACTATGGGATGAACAACCTATCGTTATAAACCTTTCTTCATGAGCAGAATGATCTGGATCGTCAAAGGTTGCTGATAAGGGATCATAGAATACCGTCATCGCTTCGTCAAATGATACCTTGTGCTTTTTTAGATTCCTCTTTGCCTTTTGCGTATCCCATTCGAATTGCATGATTTTGTTTTTATCATAAGTATTTGACCAACGCAAAGGTTCAATGAAAACTTCTTTACCAAGGTCTTAGTGCCTTTCATGGTTGGGGAAAAATTTTTCCCTGACATACTGCTATCACTTCCGGGTGGTATCATTACAAATAAAAGGAGATTTTATGGCTCACGAAGAAACCAGAGAGCCGGTTTCCGTATGCCCGAGTTGCAGCAACACGAAAGAATTCTATGAGGCCGGTTTAGCCCTCGCACTTGCTAAAAGAAGCCGAGATGGTATATATTCACTATAGTGGAGGTTCATAATGACAGAAACGAAACAGCAGGTAATCAAGATGATCGGGAACCTTCCCGATAAAGTTACTTTGGATGATATTATGGCCGAGCTATATTTCAGGATCCAGGTCGATACAGGATTAAAAGAGTTGGACGAAGGCAAAGGAATTTCCCATAAGGAAGCGAAAAAACGGATTTCCCAATGGCTCACAAAATAGTATGGTCTCCCCGAGCCGTTTCAAACCTTGAAGAAATCTGCAACTACATAGAGAAAGACTCCGAGTATTATGCCCGATTATTCGCGAAGAGGGTCATATCCGTTATCGAAAATATTCCTGCATTCCCAGCATCGGGACGCATTGTGCCGGAATATGAAAATAAGAAATTAAGGGAGAAATTTTATCAAAATTATAGGATAGTCTACAGGATTAAAAAAGATGCTATTGAAATAGTCGCCATTTGTCACGGGGCTATGATGTTAAAAAACGTTTTGTAAAATAAATATTTCTCTCGCTGACATACTGCTGTCACTCCCGTCTGTTATCCTCGGAACAAAGGGAGGATGCCATGGTTTTAAGAAACAACGTTCTGGTTGTGTTGATAATGGGGCTTTTACTGTGTGTGATTCAGCCATTGGAGGCAAAAGTCGGAGAAACTTCAAACAGTGGCTATGAATCGTTTACAGAATTGGTCTCGGAGTTTAAAAACCTGACCGAGGTCCAGCAGGAAAGATGGAACATAAGAAACAAATTGAAGCACTGGGTCAATGGCGAGGGCACGGTTTCGGAAGTTGAAGAGGCCGATGTCTTTTCTGAAATACAGGGCAATTATTACGAAGTGACGGTCGAACTCGAAGATGGTAATCGTGCTGTCATATTCTATCCCAGAACAAGAAAATATAATTGGGTCGGCGACCTGCAAAAAGACTCACAGCTCTCGTTCAAAGGCAGATTAAAAAGCATCAAAGACTGGGGCATGTGGGTTTCCGGCTATATAAAAGGCGAAGGAATTTCCCATAAGGAAGCG
>JAMCVD010000036.1:0-439 GCA_023381995.1 Deltaproteobacteria bacterium
TATTTCTAACTTCTAATTCTTTAAGCAAACGGATTTTTTTCCTCTTTCATGGCCTTCTCAACGGTGTTGTTTTCTACATAGGTTTCCACATTAATCATTGTAGCCATGAACTTCTTCCAGTCCATAAACATAATAAGAGTCGCATTCTGTACCTGCTGGTCATTATATGGCAGCTTAGTCAACTGTGTCATATTGCTCTTGAGAACCAGCTTCTGCATCTGGCAATTCATGAAGCCCAGCAGGACAGCCCTTATATAGTCCACATCGCCCCTGGAAGGGTCTATCCCGCGCTTCTCCACGATATTCTCAATAGCAGTTGTGGTCGCTTCCAAAAGGGACTTTACATCCTCCCCAATCTCTTTCCGGACCCTGTGGTGTAAAAATTCAGAATTTCCTATTGTTTCGATTTTGTCTTTCTTAATACCCATAATAACAACCT
>JAMCVD010000036.1:449-63639 GCA_023381995.1 Deltaproteobacteria bacterium
AGCAACAGTAACAAAAGGCGGGTCTAAATTGGTTGTTTACCTGTCATTCATTAAGATAGTGTAGCCATTAGATATACCCATAATAACAACCTCCTCAACTTCTCAGTTGGGAGTGAACTTCACAGCTGAGAAGTTCACTTCCTGTAATCTTATACCTTCCTTATGCACAGCACATCCTTTGTCAGGCTCTGGTCCTATTTCTCATTTAAAACAATAATAGAACTATGACTCCGCCCATGATGAATAATACCACATGCCTTAAAACCATAAAGGTGATTATTACAAATTCTCCTCTGCGAGCCGGGCGTATCAGGATTGCATACCAAAGGGCCCAGAATGCCGCATAGGCTATAATCGCATACAGGAATAAATGCATCAGGTGCATAATAACCTCCTTACATTTTAATTTTTTTCCCTTTAGTACCAACATTGTATCAAATGGCACTGACAGCATTATGTCCGTTTAATAGTATTATCCATTTATAATATTCTTCAAATTATTAGGGTATATCTAATGGCTACACTATCTTAATGAATGACAGGTCAACAACCAATTTAGACCCGTCTTTTGTTACTGTTGCTGTTTTCTTGTTAATCCTCTTTACAGTACCTAACCCATAAAGCCCGGTATCAACTTCCATACCGGGCTTTAAAACAGCTTTAATTGCATCTCTTTGTAGCTGCCGTTCCCGTTCTGCATCACCTTTAACCCTTACATGTCTTAGGCTTGATGCCTTGTCCTCAAACTCCTTTGCTATCTCAATGTTCTGGTATGCTTTTCTTTCCTGTTTAAGGATCCGTTCCCTGAAGGGGAGGTACCCAGGCTGGGTACAGAAGGCGATATCTGTAGTGAATGGTTTGTTATGTTCTATGACAGCATGAGCTTTATCCCGTCGTTTCTTTGCCCATTGCTCATATTTATCAGCCTTTCGATCTGCCCTTGCTTGCCGGTATTGCCGTATTTCCTCAACGTCCTTTGGCTCACATCCTATGCAGAAAATACCTGTTGTTTTCTCATACATCGCTTCTGTTCCAACTTCCAAGGTAGCATGACATTTATGACATTCTCCAGCATACTTCACTGTAATTTTACGCATCGTATTTCTCCTTACAATGAACTTATATGACGAGATATTTCTAACCTTATCTTAGAAATATCTTGCTTCTTTTGACCCATTCATCCTTCTCGGAACCTAGAAGTTCAGAACTTCCCAGTTTAGAAGTTCGTTTGAACTTCTCAGTGTCTGAGAAGTTCAAACCTATTGACTTCACTACCTATTATTTGTAATACAAATATTAAACTTTGTCAAGGCCCTTTTTTATGGCAAAAGATACTAAAATTATTGAATCTAAACGATCCCGTGGTCGTCCCTCCTTACCAGAGATGGACAAAAAGACCTATTTAATTTCACTACGGCTCACAAAAGAAGAAAGAGATATCTACCAGGCCAAAGCTACTAAAGCCGGATTATCTCTTTCACAATGGATTCGGAAAAGCCTTAAAAGGATGAAATGAGCATATAGACATTATTCCCTGATACCTAGCCTGCCAAACGCTCACTTATAGGACCCTATAATTACCGATCAACTAAATAACTCTGCTAATAAGATCATCCACAATTGCCTATTTTTACCCGGAATTGATCAATGACTTCGTGGACAATATACCTACAATCTATTTATGAATTATATGCTTAATAACTCTAATTTCTTAATTACAAGACGTACACAAATAATTCCGACAATTGCCATAATCGCTATTTTAAAACAAAAGATAATTAGATCCCAATTCATATAACCTCCTCGTTATATTCTTTCATGGCATTCAAATAATTCTAATTATAATAGAATTACATCATCAGGACAAACAATCAATTATGTATTTATTCATAAATGCAATAAGGCTGATGATAGCTATTATGATGACCATACCCCGGATATTGTATTTAATTACCATCTTTAATAATTATTACCTTTTTGAGCAGTATCTATAATTCTCTATTTCGAAATTCCATAAATAATACAATGACCTAATAGGGTAATTAATTTATGAATTAATTATCCAGTAATCTCATTGAGATTTATAGATTTGCATCATTCCAATTAATTACAAGAAGTATACAATTAAAGTAATTCGGTCCTAATTCTTTTTACGACCTGTTTAATTACGATAGTCTTTAATTCCTATCTTCCTTTATGGTACGAAGATAATTCTAATTACTCCCAGGGTATTATATTAAATGGCCAATTCCTCAATTAATTCCCAATCTAATTATGCTTTCCTATCCCAGATCCGTATATCCATCCCGAACTGAGCTCATATATCACCTTCCCCTAGGCCTTCAGGAACGATTTCTGTCATTATGGACGTCCTAAGCTGCCGGTCCATGCCCTGTATTGCGTGAAAAATGCCTCATTGGCCAATGAATTAGCTCCTAGACAGATATCTATTCATTAAGCTACTTAAAAGCCTTAATTTGCGTTCCTGGTTGATTTAGCCCCTACCATGGAGATGCATGTCTGCATCGGCATATCATCCAATAGTTTTAGGGCTTCAATATTAATTCATAGCTTATCAAAAATAAACCTTTGGATTCTTATTTAATACCATATTGAATAAATTCCTTTTATTAATACCTGTAGCATTAATAATAATAGATAGGTGAACGGTAATTAGAATACAATAAATTTCTCATAAAGTCCTATGGCAAATCCATGTAAAAGAAATAAGTAAGTAGAGATATAGTAATACAAATATGTAATGGTTATCCCCCTTCTAGAATATGACTACATTTAATGTAGTGCTCGGGAATAAGCCACTAATGCGAGTTTGCCGCTTTCATGCCAGTTAACGTAAATGAAAGGGTATTCCAAATTATGTAGCACAAAGCGATTTGTGCTACATATAATATAGCACAACGAGTGCTCTCAAATCTATTTTCCTCTTATCAATATCCTTAAAGTTTCTATAGTGGATCTATATTTCAAAAAAGCATTGGCTTGCGTATGATTATTTTATTGATCTCAAGGATTCTTGTATTTCCTATGCCTCCATCTCTTATAACAGGGACCTATTACCTATAATTATACATAGTATTTGTGGCTGTTTTGTGGCTGTTTATAAGCCAAAAATATCTAAAGTTTTACTTTTAATTACAAACATACTAAAACCCGCTAATGCAGGTCTGCAAAGGATTTGCTAGTAATCAGCCTCAAAAATCAAGACCTTATAAAGAATGGAGGCGGCGGGAGTTGAACCCGCGTCCACAACTATTTTCACCTCTGGCACTACATGTTTATCCTGTGTTCAAATGTTCGCTGTCTTCATCCCACGGGCAGGACTCTGACAGCTATTCCATTTGGGGTGCGACCTTGGGTTAAACGGAACAAATCCCCGAAATCGCCTTGCTGAAAGGTTTATTGTTGAGACAGCCCGCAAGGTGGCCGTATCAACTCAGCTGCTTTTAATTAAGCAGCGAGTGCGTAGTCGTTTGCGACTAGTTTTTTCCATCCTTTTAACGAGTAGATGGGACCTCGACATGCACCAAAAGGTTATCTTAGCCGTGTCGAAACCCTTCGCCCCCATTGGGCTCACTGTTTTATTACACTATTCTTCACGGTATTCGTAAAGACGCCTGTCTATTTCAGGCTGCGTCTCTGCTCTCTATCCATGTCTTTCTTCTTGATTTGCTCGCGTTTATCAAAGAGCTTTCTGCCTTTGGCAATTGCAAATTCGAGCTTTGCCAGGCCTTTTTTAAAATATACACGTGTTGGCACTAAAGTAAAGCCCTTTTCCTTAACCTTACCGGTCAATTTGTCTATCTCCGATCGGTTGAGCAGCAGTTTTCTTGTCCGGGTCGGATCATACCGCTCTGAAGTCATGTGGCTGTACGGCGATATGTGCGCACCGACCAGAAAAACCTCATTATTTTTTACCATTACATAACTATCCCGTATATTCATAGCACCTGCTCTCAGGGACTTGACCTCATAGCCTTTAAGTACAAGGCCTGCTTCATAGCGGTCGTACAGCTCATAGTTATGCGATGCAATCCTGTTTATTGATATTTGTTTTGTGTGATCGGTGTCCGGCATAGAAACAGTATATATCATTTCTCCTTTAAAACAAAGAGTCCGTGCATATAGTTGTTAAAGAGGTACACTGTTTTATACAGATTAGACATTTTACTTGACAATATTTTATATTAGATTATAATCATTATAATTATGAATGAGAAAATAAAAAAATATAAACTGCTCAATATAAAATTGACCCCGCAGAGGCTGGCGATACTTGATTACCTCGAGGGAAACAGGATGCACCCTTCGGTAGAGCAGATATACAAACATGTTTCCCGGCGTTTTCCCTCCATGTCGTATGCAACGGTTTACAATGTCGTGAATACACTGGTTAAGCATAAGGTGGTCAAAGAGCTTTCCATCGATCCGGATAAAAAAAGGTTCGATCCGGATATGCATACGCATCATCACATGGTATGCATCAAATGTAAAAAAATCATGGATATAGATATCGACTATTCGCTTCATGTCCCCGAGCAGGTACTTGAGGGATTTACCTTAATGGGCAATCATATAGAATTCTACGGGATATGCGCACAGTGCAGGGGGAAGGACAAAGATTGAAGCAATGTTATTAAAAAAGGAGGAACAGTATGGAAACCTTGAGGATTGGTCAAAAGGTCCCGGAGTTCGAACTGGACACCTACGAGCCCCAGGAAGGCAGGTACGGCAGGTTCAATTTGAGGGATGCGATAGCAAAGAAGCAGTGGACGATACTCGTGTTCTATCCAGCGGACTTTACATTCGTCTGTCCAACGGAGCTGTCGGACCTCGCTGAGAGGCAGAAAGAGTTCAGGGACATGGGATGCGATATCGTGTCCGTAAGCACGGACACCAAGTTCGTTCACCTTGCGTGGCAGCTCCAGGAAAAGCTGTTGGACAAGGTAAAATACCATATGGGCGCAGACCCGAACGGCTCCCTGTCAAGGATGTTCGGCGTGTACGATGAAAACAGCGGGCTCGCATTCAGGGGCACTTTCATCATAAGCCCCGACGGAACCATCGTCAGCACCGAGGTCAATCTCAACAATGTCGGAAGGAACGCGGACGAGCTTGTGAGAAAGGTGAGTGCGTTTATCTATGTACGGGAGCATCCCGAAGAGGTGTGTCCTGCAAAATGGAAGCCAGGGGCAAGGACCCTGAAGCCGGACGAGTCGCTGGTCGGCAACGTCTATAAAAAAGTACAAAACAAATAAAGGAGGTATGGGAAATGGCGTACAGTGCAAAGGACTATGGCAGGTTAATAGGGATCAAGGGGTTGAGCGAGCAGCTTTTGAAAAATCATTTCACCCTCTATCAGGGCTATGTAGCGAACACCAACAAGGTCATCGATACCCTGAATGCGATGTTCAAAGAGGGTAAGTCTGCCGCACCGGAGTATGCGGAACTGAAGAGAAGACTGGGGTGGGAGTTCAACGGCATGAGGCTCCATGAGCTTTACTTCGAGAACCTCGGCGGCAAAGAGCCCATCGACAGGGGCGGCAGGCTCGGCAAGAAACTGGTGGAGAGTTTCGGGAGCATAGAGAACTGGGAAAAAGAGTTCAGGACGGTGGGAGCAATGAGAGGCATAGGATGGGCCATCCTCTATCAGGACAACACAAACGGCAATCTTATAAATTTCTGGATCAACGAGCATGACGCAGGCCACCCGTCGGGCTGTACGCCGGTCCTCATCATGGATGTATTCGAGCACGCCTTCATGCTTGACTATGGACTGAAGAGGGCGGACTACATTGAGGCCTTCTTCAAGAAGATAGACTGGTCCTCCGTGGGATCAAGGCTAAAGTAATCTTCCTGGACACAGCAAGGCTTCGGGCAGGATGTCCGCGAAGACGTCCTGCCCTTCACTTCAAGGTCAATGACTTGTGAAAATCAAGCGAGAGCACCGCATCGTCGAAATGCACGATGTCCTTGCGCATATAGAAGCCCGTTATCTCTTCGGAGTCCAGAAGTGCGTTTACGAGTATAGGATCGAGGCCCCGGCCGGACATGTCCATTATGGTATCTATCGCTGTATCGATGGTAGAGGCATCCCTATACGGTGCGTCGCTGGTCACCGTATCAAAGACCTCTGCCAGATAGAGTATCCTTCCCTGGAGGCTGATCTGCTCGCCCCTCAGGCCGAGAGGATAGCCGGTACCGTCGAAAGTCTCATGGTGCTGTGCGACTGCCTTTACGATCTCGTCGGGCAAATTGATAAAATCCAGCATCCTTGCTCCGATGTCAGGATGGGCCTTGACGATCCTGTATTCGTCCGCAGACAGTCGTGCCGGCTTATCGAGTATAGCGTCGTTAACGGCAGACAGTCCCACGTCATGCAGGAGGCCGGCCATCTGTACATATCTGACCTGCCGCCTGGACATGCCGATAGTATCGGCGAGTATGGCGGAATAGATACCGACCCTCACAGAGTGGCAGTACCGTCTCCTCGACCGTGCGGACAGGACTGTGTTGAGGAGCCTCATCAAAGATTTCAGCTTTATCGGATCGCTGATCGAGCTACTGTAGAGAGTGAATTTTATCATCTGGAACTCCTTTTTTCGGTTGGATAGGGCAGGCGGATCCTGCGCTTGAGGAAGTTGTGCGATATGCGTGGATGACCGGCGGACAAACGGGCGTGTACAATTTTACAGAGAGAAGGCACTCATTGAAAGGACACGGACAGGAAAAGCAATCGGTACGGCAGGTCACTAACATCGTATGACCTTTCTTTTTATAAGATGACAGGAATATCCCATTTCGGCATGGATGGGGACTCTGTCAGGAACAAACACGGAATGTGCGGGTAGCGCGCCGAAGGACGCCGGGCCTGTCATGGGATTATAGTCGCTTATCGCATCGTAGCTGTTTATATCGTCCACATCGGCGAGGGTGGATTCCGGATTCGACGACTTGTGCTTCTCGATCTGCCTGCCGAAGAGATGGTATACCGAGATCGCATCGAACGTGGTACCTGCAGAGCCCATAGCATTGGTAAGACTCAGCACTGCCATCACTATTATTACCGTCAGCCTTATTGAGAAGCCAATCCTTTTATTCACGATTGTCTGCCGCGCCCGCATGGCATTATGAATAGTTGTCGTATTGGCTCCGTGTCAAGAGTTTCTTGTACCTACGTATTTAAGGCTTTGTCTTCTTCTCCATGAGCTGGACTATCCTGTTCCTGCCCGCGTACGGCTTTATCTCGAACCTGGTTATCTTGCTGATCTGCTTTATGATGTCCGACATCTTTTCTACCTCGCTTATAATCTTCGACGCATAGTCCGTCGTCACGGGGTCCCTGTCGTGTAATTTGTTCACGAGAAGCTCCGAATAGCCCTGAATGGCAGACAGGGGCTGGTTCAGGTTATGGGCAGCGGCACCGGCGAGGCTCGTCATCGCATCGTTCTTCTCCGCATCTATCAGCTTCGACAGGGCCTCATCGAGGGACTTTTCCATCCGGATTTTTTCCCTTTCGTCCCTGAGGTAGCCCACGGTCATCTGCTCTTCGCTTTTTTCATTGTACACGATGGCCCCGGACAGGGTGACGGGTATAAGCTCTCCGCTGCGTGCCCGAACCTCGACAGGATAGTTCCTGATGTGCTTCGTCGGACTCAGCCGGAGCGTCCTCATCACCTCTTTTGCAACGTTCTCCGGATAGAGCTGGGTAACATGGATGTGGTGTATGGCCTCCTCCCTCGAATAGCCAAAGAGCCGAGCGGCTTCCTCGTTGAAGAAGAGGAGCTTTCCGCTCGTATCGACCGCGATAATCGAGTCGGGCGAGCTGCTGATCGTCTTGAGGAGCAGGTCGGTCGTCTTGAGGAGCTCCCTGCTGAGCAGCTTCTCCTCGGTAATGTCCCTTACGGATATCAGCGAGACGTCCTGCCTTCCCGGCAGCGGGGTCGCTCTCAGGGAAAAGTTTTTCGTGGAGCCGTTCTTTACCTTCACGTTGAGCTCGAATTTGTTCACGAAGTCCCTGTTGAGGTATTTCTGGAAGATCGTGTCCGCTGCCTGCCGGCTCGAACTGTCGGCCAGGCCGATGGAGTAATGGGACCCTATAATCTCTTCCCTGGAATAGCCGGTGAGCTTTAAAAAGGTCTTGTTGGCGTTCCTGACTCTTCCGTCCCTGTCCACGAGGATCATGCCTTCCAGCGCATTGTTGAACAGGAACTCGTACTCCTTGTTCATCGTAAAAAGCTCATACGCCTCTTTCATCGACTCTTCCAGCACCTTCATCTTCGCTATATTGAGTATGGCGCTCGCAAGCATGTTTGCCTGTATAAAATAGTATCTCTGCAGGAACGGCGACAGCTTTATGGCCTTTCTGGCCTTTATAAAGATGACCCCCATGGTGTCGCTTATATCGAATATCGGCACTATGAAAATGGAGTGTATGTCCTTTTTGAGGACGATCTCTTTCTGCGTGTTGTCCAGCAGCGGACTGTTTATGACGTCCTCTATGATCAGGGCTTCCTTCTTCCGGATCGCGGCGAGTATCTCTGGGTACTTGTCCGATTCCACGACAACCGTCCTATCGTCGCTGATCTCGCTGCTCGCGATGACCTCTATCCTGTCCTTCTTCTCGTCCGTAAACATCATGATGCTTACTTCAAACAGGCTCAACCTCTTTTTGAGCGATTCCGAGAATATGCTCAGGACGTCTTTATACGTGGCCACTCCCGTGATCCGTCTGTAGATGAACGACAGCTCCCTCAGCATGTCTTCCGCTGATAGGTCGTCGGTTATCGTCTGGATGTCGCTGATCTTGTCCGCCACACTACCCCCTGTGCACGTACCCTGTATCGTGGAGGGCCAGGGACACCTTTTTGCCGTGCTCGTAGAGCTTTATGCCGCGGCCCCTCACAATCTTTCCGATCCTGTATACCCTCGTGCCATTGATCCTGCTCCTGTACCTTTTCTCCGGGACGGTGAAGAGTAAAACATAGTCGTCCCCGCCTGTCAAAACATAGTCGTACGGCGATTTGCCGAGTAACCGTGCCGCATGTCTCACGCCGGCCGTGACGGGCACGCTGTCGAGGCTTATCTCCGCGCCTTTCCTGCTTTCGTCGAGTATATGGGACAGGTCCCGGAGCAGTCCGTCGGACACGTCTATCATCGAGGTGGGTGACATGCTGTCCACGATACGGATGCTTTCCCGAAGCATGGGGGACGGCTCGAGGTACCTCTTGACAAGCACGGGGTACGATCTGGTGTCCTTCAGCCTTATCAGGTCGAGGCCTGCCATGGCCTCGCCTGTTATGCCTGCAATACAGATCGCATCGCCTTCCCCGGCGCCGCTCCTCCGTATGAACCTTCCCCGGTAGGCGCTGCCTATGACAACGGTGTCCGCCGCAAAGCTGCCGAGCATCCCGGCTATATTGCCGCCGATGAGGCTTATTCCGTACTCGCGTACACGCGACATAAATCCTTTCATGAACATATCGATGTGTCGCACCGGGAAGCGGGCAGGCAGAAACAGGGAGAGCAGAGCGTAGAGCGGTACGCCTCCCATTGCGGCTATGTCGCTGATCGCTGCGCCGAGCGCCCTTTTACCGGCAGACTCCCATTCGTTCAACTCTCCGAGGAAGTGGACGCCGTCGACAATGCTGTCGACCGTGCAGAGGAGCTTGCTGCCTGCGGGTGTCTTTATTACCGCAGCATCGTCGCCTATGCCGAGGAGTACGCCGTGCCCGGGCCTATGGGCGAGCGCTCTTATGCCCTTTATCAGCTTTAGTTCTTCCCAATCTTTCACTATCTTTGCGTCTATCCTTTGTCCTCGTGCCAACCGATCCACGGTCGACGAGCAGTTGTGACAGTACTTCCTTGATGTGGACGACAGGTATAAATTTGATCTTCTCCTTGATATAGTCCGGGAGTTCTTCGAGGTCGGGCCTGTTGGCCTGGGGTATGATGACCTTGTATATCTTTGCCCTGAGCGCGGCAAGCGACTTTTCCTTGAGTCCTCCGATGGGCAGGACGTTCCCCCTGAGCGTGATCTCCCCGGTCATCGCGAAGTCCTTCCTCACTTTCTTACCGGTCAGTGCCGACGCGGTCGCAACGGCCATCGTGATGCCGGCCGAGGGGCCGTCCTTCGGGATCGCCCCCGCGGGTATGTGGATATGGATATCGAGTGTGTCGAACTTGGAGGCATCCATCCCCAGCTTGCCAGCATTCGCCCTGAGATAGCTCACCGCTGCCATTGCCGATTCCTTCATGACGTCCCCGAGCTGGCCCGTAAGGGTGAGCCTGCCCTTGCCCTTCATCGTCGTGACCTCTATGTAGAGCACGTCCCCGCCGTAGGGCGTCCACGCTAACCCCGTCGCTATGCCGACCTCGTCTTCCGTCATGAGCTCCTCGGGCGATGTCTTGGGCACGCCGAGGAACTTTCTGGCAAGCTCCTTGGTCACTTTGAACGGCGGTTTTTCATTCTCCGCGATCTTCTGGGCGACCTTTCTGAAAACGGCCGAGACCTCCCTCTCGAGGTTCCTCAGCCCCGCTTCCCTCGTGTAGTTATTGATGATGAAGAGGATGGCATCGTCGTCAAAGAACACCTTGTCTTTCCCGACGCCTGTCTCCTCTTCCTGCCTCGGCACGATGAACTTCTTTGCTATGCGGAGCTTCTCCTCGTCGGTATAGCCGGACAGCATTATTACTTCCATCCTGTCCATGAGGGCCGGGGGGATAGGATCCATGACGTTGGCGGTCGTTATGAAAAGAACATTGCTGAGATCGTAGGGTACGTTCAGATAATTGTCTGAGAACGTATAGTTCTGCTCCGGGTCGAGCACCTCGAGCAGCGCGGACGAAGGGTCTCCCCTGAAGTCCATCCCGACCTTGTCTATCTCGTCGAGCATAAACACCGGGTTGTTCGTACCAACCTGCTTTATGCCCTGGATGATCCTGCCGGGCATTGCGCCTATGTATGTCCTTCTGTGTCCCCGTATCTCTGCCTCGTCCCGTATGCCTCCAGGGACATCCTCACGAACTTCCTGTTGAGTGCCCGTGCAATGGATTTGCCCAGCGATGTCTTGCCCACGCCAGGAGGGCCGACAAAGCACAGTATGGGGCCTTTTATCTTCTGTTTCAGCCTCCTGATGGAGAGGTACTCGAGTATGCGGTCCTTGACCTTCTCGAGGTCGTAATGGTCCTCATCGAGGACCTTCCTCGCATGGTTTATATCGATATTCTCCTTCGTCTGCTTTATCCACGGAATGTCCACAAGCCATTCGAGGTATGTCCTGACAATCGATGCCTCTGCCGAGTCGGGGTGCATCATCTCGAGCCTGTTGAGCTGGCTGTTGGCCTCTTCCTCTACCTCCTTGGGCATGTTCGACTTCTTTATCTTGTTCTTGAAGTCTTGGATGTCCCTCTCTTTCTCGTCGATCTCCCCGAGCTCGCCCTTGATGGCCTTCAACTGCTCTCTCAGGAAATATTCTCTCTGCACCTTGCCCATCTCCTCCCGCGCCTGTGACTGTATCTTCGCCTGCACGGTCAGGAGCTCTATCTCCTTGTTCTGCATGTCTATGACCTTTTTGAGCCGCTCAATGGGGTCCATGAGTTCGAGGAAGGCCTGGAGGTCCGTCGTCTTCAGTCCGTAGTTCGTCACGATGATATCGGCTATCTTGCCGGGATCCGTTATGTTCTCTATCAGGATGAGTGCGTCCGGCTGTATCGTCTTGCCCATCGAGACGACCTTCTCGACCTGCTCTTTTACCGTCCTTGTGAGCGCCTGTATCTCCACGGTCTCGCTCACGGGATCGTCCTGTATTATGTCGACGGTAACGGAGTAAAACGGCTGGAGCTGCTTGTATTCCTTTATACGTATCCTGGAGAGGCCCTGGATGAGTATCTTGACCCTCCCATCGGGCAGCTTGAGCATCCTCGTGATGGAGCCTACCGTACCTATCTGGAATATGCCGTCCGGCGCCGGGGTCTCTTCGTTCATGTCTTTCTGGACCGAGAAGGCAACGAGCCGCTCCTTCGTCAGTGCGTAGTCTATGGCGGCGATGGACGCCTCCCTCCCCACGAAGAGAGGAAGGATCATGTTCGGGAAGAGCACGATATCCCTTATCGGAACGAGGGGCAACTCCGATGGTATTTTGAGCTTTTCCTGGGACTGCTCGTTCGTCTGTTTTATTTCCACTTCTTCGGCCATATTTTATCCCCTCTCTATTTTTATGTGTGTTTTCGAGTGCCTTCGTTCCTCTATCTTCTTCAAGATAATCTTCAATACCCCGCTCTTCAAAACGGCCTTCACGTCCTTGGTGTCGCACGTGATGGGTATCGGTATCGTCTTCGTAAAGTTGCCGAACGACCTCTCGATCTGGTTGTACCTTGCGACATCGGGCGCGACCGTCTCGGCCTTGATCCCTTGTACATAGATGACGTTGCTCTGGATAAAACATTCTATACTGTCCACTTCTATGCCCGGCACGTCCATCTCTATGATGAGCTCCCTGCCCTTTTCGTACATGTCGCTCTTTATGACAGGGACGCTCACGTCCTCCTCGAGCCAGCTCTCTATAGTTTTAATAGTAAAATTCGTGAAATCCATGCCGTGCATGTTATCCATTAAGTCTTTTAACTTCATTTTTGACCTCAATGTGGTATTTCGACTATCTTTTTACCACTTACCTTTAACAAGTAAAGCCTTTTGGTAGGCACCCTTCTGCCGGCGTATGAGGTAATTCCTGTAACGCCCGGGAAGTCCTTTATCCCGAGCAGGCCGTTTCTGATGTCCTGCCTGTCCACGGCACCCTCCATGGCAGTGACAATTATACGGGCGGTATCGTACCCGAGCGCAGAGAGTATGTCCGGATCGCTGTGGAACAGGGACCTGTATGCGTCCACGAAGGTCTCCGTGTACCCGTTTGTGCTCTGTGTAAAGAAACCGTCCGTATATATGGCGCCATCGACGTACCTGCCGCCCATCCGGACAAGCCCTTCCCCACTCCAGCCGTTGCCCCCGAGCAACTGGACGTTGTTAATGTCGTAGTAGAGGAGCTGCGGTGCTATCATCGCGACTTTCTCATAATAGTCGGGTATGAAGATGGCGGAGAAGTCGATGATCGGCGGAGGGCTGTTCTTCTGGTCCGGGGGGAGCTTCTGTATGTCCTGCTTCCTGAGATCGAGATAGTAGGTACCGTCGAGCTTCTCTATCTGTGTCTTGAAGTCCGTCTCTGCGGGGGGATAGCCTTCGAGCCCCGTTATCGTCCCGCCACGTTCGAGTACCTGACTTACGAATGCCCTCATCATGTCTTCGCCGTACGTGCTCTCCGGATAGAGCACGGCAAACTGTCTCATCCCGAGGGTCGTCATGGCATAGCTCACGATGTTCTGTGCCTGGTTCTCGGGTGTAAGGCTGTTCTGGAACACGTAGTCCCCCGTAGTCGTTATATCGGACTTCTGGCTCAGGCTGACCATGGGAACGCCGTAGCTCTGCACCGTATAAGCCGCTTCCTGGGCGGTGCTGCCGAGCAGGGGACCTATGATTGTCGCCACATGGTCCTTCTTTACGAGCTCCTTGGCCTCCTTGGCGGCGAGCTCGGGTATGCCCCTGGAATCCATTATAAACAGGGTGTATCGCGAGGTAGGGCTGAACGCACCGAGTGCAAGCTCGATGCCGTTCAACACCTGTCCGCCGTATGGACCGAAGTCTCCGCTCAGCGGCAGGATGCACCCTATGTTGTTCATATCGACCTGCGTTATGTCCGTTATCTCCTGTCTGAGCGACAGGGCATCGTTCATGATGTCCGGAGCGTTGATACCCGACACGACGACGGCATCGACGAGCTCGAGGGCGTATTTATAATTGCTCGAGGAAAACATGTCCTGCGCCAGCTTCAGCCTCAGCAACGACAGTTCGTAGGTACTGTAGCTACTCCGGAGCATCTGCTGTATATCGGCGTCCGTCAGGTGTTCCTTGACTATCCTCTTGAGCAGCATCTGCGCAAGCTCCGTCTCCCTATCGTCCCTGAAATGGCCCGATGCATTCGACAGCGCATCGAAGGCGCCTTTGTATGCCCCGGTCTCGTAGTACGACTCTCCCAGCAGGAAGTAGGCCCTGCCCTCTCTGTCTCCGCGGAGCCCTCCTATGACGGCATTGAGCCCGTTTATCGCATCGGTGTATCTTTTCTCCCTTATGTTTACCACATTCACGCCTATTCTGGCATCGGCCGCGTAATCGCTCCCGGGGTAGTGATCGATCAGATCGTTGTAGTAGTACGATGCCTGTCCGTACGAGCCCGTTTTCAGGGCGAGTCCAGCGGCCTTCAGCAGGCCGAAAGGCGCCTGTGAGCTCTTGCTGTCGATGCTCGGTATCGATGCATAGAGCTTGATGGCCCCGCTGTAATCGTCGAGCGCTTCCTGCCTCTCTGCCCTCTGCTTTACGATGTCGATTGCGCTGCTCGCGCTCATGCGTGTGCCCTCATACCTCACCATCTTCGTAAAGCAGCCAGTAAGGACGATCAGGGAAGCCACGACAGCGGCATGTGCGATGGACACACGCCCGGTCTCCTCAGCGTACTTCATGGCTTCTTTTGTTTCTCTTTCCTTGCGGCATTCAGGTACATCCTTGCTATGCCGTTGTTGGGGTCGTGCTTCAAGACGCTCTCCCATTCCACCACGGCATCGTCGAGCCTGCTCATGAGGTAATACACGATACCGAGGTTGACCCGCGCCGGCAGGTAATCGGCGTTTATGAACTTCGCCTCTTCCAGCTCCTTTATCGCCTGTGCGATCATCCCCTTTTCCCTGAAGGCGACGGCGAGCTTCGTCTTTATGTCGACGAACGTGGGCTGGAGTTTCAATGCCTTCTCGTACTCTTCTATCGCGGCATCGCCGTCGTTTATCTCCATGTAGAGGTCTCCTATCTCTGCGTGCATGTTCGATAGCTTCGACGTAACGAGCCGGTCCTCCATTTCCTTTATACTGCCGGAATGGGACGACTCCTTTGCCCTGTTCAGGACGTTCTTCGCCTTTTCGTACTGGCCTATATCGTTGTACGTGACCGCGAGGTTGGTGGCGGCCTCCATGTACCCGGGATTTATTCTCATGGCGCTCTCAAAGTACTTTATAGCGTCCTTGATCTTCCCGTTTAAATGGAATATGACTCCCAGCATGTTGTAGACGTCCGCATAGTCCTTGTTCCCCTCCTCGAATATCAGGAGGTGCTGGAGGGCGATGTCGTAGTTGTTCCTGAGAAAGAACTCCTTGCCCAGCTTGTAATGCTCCCTGTCGTTGCTATTCATCTCGACGCCCCGAAAGATACCTCCCGCCACTGCATCATTTGTTATGGCCGCTCCTGGGGTATGCTTCCTTCAGCAGTTCGACGGTCCGCCTGTACTCTCCCTGAGCACCTATTCGCCTGTAGATCCCCGCAAGTTCATGCAACGCCCTGTCGCCGAGACCGCGCCCGGGGTACTTATTGTATACCTCCCTGAGCCTTCCTATTGCCGCCTCGTAATACCCGTGGTGGATGTAAAAGTCGGCTACATACATATCGTACCTCCCCAGGGTATACTCGCACTTCTGCGCATACTTCTTGGCCTCCGGGGCATACTTCGATGACGGATAGTTGTCCGCGATGTACCTGAATTCATCGAGCGCGTTGTAGATGCCCGTCTGATCTATGTCGTACGGTATGCTCCCGATGAGCCATGTCTTCTGGTTATTGAGGAACGACTTCCCCTCCATGAAAACGGCGTAGGAGATATTGTCGTCGTTTGGGTACATCTTTACGAAATGTTCGTAGGCCTCCGCGGACTCGAGGTACCTCCCCTCCCTGTAGTATGAGTCCCCGATACGGAGCTGGGCAAGCGGTGCATAGGCCGAATAGGGATAGTTGTCGATAATCTGGTTCAGGGTCCCTCTGGCCTGCTCGTAGTCCGCGCCGAATATCGAGCCGCCCTTCAGCTCGTCCAGCGCCTTGTTGTAATACTCTTTGGGGCCGGGCTGCTTTTGTACGGGCGCGGTCGCACAGCCTGCGACAAGGGAAGCGAGTACGAACGACAAGGCTATGTACCCTCTGTCCCTCATTTTATCGCCATGTGGTGTCGTATGTCCTTACCGATTACCATGAATATGACGTCCTCGGCTATATTGGTAGCATGATCCGCTATACGTTCAAGGTTTTTCGACACGAATATGAGATCGATGGCAGTGGGGATGGTGGTGTGATCGCTCATCATGTAGGTAAGGAGCTCCCTGAAGATCTGGTTATTGATATCGTCTATGGTGTCGTCCCTCGTAAGGACGTCCTCCGCAAGCTTGACGTCTTTCCTGATAAAGGCGTCGAGGCTGTCGCTCACCATCTTCTGTGCTATCGTCGATTCCCTGGGTATGTCCACGAGCGGTTTGATCACGGGCCTCTCGAGCAGGGACTCGGTCCTCTGTGCTATGTTGACGGCCTGATCGCCGAGCCTCTCGAGGTCCGTATTGATCTTTATCGCCCCCGTTATCATGCGCAGATCACCTGCCTGGGGCTGTCGCAGGGCGAGGAGCTTGAGGCAGAAGTCGTCGATCTCTACGTGCATGGCATTGACCGACTCTTCAAGCCCGTACACCTCCCTGAGCATTGCCGTGTCCCTGTCGGTCAGGGCCTTGACGGACTTGTGGATCATGGTCTGCGCAAGGCTGCCCATCTTCACCAGCATGCCCGACAGCTCTTTCAATTCTTCGTCAAACTTTCTCTCCATCGGTACTCCTTTATCCGAACCTGCCCGTTATATAGTCCTCCGTACGCTTGTCAATGGGATTGGTGAATATATCGGACGTCCTATTGAACTCTATGAGCTCGCCGAGGAGGAAGAATCCGGTATAGTCCGAGACCCGCGCGGCCTGCTGCATGTTGTGCGTCACGATGACGATCGTGTACCTTTCCTTTATCTGCTGTATGAGCTCCTCGATGCGGGCGGTCGAGATCGGGTCGAGGGCCGATGCGGGCTCGTCCATCAGTACGATCTCGGGTTCTATCGCGATGGTCCTTGCTATGCAAAGCCTCTGCTGCTGCCCGCCCGACAGGGTCGTGGCCGGCTTGAAAAGCTTGTCCTTGACCTCGTCCCACAGCGCCGCATTTTTAAGGCTCTGCTCCACCGTGTCTGCGATCCTGTCCTTCTTTTTTATGCCGTTGAGCTTCAGCCCTGCCGCCACGTTCTCGAAGATGCTCATGGTCGGGAAGGGGTTCGGCTTCTGGAACACCATCCCGATGCGCCGACGCACGAGGACCGGGTCGCTCGTTTTTGAGTATATGTCTATGCCGTCGAGCATGACCCTTCCACTTACCCGCGCGCTATCGACCACCTCGTGGATCCTGTTGAGACACCTCACGAATGTGGTCTTGCCGCATCCGGACGGCCCTATTACCGCGGTGACACCGTTCTCTTCGATATCGATAGTGATGTCCTTGATGGCCTGAACGGCGCCAAACCATGCATTCAGGTGCTCAATGACCAGCTTCTTCGCCATACCTATACTTATAAAGCATATTTTGCTTTTGTAAACAGCTTTGATACTATATTGACGACGAGAACAATGGCGATAAGGACGAAAGCGGTGCCCCACGCGATCTCGTTCCAGTCGCGGTACGGGGACGACGCATAATTGTATATGAGCACGGTCATCGTGGAGATGGGCTGGTCCAGCCTGAGGCTCATGAACGAGTTGTTGAACGCGGTGAAGAGCAGCGGCGCCGTCTCCCCGCCGACCCGTGCGACCGCAAGCATTATGCCCGTTATGATGCCGGTCAGCGCAGTCCTCAGGACAATGAAGATGGTCACTTTCCATCGCGGTATTCCCAGTGCGAGTGCCGCCTCCCGTATGGTATCGGGCACCGTTTTCAGGAGCTCCTCGCTGGTCCTGGTTATGATGGGGAGCATGAGTAAGGAAAGCGCGACACCACCAGAGAACGCGGAGAACTCATGCATCGGAAGGACGACCATGGTGTACGCGACGATGCCCGCCACGATGGAGGGTATGCCGTTCAGGACGTCCGCGAAGTACCTCACCACGGGTGCGAGCCTGTTCTTGCCGAACTCGGCCAGGTATATCCCTGCCATTATGCCGATCGGTATCGCTATGGCAGATGCCACGCCCACCACGACGAAGCTCCCGACGATGGCATTGGCGATGCCGCCGCCCGACTCGCCCGTCGGCCTCGGCAGTCTGACAAAGAAGTCCCAGTTTATCGCCGAAGCGCCCCTGGCCATCGTGTAGAGGAGTATCAAGAGCAGTACGGCGACGCCGAACATCGCGGAGCCGTACGACAGGACGAGCATGAGACTATTAACGGCACGCCTCTTCAGGTAGCTCAGGGAGCTCACTGCACGATCCTCTCTCTGCTTACGAGCAGCCGTGCGACGGCGTTGAATACCATGGAGATCGCAAAGAGTATGAGCGCGAGCTCTATCAGCGAGGACACGTAGAGCTTCGTCGTTGCCTCCGTGAACTCGTTGGCTATCACGCTCGCAATGGTATACGAAGGGGCGAACAGCGATGCAGATATCGACGGTGCGTTGCCTATCACCATCGTTACGGCCATCGTCTCCCCGAGCGCCCTGCCGAACCCGAGCATTACCGCGCCGGTCAGGCCTGACCGCGAATGGGGGAAGACTATCTTCGATATTACCTCCCACCGCGTCATGCCGAGCGCAAAGCCGGCCTCCTTGTAGAGCATCGGAACGGTATTGAATATGTCCCTGGAGATGGAGGCGATTGTCGGGATAATCATGATGGACAATATGATGCCGCCGGCCAGCATGCCTACCCCTATGGGTACCCCGCCGAACAGCGGTATGGAGCCAAAATATCGGCTGAGTACAGGCTCGACATACATCTGAAGGAAAGGGACCATCACAAACAGTCCCCACAAGCCGTAAATGATGCTGGGGATCGCGGCGAGCAGCTCGATCATAAGGGACACGGACGGCCGTATCGCCTGCGGGGCGAGCTCGGAAAGAAAGACGGCTATGCCGATGCTTATCGGGAGCGCGATGATCAGCGCTATGACGGACGAGACGATCGTGCCGAAGATGAACGGGAGGGCACCGAAGACCTCGTTTACTGGGTCCCATGTCGTGGTAACGAGGAACTTCAGGCCGAACCTGCCTATGGACAGCTCTGAGCCCTTGAAGAGCTCATACACGATTACCGCGATGAGCAACAATATCATGGAGGCGAATACCGTCGATAGAAACCTGATCGTCCTGTCGCCTGTTGCGAGCTTCATATCGACTTTCAGACTACCTTTCCGGGCACACGCAGACAAGTAAATTGTAGTTTACATGGATTTTACACGGACGTAACACCGATATCCTGTTGACAGCCGGCAGAGAAAAAAATATATATTTCGCAGGAGAACGGGACATTGAAACGCGAGAAGAAGACGCACATGCAGGGCCGGTTGATCGTTTTTACGGACCTCGACGGCACGCTGCTCGACTACTCTACCTACTCATACGAGCATTCGGAAGAAGGCATGGGGCTGCTGAGGGAGCGGGACATCCCGCTGATATTCTGCACGAGCAAGTCTTACGCGGAGGTCGTCTACTTCAGGGAGAAGACAGGGAACACCTCCCCGTTCATCGTCGAGAACGGCGGGGCGATCTATATACCCGGAGGGCAGGCAGCGCTGTTCAGGAGGGCCGGACGGCCTGGACAATTCAGGAACTCCGGCG
Source organism: Deltaproteobacteria bacterium (assembly GCA_023381995.1). Classification (GTDB taxonomy): domain Bacteria; phylum JAMCPX01; class JAMCPX01; order JAMCPX01; family JAMCPX01; genus JAMCVD01. Next base: position 20,180 of record JAMCVD010000036.1, read on the forward strand.
GGTATGCGGTCATACAGCTCGGGGCCGACTATGCAAGGCTGAGGCAGGTATTTGAGCAGATAAAGAGGGAGTTCCACGAGAGGGTCATCGGCTTCGGAGACATGGACGTCCGGAAGGTCGCATCGTACCTCAATCTCCCGCCCGGACTCGCAGGCATGGCTAAGGAAAGGAGGTACGATGAGCCGTTCATTCTGGAAGACCCTTCCCTGCTCGACGGAATAAAGCAATTCGCCGAACGTCGCGGGCTCAGGGTATACCCCGGGACAAGGTTCTATCACCTCATGGGCGATACGGACAAGGGGATCGCGGTAAAGGTGCTCGTGTCGGCATACAGGGAGATGTACGGCGGGCTGACTTCTGCAGCGGTCGGCGAAGGCAAGAACGACGAGCCCATGTTCAGGCAGGTCGACGTCCCCTACCTCGTCCAGAGACCTGATGGTAAATATGTTGACATACGCATGGATAATATTGTTAAAATAGATAAGGTAGGGCCCGAGGGATTCACCTCGGCAGTCAAGAGACTATTGAGCACGGAGGGCTTGTATAATGGAATATAAAACGGTTCCAGAAATGTTCTGGGACAGGCTGTCCAAGAACCAGGACAGGATACTGCTGAAGTACAAGTCGAGCGGCCGCTGGCAGGACCTTTCGTGGCGGGACTTCGGCGAGCAGGCAAGCTGGCTCGCAAAAGGGTTCCTGGAGCTCGGCATAAAGAAAGACGACAAGATATGCATACTCTCCGAGAACAGGCTCGAATGGTACCTCACGGACATCGCCCTAATAAGCATAGGCGCCACGGACGTGCCTATCTATCCGACGAACACCCCGTGGCAGATAGAGTACCTGCTCAACGATGCGGAGGCAAGGGCGGTCGTCGTATCCACGATGACCCAGTACAACAAGGTCCTGCAGGTAAAGAGCAAGCTGAAGGCACTCGAGGGCATCATCATCATGGAACCGGACCAGACCTTCAAGGAGGACAAGGCCGTATTCGAGAGGGAGGGCCTGCAGTCGAAATACAAGAGGGCCGAGGACGGGCTGCTGTCCTTCTCCACCCTCGTCAACAAGGGCAGGACCTCCGGTCTCGACGGCGAGCTCAGGGAAAGGATAAAGTCCGTCAAGCAGGACGACCTCATAACGATCATCTATACCTCCGGGACAACCGGCGAGCCAAAAGGCGTGATGCTCACGCACAGCAACATAATGTCCGACATCGAGGGGCTCGAGGACAAGGTCAACCAGTACATGCACGAGGGAGAGACAGCGCTGTGCTTCCTCCCCCTGAGCCACTCCTTCGCGAGGACGGCGGACTACTACGCGATGCTGTACTTCAACGTGACCATGTCCATAGCAGAGAGCATAGACAGGCTGATGGCCAACCTTCAGGAAATAAGGCCCACGGTCATGGTCTCCGTCCCCCGGGTTTACGAGAAGGCCTACGCAAGGATCCTCGAGACGGTCGATCGCGGCAGTCGGATGCAGAAAAAGGTCTTCCGCTGGGCAGTGGATGTTGCGGACAGGTTCGTAGGGGCCAGCTCCGGAGGCAGCGGCGTGCCGCTCATGCTCAGGCTGAAGTATGCCGTAGGAGACAGACTCGTCTACAGCACGATGAGGGAGAAGCTCGGAGGCAGGATAAAATACTTCATCTCCGGCGGGGCGCCCCTGTCTCCGGAACTCGGCAGGTTCTTCCACGGCATGGGCATAAACATCCTGGAGGGCTACGGACTTACGGAGACGTCCCCGGTCATAGCGGTAAACGATCCGGGATACGTAAAGTACGGCACCGTAGGCAGGCCATTGAAGAACTGTCTCATAAAGATCGCACAGGACGGCGAGATACTCGTCAAGGGCCCGATGATAATGAAGGGCTATTACAACAAGCCCGATATGACCGCCGAGGTCATAGACAAAGACGGCTGGTTCCACACCGGGGACATAGGGTTCATCGATGATAAGGGGTACCTCCATATCACCGACAGAAAGAAAGACCTCATCGTCACCGCCGGCGGGAAGAACATCGCGCCACAGCCCATAGAGAACATGCTCAAGCTGAACAAGTTCATCGAGCAGACCGCCATGATCGGCGACAAGAGGCCCTACTGCGTCGCCCTCATCGTACCGAACTTCGAGGCATTGTACGAGTATGCCAGAGAGAACCAGATACCGTACAAAGGAAAAGGCGATCTCATAGAGAAGCCTGAGGTACAGCAGCTCTACAAGGGTGTGATAGACGGGGTCAACGGCCACCTTGCCCGCTATGAGACGATAAAAAAGTTCAAGCTCCTGTCGAAGGAGTTCTCGGAGGCGACCGGCGAGCTTACCCCTACCCTGAAGGTGAAAAGGCGCATCCTCATGGAGAAGTACGGGGATGCGATCGAGCAGATGTACCGCGATGTCAGCAAAGAGGTAAACCTGTAGGATGCCGTGATCGGTGTACGACATTCTGTACGATAAGCAAAAAAGGAGGATATATGCTTAGGGCAAAAACAATGATAGCGGTGGCTATCGTGCTGCTTTTCTCGGTAAAGTCGTTTGCATTCACCATCGGCGATGCTGAAAAGGTATTCAACGACTATGACAGGGACGTCTCAAACCTTCAAAAATCCATAGCTATGTTTGAGCAGATCGCGAAAGAATCCAAGGACCCGAATGTGACTTATCAGGCTTACGTGGACGAGTCAAGAGCGTACCTGTCTCTGGGCGACCAGGCAAAGCTTACGCATACGGACGCCCTGAAGGACTACGAGGCAGGGAAGGCTGCGAGCATGAAGGCGATAGAAGTCAACCCCGGGGGTGCGATGGGCTATTTCTGGCATGCCGCAAACATCGGCAGGGTGAGCCAGTACAAAGGTGTCCTGAACTCCCTGTTCATGCTGCCAGACTTTAAGAAATACCTCGGCAAGGCGTACGCGATAGACAAAACGGACATGAACATACTCGAGGCCTACGGAGAGATGTACTACGAGCTGCCGTGGATAGCCGGCGGGAGCGACAAGAAGGCACTGGAATTCCTGAACGAGTCCCTCAAATCGGACCCCAACTTTACCCTTTCGATGGCCATAATGGGCAAGGTCTATATAAAGGAAGACCAATACGACAAGGCCCGGGACATACTGGAGAAGGTCATCAACTATACGACCCCCACCTACAGGGCGGACTGGGCCATGTTCGACAAGCCCCTCGCGCAAAGGCTGCTGGACTCCATAAAGGGCAAGAAATAGGGCCCACCAGGCGGGTGCGTACGCGCCCCCGCCGCCGTATGAACGAGATAACCGTATTCATAGACGGCGCGTCGAGGGGGAACCCCGGGGAAGCGGGCTGCGGTGTCGTCATACACGGAGTGAAAGACGGACCCATCCATCTGACAAAGTACATCGGCCATGCAACCAACAACGCCGCGGAGTATAGCGCGCTGATCCTTGCGCTTGAAAAGCTCAAAGAGCTCGGCATCAAGAAGCTGAAACTCAAGTCCGACTCGCAGCTCCTCGTCTATCAATTGAACGGCAGGTATGCCGTAAAGAGCCCGGGCATACGGAAGCTGTTCAGGGTGTACATGAGCCTCGCCGTACATTTCGAAAGCATCGCCGTGGAGCATATACCGAGAGAGCTGAACAGAGAGGCCGACATGCTCGCCAACCTCGCGATCGACCAGAAATCATAGCGGCAAAAGGCCTGTTTGGTCGGTTCACAAACCGCCCGATTATGAATTGCCTCGATCTGGCAGTCTTCTAACCCATTGGTAATAAGCTGGGGCATGTTCCTAAGTTTTCCTCTTGCAGCTATACCATGAAAAAATGGGCATCAACTTTAAAAAACAGGGCATCATGCCATTTTGGAACACCTACCATGCCAAAAAAGCTTGTCATTTAGGGCAATGGATGATCTAATAAACACTGAAATTTCAATCGCAGGAGGACGTATGAAGAGCCATTTCTTTACCGAAGAGCACGAGATGTTCAGGAAGAGCGTAAGGGACTTTGTCACGAAGAACCTTGTGCCTCACGCCGACGAGTGGGAGGAGGCTCAGGACTTTCCCAAGGAGCTGTTCAAGACGCTGGGAGGCATGAATTTCCTCGGCATACGGTACCCCGAGAAATACGGCGGCATGGGACTTGATATATTCTATGACATCGTGTTCTACGAGGAGCTCTACAGGTCGAGGATGCCCGGGTTGTGCCTCGACGTCATGGTGGACACGGACATGGCCACACCCGTGCTGTTCAAGCACGGCACCGAGGAACAGAAGGCGAAATACCTGACAAAGGCGATACGGGGCGAGGCGGTCTTCGCGATAGGCTACACCGAGCCGAACGCGGGCTCGGACGTCGCGGGGATACGGAGCACCGCAAAGAGGGTGGCCGGCGGGTACGCGATAAACGGCTCGAAGATCTTCATCACGAACGGTACGTGGGCAGACTACATCATCGTGGCCGCGAAGACGGACGCGGAAAAGGCCCACAAGGGCATCACCCTGTTCCTCCTCGATACGAAGACAAAGGGCTTTACGGTGGGCAGGAAGCTGAAGAAGCTCGGGCACCACTCGTCCCATACCGCGGAATTGTTCTTCGATGACTGCTTCGTCCCGGACGACATGGTCGTCGGCGAGGTGAACAGGGGCTTCTACTATATCATGGAGGGCTTCCAGACCGAGAGGATCATGGGCTCCGTGGGCGTCATCGCGCTTGCGCAGGTGGCCCTGGAGGACGCGGTGGGCTATGCGAAGGAGCGGATGACCTTCGGCAAGCCCATATCCCGGCACCAGGCAATAGCCCACAAGCTGGTCGACATGGCCACGCAGCTCGAGGCCGCGAGGCAGCTCGCGTACAACGGTGCATGGCTGCTCGACCACGGCGAAGACGCAACGAAGGAGATCTCCATGGCGAAGCTCTACTCGTGCGAGGTGGCGAACAGGGTCACGTACGATGCGATCCAGGTGTTCGGCGGATACGGCTACATGGAAGAGTATCCCGTGGCACGGGCCTACCGGGACGCACGGATGTTCACCATCGGTGCCGGCACGACGGAGATCATGAAGGAGATCATAGCGAAGAGGATGGAGTTGTACTGAAACGAGACAGGGAGTAAGGGCCTGATCAGAAAAGAGCGGCACACCGTGAACTGCGTGGTAAATATCCGTGGTCCGCTTCATGGACGACTTCTTTTCCCGCGTCAGAGACACAAGGCGCCCCATCCATGCCACGGCCCCGTTGAGCAAAAACAGCTTCGTGCCGCTCGCAATGAGGAGTAGGCCCTTACTCCTTCCGGAGATTGAAGACATGAACCCTACCGAACACGACATAGCCGGGATGTTCGATCTGGTGTCCGGGCGGTACGACCTGCTCAACCATGTCCTGTCCGGGTACACGGACGTCAGATGGAGGAAGAAGGCCATCGGCATGAGCCTCCGCAGCGGCGTGAAGGATGTCCTGGACGTCTCCACCGGCACCGGCGACATGGCCATCGGCTACGAAAGGGCCGGCAGCGGGGTGCACGTCTACGGCCTCGACATAAGCATGGAGATGCTGAGAATAGCCAGGACAAAGGCCGGCCTCGGCACGGGCGGCGTCAGGCTCATAAGGGGCTCCGGGCTGTCCCTGCCTTTCAGAGACGGCACGTTCGACCTCGTGAGCTGCGCGTTCGGTATAAGGAACATCTACCCCAGGGAGCAGGGCATACGGGAATTCTACAGGGTGCTGAGGCCGGGCGGGGGCATCGCCATACTCGAGTTCTCCATGCCCCCGGGCGCCTTCGGAAGGATCTACAGGCTCTATTTCGACAGGGTGCTCCCCCTGCTCGGCAACCTGATCTCCGGGACAAGGGCCTATACCTACCTTACGAGCTCCGTCCGGGCATTCCCGGTACAGGCGACCTTCACGCGCATGCTCGCGTCCGAAGGGTTCAGGGACATAGAGATTACGGCCCTCACGCACGGCATAGCGGCCCTCTACTCGGGCAAGAAATAGACACGGAGGCTCAGAGCTTCAGCAGCTTCCACTTGCCCCGCTTCAGCCCTATAAACATGAATGCGCTCAGAAGGAATATGTACGTGTCTGCGGAGAGCCACAGGCCCACGATCTTCAGCCCTGCCACTACCCCGAGCACGTACGAGAGCGGCACGAACACCAGCCAGTGCAGAGACACGTCGACATACATGACGTACTTCGTGTAGCCTGCCCCGAACAGCGACTGGCTCGCAACGATGCCGATGCCCTCGAACACGAGCGCAAGGCTGTAGATGATCAGCGCCTTCGAGCCTTCTGCCAGAACGCCCGGGGTGTCCGTAAACAGGCCTATGACATGCCTGGGCATGCATATAAAGGCAAGGGCCATGACGGCCATTATACCAGCAGCGAGCTTTATCGAGCTGTCCGCATACCCCTGGGCCTCGTCCGGCCGGCCCGAGCCCAGGCTCTGGCCGACCATCGTAGCGGCGGCGGTACCGAAGCCGAGCAGGGGCAGGAACGTGAGGGAGGCGAGCTGGGTCAGGATCGTCGTCGCGGCCTGTGTCACGACATCGATCGTGCCCGATATGACGATGAACGCCTCGAAGCCCATCGTCGTCAGCACCGCTGCGATGGACGCGGGGTAGCTGATCCTTATTATCTCTTTCACGATCTTCAGGCTTACCCCCTTCGACCTATAGATGTTGAACGCTCTGTACCTCTTCCTGAAACTGTAGAGTATGATCAGCAGCGCGCCCGCAAAAGAGCTCGCCGTGGCGGATATGCCCGCGCCTTCTACGCCGAGCCTGGGCATGCCCAGGTGTCCGAGGATCATACCGTAGGACAGTACGACGTTCATTATATTCATTATGATCGCTATATACATGTAGACCCACGTCTTGCCGGTCGCATCAAAGAAGGCCTTGTAGACAACGATGATGAGGAAGGGGAAGAGCCCGACAAACCGTACCCTGATGAACTTCGCGCCTTCCACTGCGACAACCCTGTTGCTCGTGAGCAGCGCAAAAAGGGGCTTCGATATGGTATAGCCCACGGCGCTGACCGTCGTACCGAGTATCACGGCCATGACGATGCCCACGAACAGGACCTCGCCCGCCCTGTCATAGTTCTTCTCGCCGAACCTGCGCGTCACCAGGCTGAGTATGCCAACCGATATTGCATTGAATGCGCCGCCGAAGACCCACAGCGTTATGATGCCCACACCGAGCGCGGCGAGGCCCGTCTTTGCGTCCGCTCCGAGCCTCCCCACCATCGCGACGTCGAACAGGTTGATGAAGGTCTGGGTAAGCATGCCGATCATGACGGGCAGTGCGAGCCTCATGATGGTCGCGTACGTGCTTTTCACTGTATGGGGGCCCCGATCTGGAAATAGAACGACGGCGGCGGGTATGTATCGAAGGCGTAGGCATACCCGAACGTCAGGCGGAACGGGAACATGTACCCGATGTACGTATCGAGGTCCAGCTCGACGCCCGCGGACGAGATGTTCCTGAGGGTAGTGCCGGCGTCGTCGAAAAACGGTACGAAAGAGACCTTGTCGAGATAGAACGGGAGTGTGGAGATCCCCCTGTCCGGGATACCGACGGGACACCGGTACTCGAGACTCGCGGCATAAGCACGGGTACCGGTCAAGACGCCGGACGCATAGCCCCGCGCCGGGACGCTCGTGTAATTGCCGTTCCCAAAGAGGGACTGCATACCGCCGATCGAAAACAGAGTGCTTCCGCCGGACAGGCCCTCCGCAAACCCGTAGACGCCCTTGACGTAGACGACGTGGTTCTCCGCGGCCCCCGGCAAGTACGCCCTGAACTGCGATACCGACAGCGAGACGTTGCTCCTGCTGCCGAGGACGGAGAGGTCATGCTCGAAGTACGTATCGAATATGATGCCGTCCTCCCTGCTTATGGACGTATCGAAGACGGACGTCGTGTCTATGTCATAGGTCGCCGTGATGCCGCTCAGCGTGCCCGTGAACGGGACGTTGTCTATATACGGGGGGAGCGGCGAGAGTGACCTGATGTAGGTATAACTGTAGCCGGCGCCTACGGACTGTCTGTACCTTACACGGTTTATCGGGTACGCCACTCCGATCGCTGCGTTGTCCCTCAACTGAACATACGAATGACTGGTGCCCGAGGCCGGCTCCGTGTAGGTGGCGGCTATGTACGGCATCGCCCCTCCGGCGACGTCTATCTCCGGCGCAAAGGACTCGTTCGTGTAAGAAACGCTGGCCCCGGGGCTCCCGTGGGCGTGCGGATACCCCGTATAGTAGAGCAGCACGGAGTACGTGTTGTGTCCGATGAGGTCCGAGCCGGCCGTGTAGACGCCGATGGAGTACGCGTCGCTCGTCAACGATACCGTGGGGAGCCACCACGTCGGGACGAGGGTACCGAGCGGCGAATAGCCGCTCTCGACGGTCCTGACCGCTTTATGAGGCTGGACCTGCTGTACGGTGAACTCCCTGGGTATGTAGACCTTCCCGAAGGCCGCGGGATCGAACGGCATCGTGTAGATATTGAAGCCCGTGGGATCGAGCTTCGTGAACGCTATCGTGCTGTCGTCCGGGGAGATCTGCGACTCGTAGGCGCCCCCGACGACATTCGTGACCCGGGAGATCACGCCCTCCGTTATCGAATATGCGTAGAGGTTCGCTATGCCCGTCATGTCGGAAGAAAATACGACGTACCTGTCGTCCCTCGACCACTCAGGGAACAGGTTCAGATGGCTGTTCGATATGACGGTCGTGACCGTCTCGCCCCGCTGATTCATGATCTCTATGGCACACTCTCCATTATTGTCCTTCACCGCTACCGCTATATCCCTACCATTCCACGACCATCTCGGGTCAAGGAATTGTCCATTCCCGTCCATCGACGCGATGACTGCCGCAGGCCCGCCGGCCTTCAGATCGTAGACCATGAGCTGCGACCGCATCGAAGAGCTGGAGGCCAGGACGGCCTTCGAGCAGTCAGGGGAGACGTCGACGCCCCGTGCCCGTGCCCCCTCCGTGAGCCTCTTCACGCTGCCCGTCCCCGTGTCGAGCCGGTACAGATCGTCGTACAGGTAGAAGTTCCTGAAATACTCGTCCTGGACGAAGAAAAGCCCGCGGCCGCACACGGAGCTCGAGTAGTCGCTGTTCCTTCTGGCGACCCATTCCGCCTTCCCGGCGTCCGTGCCGGTGTAGAAGATCCCCATCAGGCTCCTGCCGTCATACGACGTATAGTAGATGCCCTTCCCGCCGGCGTCCCACACCGGACCGCGCGTGTATGCGCCCGTGTGCGTGACCTGCCGCGAGTACGTGTGCCCGGAGAACACGACCGACAGCGCTGTGAGTATGGCCTGTCGTCTGATCCCGTCCTCCCACGTACGCCACTGCGATGCGAAGCCCCTACCGCCGAAGGCGAGCTTCGAGTCCCTGTCGATGAGCAGGGGCACGTAGGTGTAGTGCTCCGAATAGTCCGCGAGCGCCCTGTCGGAATACCTCTCCGAAAGGTACTGCATGAACTTCCCTCCGTACAGGTACACCCAGTCCCCGAACGGCCACCTGCTCGGTATACCGTCTCCCTCGTCTATAGGGGGGAGCTCGTCGTGCAGCGCCTGCAGCCTCAGGAGGGCGTTGAAGTAGCTGCCTCTGTCCCTCCCGGCGCTCGTAAGCTCCGACTCGTTATGGACCGCGTAGCCCTCGATGATCCAGTCGGGCTCCACCTCGTTCACGAAAAATAACCTGCCGAAGACATCGTTCAGGAAGCCGAAGAGCCCCCTCGACTGATCGAGGTGCAGGACATGGGTATACTCATGGATGAAGATCATCTTCAGCCAGTCGTCGTAGTTGATTATGCTCGAGTACGCATCGGGCGGCACGGCGAATATGACGATATGGTTGTAGTAGTACGGGGTGGTCTCTCCGTTGGTGAAGTCCGTGGCGTTCGACAGGAGCAGGTACGTCTTCCTCGACGGGGCCCATCCCATGCGTGCCGTCATACCTGGGTAGTATGTCTCCGCGATGTCTATGAGCCTATGGGCGAGCGGCGACTCGTTCGCCGGGAACGTAAGCGAGAAGTGCGCCGATTCTATCGTCTTCCATACCTCGTTCGGCGGCGCATTTCTGAAGTCCTGCGCCCGTGCGTCCATGCCGGCCAGCAGCACCATGAGAACGATCTGAAAAAAAAGGGCTTCCAGAAATGCATTTTTCCTTGTACTTATATACGCCATACCCACAAGTAGATCGCATAAACGGAACGAACTTACAATGATAACGATCACACGCCGGCACCCGGACAGAGGAGAAAACTCTTCCCCTGCATTCAAAAATGGGCTAAGAGCCAGAGAGAGGAGATGAGAAGATGGATACAAAGAAGGTGATCCTTACCGGAGACAGACCGACTGGCCCCCTGCACCTCGGCCACTACGTCGGCTCGCTCCAGAAGCGGGTGGAGCTCCAGGGGAAATACGATACCTACATCCTGATAGCAGACATGCAGGCGCTGACGGACAACGCGGGGCACCCCGACAGGGTACGCAGCAACATACTCGAGGTCGCACTCGACTACCTGTCCGTGGGGATCGATCCGGGCGTCTCCAGAATAGTGATACAGTCCCTCGTGCCCGAGCTCGCGGAACTTACGATGTACTACCTCAACCTCGTCACCGTCGCCCGGCTGCAGAGGAACCCGACCGTGAAGGCCGAGATGAAACAGAAGGACTTCGGCGCAAACGTCCCGGCAGGCTTTCTGATCTATCCGGTGAGCCAGGCAGCGGACATAACCGCCTTCCGGGCGGACCTCGTGCCGGTCGGCGAGGACCAGCTCCCGATGATAGAGCAGACGAAGGAGATAGTCCAGAGCTTCAACAGGACCTACGGCCCGGTGCTCGTCGAACCGGAGGCCCTCGTACCGAAGGTCTCGAGGCTGCCCGGAACTGACGGCCAGAACAAGATGAGCAAGTCCATAGGCAATGCGATATTTCTGTCCGATCCCACGGACGTCGTCGCCACAAAGGTAAAGGGCATGTACACGGACCCCAAGCACGTCCATGCGAAGGACCCCGGCACGGTGGAAGGCAACCCGGTGTTCAGCTACCTCGAGGCATTCGATCCGGACGCCGGGGAGGTGAAGGCAATGGAGCAGAGCTACAGGGAGGGCGGGCTCGGGGACGTCAAGGTCAAGGGCAGGCTCATCGAGGTCCTGGAGGCGTTCCTCGCGCCCATACGGAGGCGAAGGAGCGAGTTTGCTGGCGACGCGGCCGGGGTCATGCGCATCCTGACGGAGGGCACCCTGAAGGGCAGGACGGTCGCGGCACGGACGCTTGGTGCGGTTAGGGAGGCGATGCACCTCGACTACTACACGGAGGGACGGAGATAGATGAAAAAGCCAACGTACGCACAGCTCGCACGGATGGACAAATCGTACCTCTGGCACCCGTTCACGCAAATGGAGTCATGGGAAAAAGAGGAGATTCTGATCATCGAGAGGGGCCGGGGGAACTACCTGATAGACGTGAAGGGCAGAAGGTACCTCGACGGCGTCTCGTCCCTCTGGACGAACGTCCACGGTCACGGGAAGAGGTACATCGACGCCGCGATAAAGGGCCAGTTGGGCAGGATCGCGCACTCCACGTTCCTCGGTCTGAGCCATCCGGGCGCAATCGTACTGTCGAAGATGCTCCTCGACATCGTGCCCCCGGGACTGGAGAGGGTGTTCTATTCGGACAACGGCGCCACGGCCGTCGAGATAGCGATAAAGATGGCCCTTCAATACTGGCACAACATCGGCGAACCGCAGCGGTACCTATTCGTCTCGCTGGACAACGCGTACCACGGGGACACCATCGGCTCCGTGAGCGTGGGGGGCATCGGGCTGTTCCACTCGACCTACAAGCCCCTGCTCTTCGAGACGGTCAAGGCGCCCTCGCCGTACTGCTACCGGTGCGGGCTCGGCCTCGAATACCCCTCGTGCGGCCTTGCGTGCGCACGGAAGGTCGGGGACATACTCGCCTCGAACGAGGGAAAGGTCGCGGGGCTGGTCATCGAGCCCATGATCCAGGCCGCGGGTGGGTTCATCCTGTCGCCCCCGGGCTACCTGAAGGCGATCGAAGAGATTACGAAGAGGCACGGCGTGCTCCTGATAGCGGACGAGGTCGCAACGGGCTTCGGGAGGACCGGCAGGATGTTCGCGTGCGAGCACGAGCACGTATCGCCGGACATCATGACTGCCGCAAAGGGCATAAGCGGGGGATACCTCCCGGTCGCGGCAACATTCACTACCGGAAGGGTCTACGATGCGTTCCTCGGCGGGTACGGGGAGAAAAAGACCTTCTACCACGGTCACACGTACACCGCCAACCCCCTCGGCGTCGCGGCGTGCATAGCGAACCTCGAGCTGTTCAGGAAAGAGAGGGTCATCCGGAGGCTCAGGCCGAAGATAAGGCTGCTGAAGGAAGGGCTCGGCAGGATCGCGGCGCTCGAGCACGTCGGAGAGGTGAGGCAGATCGGCATGATGACGGGCATAGAGCTCGTCAGGGACAGGGCGACGAAAGAGCCCTACCCCTTCGAGCAGAGGACCGGCGCTCGGGTGTGCTTCGAGACGAGGAAGCACGGGATCTTCATACGGCCGCTCGACGACGTCGTCGTCCTTATGCCGCCGCTCTCCATCACGGAGCGCCAACTCTCGTACCTGCTCAAATCCGTCGAGGGCGCCATACGGGCGGTCACAGAACAGCGGTAAGGGACCCGAAGCCCCAATCCTTTCATCCGCTCTGCAAGCGGCGTGCCCGTGAGAAACCTACCTTATGTGCAGCAGCTTCTTCACGGCACCCGGGAAGAAGTACGCGAGGAGGGTCTGCGCCCCCAGGTAAGAGCCTTTGATGGTCCATTTCCTGCCGTTCACGACGACGGCCGCCACGGCGATCTCCGGATCGTCGACCGGCGCAATGCCGACAAACCACTCGTAGTCGCCGTCCGGATCGGAGCCGTGGATAGAGCCCGTCTTCCCGGCCACGCTGATGCCCGCAAGTATATACCTTCCCCTCCTGTTGAAAAAGGCCCCCCTTGACGTGCCCTTCACGATCGTCAGCCTCATCATGCCCAAGAGCTCCTTCGCCGTCTGCGGCGATACGACCTGCGTGTACCCCTGTCTCGAATTACCGAACCCCTCGTACGGTACGCACATTCTGCCCCGGTCGGCGATCGCCTGTACTATCAGCGCGGCATGAAAAGGACTGAGGGTAATGTCAGGATTCAGTCCTGCGCCCGTCTGGGCGATGTCGACCGCATCATCGTCCACGGCCGCACTGCTCTTCATTATGAAGGCGGGCCCGACCTCCCTGTTGAAGTAGAACCTGTCGAAATAGGTCTGGAGGCTGCTGTTGCCGATCTTGTAGAGGGCGAGCTTGCCGAACACAGGGTTGTTGGACTTTGCGAGTGCCATCGAAAAGGTGATGTGCTTCCTGCCGTCGTTGTAGCCGTTCGTCAGCGCCTTTACGCTCTGGCTCGCGTTCCTGGAATCGTAAGAGAAGGACGCATACGGCGGTATGTGGTGCATCTCGATGGCAGCGGACGCGGTCACGAGCTTGACGAGGGAGGCCGCGGGATACGCATCGAAGGCGGAGAAGCCGGCCCCCCTGCTGACGACCGCGAGCGTCCTGCACGTCTTTACATCGATCGCAACGACGGCGCCGTACTTCACCTCGTACCTGTCCATCATATGATCTATCCACCTGGTTATGATGTTCTTCGGCAGCCCCCTCCCGTGCGGGCCCATGATGACGCTCTGCCCCTCCCCGGCAGGGGGAGAAACGACCGTTGCGGCCGTCATACCCGACGCGGGCTGCCGCTGCACCGACACCGGGGGATGGCCACGGGCCCTGCCCGTGCGGTTGACGGCGGCATAGAGAAAAAAGCCGAGAACGGCTATCGTCGAGAGCAGTATGTAGGGCAGGGAGGCATGCCGAAACCTCCTCCTGAGCGACCTGAGATGGTTTTTCTGATACGAGCGCCAGTTCATTATAGGCTGATGTACGGCAGCAGGAGGTCGCTGTTTGTGATGAGGTACGCCAGGAGCCTCGAGCTGTCGGTGTAGCGTCGCATGACGCTCTTCATCCTCGACGGGTCGCCGCCGATCGCATTCAGGAGCAGCATGGTATCGATAATCGTGGTGCGCTGTCTCTTCGTCATGCCGAAATACCCGGCCTTGATCGAGACCTCGTTCGGCGTGAGATGGACAAACATGGCCGCCAGCAGCAGCAGGCGCCTGTCCTCCGGCGTCACCGATCTCGTGCTCACTATCTTCTCATACATGCCCCTAATGTCCTCCAAGGTTTTATGGTCCGGGACGATGTCCGCAAGGGCCCCGAGCTCGTATGCTCTGCTTATAAACACAAACGGCCTCTCCTCCGCAAGATATATGTTGATCTCCTTCATGCGCCTCTGGCCGCTTATCGTCTTCAGCGCGCCACCAGATACGGCGCCCTTCAGCGCCTTCAACGTCTGCGTCTCGATCCGGAACCCCAGTCTCACCTCGAACCGTATCGCCCTGTAGATGCGCGTAGGATCGTCGATGAAGCTCCCGGGATGCAGGGCCCTGACGACCGACGACGCGAGGTCGCCGTGGCCGTCGAAGGGGTCGACGAGCTCGGTACGGTCGGCCCCATCGAGCTTCACTGCCATTGCGTTTATGGTAAAGTCCCTCCTCGAGAGGTCCCTGAGTATGTCGGGCGCTGCCTCGACGCGCGGGAGCGCCCCGGGACGATCGTACACCTCTGTCCTCATCGTCGCGACGTCTATGTGCCTCCGGCCAGGCACCGCGATGGTCGCGGTCAGTCTTTCCCTATACACGGTCAGGTCGCTGCCTTTTATCCGGTTCGCAAGGAGGGTCGCGAACCTGATGCCGTCGTCCCTCACGACTATATCGAGGTCTATACTATCCCTCCCGAGCATCAGGTCCCTTACAGGGCCGCCAACCAGGTAGATGTCTTCGTTCAGCCTGCCGGCGGTGTCCTGTATGACAGAGACGTAATCCTGAGTCGTACTATCGAGCCTTTTCAAAATGTCTGCTATAGGGACTTCCATGGTAAGCTCCACCGCCATCGGCGGTCTTACCGTATCATATAATCTTTTTACCGCTTTTGCAACGACGGGTCGAAAGGTTGACTTGCCTTCGATGCACATCTACTATGACGGCCATGGACACCATCACTGTCATCATACCCGCACGGTACGGCTCGAAACGGCTGCCGGGGAAGCCCCTCCTGAGACTCGGCGGCAGGACGATCATCCAGCACGTCTACGAAAACGCCGCCGCATCGAGGCTCGTCGACAGGGTCATCGTTGCGACCGACGACAGGCGCATATACGATGCGGTCAGGGGGTTCGGCGGCGATTGCGCCATGACGCCGAAGGGCATACGCAGCGGCACCGACAGGATAGCCCATGTCGCAAAGGACATAGACAGCGGACTGATAATGAACCTGCAGGGAGACGAGCCCTTCCTGACGCCCTCCGTCTTCGAGAGGGGGCTGAAGGCCGCCCTCGCGGACCGCACGAGCGACGTGGTGACGCTCGCCTCGAAAATAGCGACGGCCGACGAGCTCGACGACCCGAACAACGTAAAGGTCGTCATGGACAAAGAGGGACACGCCCTCTATTTCTCGCGCTTCCCCATACCGTTCGTGAGGGACGATGACGGAAAGCTTGTCAAAACCGTAAAAGGACACTACAGACATATCGGTATATACATATTCAGGCGCACGGCGCTGCTCGAGTTCGTAAAGCTGAAGCAGTCGGCACTCGAAAGGATGGAGCGCCTCGAGCAGTTGAGGCTGCTGGAGAACGGCTACAGGATCACGGTCGTCGTTACCGGAAGCCCGCCCGCGGGAATCGACACCGCAAGGGACATGGAGAGGGCGAGAGAAATAGTAAGGGACAGGGAAGGAAGGTAGTATGAAATCCAAATTTATATTCGTGACGGGCGGGGTGGTGTCCTCGCTCGGCAAGGGCATAGCGTCGTCCTCCATCGCCGCCCTGCTGCAGGCAAGGGGTCTCAATGTCACACTCCAGAAGCTCGACCCGTACATCAACGTCGATCCCGGGACAATGAACCCCTATCAGCACGGAGAGGTGTTCGTTACCGATGACGGCGCCGAGACGGACCTCGACCTCGGCCATTACGAGCGGTTCACGAACATAAGCATAACGCACTCGAACAACGTGACCGCGGGCCAGGTGTACGATGCCGTCATAACCAAGGAGAGGAAAGGGGAGTACCTCGGCGGCACCGTGCAGGTCATCCCCCACATAACCGACGAGATAAAACACAGGATACGGGAGAACGCCAGGGGCAAGGACATCGCCATCATAGAGATCGGAGGGACGGTGGGAGACATAGAGAGCCTCCCGTTCCTCGAGGCCATCAGGCAGCTCAAGAAGGACGTCGGGCCCGAGAACGTCCTCTATGTGCACCTCACGCTCGTGCCGTACATAAAGGGATCGGGCGAGCTGAAGACAAAGCCCACCCAGCACTCCGTAAAAGAGCTCAGGGCCATAGGCATCCAGCCCGACATCCTGCTCTGCAGGACGGACAGGCACATCGACAAAGACCTCAAGGCGAAGATCGCGTTGTTCAGCGACGTCGATCAGGACGCCGTGATAGCTGCCATCGACGTCGAGTCCATATACGACGTACCCGTCGTGTTCCACACCGAAGGGCTCGACGAGAAGATCATCGAGAAGCTGCATATCTGGACGGGTGCGCCCGATCTCTCGAAATGGGAGTCCCTCTCAAAGAAGACCGCCGGCATAAAGGACCAGGTGACGATAGGCATCGTCGGCAAGTACGTGCACCTGAGGGACTCCTACAAGAGCCTCCACGAGGCGCTGACGCACGGCGGCGTCGCAAACAGCGTAAAGGTAAACCACAAGTACATAGACTCCGAAGAGATAGAGAAAGAGGGCCCGGCGAAGTTCTTGAACGACGTCGACGGCATACTCGTACCCGGAGGGTTCGGCAACAGGGGCATAGAGGGCAAGGTCCTTGCCGCCAGGTACGCTCGGGAAAAGAAGATACCGTACTTCGGTATATGCCTCGGCATGCAGATCGCCGTCATCGAGTTCGCACGCCACGTCCTCAATATAAAAGACGCGAACAGCAGCGAGTTCGACCCGGGGACCAGGAACCCCGTCATAGACCTGATGCCCGAGCAGAAGGACAACAAGCAGCTCGGCGGCTCGATGCGGCTCGGTGCATACGAGTGCAGGATCAAGCCCGGCACGCACGCGGCCAGGGCGTACGGCAGGGACACGATACACGAGAGGCACAGGCACAGGTACGAGTTCAACAACGCCTACAGGGAGGGCTTCGTATCGAAGGGCATGATCGTGAGCGGAGAGTATCCGACCAAGAAGCTCGTCGAGATCATAGAGCTGAAGAACCACCCGTGGTTCCTCGGGTGCCAGTTCCACCCGGAATTCAAGTCCAGGCCCATCGCCCCGCACCCGCTGTTCGCACAATTCATAAAGGCCTCCGCAAAGAAAAGCGCCCGCCACTGAAGGCCATGCACACTCCACAGGGACGAAAAGGGACCGCGTAGCACCTCACCCTCTCGCCAAAGAGTAAAATGCATACGAAAAAGGCTCGAGGCATGGACACCAGAATAGTTAATATTCACGAAGCCGACAAATTTAAACTGATCAAAACATTGTCTCCATACTTCATAGTGGCTGCTGTTTCTCTTGCATACCTCTCTCATTACACCCATTATCTTTTTGTCACAGACGTGGCCAATGATGAAGAAGTTATGTCGGGGGCATGGCGCATTATTCATGGACAGGTGATATACAGAGATTTTTTTGAGATCTTCGCACCGGGAAACTTCTTTCTACTTGCGCTTATCTATAAATTGTTTGGCTATGGTCTTATCATTACGAACAAGGCTTTAATTGTTCTTGATGTCATTTGCAATATCTTGCTTTTCCAAATCTCCTCTATGGTATTAAAACGCTGGTACGCCATTATCCCTCCGTTATTGTTTCTTACCATAGGCTTCCCGAGCTGGTTCATCTTCAGCCATTACTGGACCACATCTGTTACGCTCCTGACAGCCATTATATTCCTGTCGGTTTACATGGAAAAACTAACTTCAACGAGTAAATCGAATAACCTATTTCTTTTTTTATCGGGGTTATTTGTAGGCTTGACCGGTATTTTCCTGCAATCGACAGGCGTTTATACGACAGTTATACTTTTAATCGTAATTTATCTCAGAACAAAAAAGCTCCACGGTGAATTTAAAAGAATTTTGATATTCGGTACCGGTATCATCGTACCTGTTTCAGGTTTCGTCCTATATCTTCTCCTCAACAACGCCTTTACCGCATTTATTCATAACCAGATTATATTGCTTGAAATGTATCCGACTACGACCTATTTTTTTGCAAAGCCATTGATGTCTTTGTACAATCTCGTAACCCCTATAAAACTTATATTCATTATTTCTTTTGTAGGAAGTCTTATTCTTCTAATCTTTACAAGGGATGCATCGGATACAGAGATTATTTTTTTTGCAGGAAACATCATATGCTTTCTTACTGCATGGCAAAGACTTACTGTAGGTACGTTAGGTACGGCTTATACAACAACATCTTTGAGTTTTATATTCATCTTTTACCTCATTATTTTATTTATTAGACACATAAAAGACCGTCATTCTGGACTTATCTACAAACTTGCAAATCTACTTGTTCACGGTGCATTTATAGCCATTGCAGCCGCATCGCTTATAATTATTTATAAAGACATATCAAACATAAAAACAAAAGCGTTTCATTTTTTACTGAGGGATACTGCTTATTGGACTTATGATGAAAAAGGAGCAGAAGACCTCATTAAATTTCACAAAGAGTCGAAGAAAATGCTTGGCAACGACAAGGAGGTATTCGCTTATCCGCTCGCATCTACATTGTATATGCTGTTAGATTTAAATAATCCTACAAACTACGATGTAATGTTAGGTTTTGGTCGGGCCGCAAGTGCCCCCGCAGATGTTTTAAAGGACGTGACAAATCAATTGGTGTCAACGAAAACAAAGTTCATTATAACTTATCAATGGTCGTATAGATTCCTGCTTATCTGGTCGCAGAGAAACGGTGTTGTGTTCGAGCCGAACATGCTTGAAAACTTTATATGGGACAACTATACGGATGTACTGCATGTAGGTCTCTATACGCTCTGGGAACTAAGGGCGTTGAAGCCAGGGGATACTATTGCCATAACGGTGAAGGGCCATCCCGAATTAAATGAGACCGCTACTGTAACAAACGCCGGCTATATCCGGGGGCCTGACCGATCCGAGACAAAAGTGGAAGGACTGCCTCTGTATCATGTAAAAGACCTATATGCAAAGATGATGAGTAACTACGGCATTACCTCCAACGACGTCGGTATCGCTCCCTATAAAGAGCATGAATTCAACACGTCGGAAAATTTTATGACAAGCCCCTCTCCTTTCACCTTATCTGGAGACTGTATATTCTGGGTCCTGAACCAATCGATATGTTACTCCGTACCGTATACACGAAATAATATCGCTTCTATCTCTCCCAAAACCATCTCGGTGACCGTCACCGGCGCCGTAAGGCATGCGGGCACCCTTACCCTGAACGACGGGGCAAGGCTGGCGGACACCTTTACCCTGACAGGGGGCCACATACCTTCGGCGGACTTCAGCAACATCGTCATTATAAGGCACCACAAGGAAATAAGGGCAGACCTCCTAAAATATGTGCGGACGAAAGACCAGGCCTACAATCCATTGCTTCGGAACCACGACACTGTTTATATAAACAGCGTCCCTCACAGAACCATTTCGGTGACCGTCACCGGCGCCGTACGGCATGCGGGCACCCTTACCCTGAACGACGGGGCAAGGCTGGCAGACACCTTTCCTGCGACTGGCGGTCTGCTGCCCGTGTCGAATCTACGCAGCATCACCATCCTGAGGAAGGACAGGCTGATAAAGGCAGACTTTCTACAGTATATACGGACTCGAAATACCGCCTACAATCCCCCTCTCGAAAACAACGATATCGTCTCTATACCGAAAGGCAACGAGCACCCGGACATCAACGATATAAGGGAGGCCGCAAAAGCCCTTATCCTGAAAGGGAAGAAATAAGACATGCCGAAGGAGGCTCTACATCGTCTCCTGCATGACCCCAAATATTTTATCGTACATTGTGTATGTCACGGTATATATACTTCTTGCATAAACGATTCTGCATCTTACGATTCCTTGCATGTGCGCAGCGGGTATGTTGATATAATTCCGAAGATCTAAGTAATCTGAATTGCCGAACAGCAGGAACCTTGAACGGTTCAATCTCTTGTTGTGAAACTCAATGGAACATGGAGTTCCGTAGAAAATCTTGACTGTTTCAAACAACAGGCACATAAATTTTGTCATTGAGTTCTTGATATTCTTTTCCCGGATCGCTGTATATGGTTATTCCGCCGCCGCTTTTAAATACGTATCCCCCGGGGGTGTTTTCCACGAATCGTATCATCACGGCGCTGTCAAGATTACGCCCGTCAAAGTAACCGAAAATCCCCGTATAGGACCAGCGGGAGCATTTGAACAGAAACAATCATGCGGGCCTTCGGCCGGCACCAATAAGAATGAAAATTACTCAGACGCATACAGTATTCCCGTTTCCTGATTTGCTATGATACTATCCTCTGTAAAAGGAGGATATAAGTATGGAGATAATAATAGACAAAGGATGTGGGTTAGACGTCCACAAAGAGACAGTCGTGGCATGTGTCATGGGAAGCGGGATAAAGAAGGAAATTCGGACCTACTCTACGATGACCGGAGAATTGTACAAGATGAAGGAGTGGCTCAAAGGACTGGGGGTCACCCATGTGGCGATGGAAAGCACGGGGGTCTACTGGAAACCGATATTCAACATACTGGAAGATAGTTTTGAAGTTATTCTCGTCAATGCCCGGCACATAAAGAATGTCCCCGGACGCAAGACGGATGTGAAAGACTGTGAATGGATATGTAAGCTATTGCGCAGCGGGCTGGTCAACGGGAGTTTTATACCCCCGAGGGATATTCGGGAATTGAGAGATTTAACACGCTATCGGAGGAAACTGATAGAGGCGATAAGTGCAGAGAAAAACCGCGTACAGAAAGTGTTGGAAGATGCGAACATCAAGCTATCATCGGTGGTAACGGATAGTTTCGGTACCAGTGGCAGTGAAATTATAGAGGAATTGATGAGAGGGGAATTAACGATAGACCAGATGGCGGGTCTTGCTCGCGGTAAACTTATCAAGAAGAAAGAAAAGCTCAAGCAAGCATTACAGGGATACTTTACGGCACATCATAAATTCATGATACAGGTATCGCTGAACCACATCAGCGCTATCGAGCAACAGATAGCAGCACTTGATGCGGCGATAGACGAGAAGCTGAAGAAGCATGAGAAGGAATATCAGTTATTACAGACCATACCCGGGGTCAAAGAGCACGGAGCATCATCGATCATAGGGGAGATCGGGACGGAAATGGACAAATTTGCGAGCGAGGACCACCTCTCCTCATGGGCAGGGATAAGTCCCGGGAACAACGAGAGCGCTGGTAAAAAAAGGAGTGGACACACGACACACGGAGACACCTTCCTCAAAAGCATCTTGGTAGAATGTGCGTGGGCCGCAGTAAGAACGAAAAACACGTATTTAAAAGGGAAATATCACAGCTTAGCAGGTAGGCGGGGGAAAAAGCGGGCATTGATAGCAGTCGGGCATAAGATATTGATTATGTGCTATCACATTATAAAGTATAAACAGTCCTATAAAGAATTGGGGGCAGATTATCTGATACAACAAAGAAAACAACAGATCGTAAGAAGCCATGTCAGAATGTTGAAGAAACTCGGCTACACGGTGGACATTAAGCAACCGGCTGCTGCGTAAGAGATTTGAAGAATTTGTAGGGAACAATGTCGGAAAGTACTGGTGGTTTTTTTAACCCCGTAACAGAAACTGACAAGGCCGGTTGCAAGAACCAATAATTGTTGTCACAGAGCACGCGGAAGAAAATTTTACATATTCTAACTGGCCTTTTCCTACAATAAAACAGGGCTCATATGTGTATTTCACTCAATTCTGCCACCTGTTTCAATTCAAAGTTGCCACTGATTACAATCCAATTCTGCCACCCCCATCGGAGCGTAAGCGACGCTGACATTTTTTCTTATCTCCTATAGTTCATTTTAAGTCAAGCCTTCCTTTGTTTTCTCATAGATTCCCCGGTAAGTTCAATCTTATATGCATTATGGACAAGCCGATCCAGGATGGCATCTGCAATGGTAGGGTCCATCATCACATCATGCCAGTTTTTAACAGGCAGTTGGCTGGTAACAATGGTAGACCTCAGTCCATGTCTATCTTCCATAATCTCAAGCAAGTCACGGCATTGGTGTTCTGTGAGTTTGGATAATCCAAAGTCATCAAGCACAAGAAGGTCTATCTTGGAAAAGGTTGTGAGTAGTTTATTGTATCTGCCATCTCCCTTTGCAATACCAAGTTCCTCAAGCAGTCGTGGCAATCTCTGATACAGGGCTTTGTAACCTTGTCTATATGCACTGTTTGCAAGGGCACAGGCAATATAAGATTTCCCTATACCTGTAGGTCCTGTTAAAAGGACGTTTTGATAGTCTTTAATCCATTCACATGAGCCAAGCTTTAGCAAAAGATGTTTATCCAGTCCTCTTTGACAACGTAGGTCAATATCCTTTGGTGTGCCTTGGGCATGTGCTCGGTTACTGTCGTATGCTTGAATGGTTCATTACTCCTGATATGACTTGCTACACGGTTCCCCTTATACAGGCATTCAACAGTTTGAGCTGTTATACTCGCATCAATCTGCTGCCTTGTCCCTTGGCTTTCTTACCCTCGCAGGGATAACCACTGTCCCATAATACTTGCCATCTCCTGATACGTGGGGTTGATGTCTGGCTCATATCGACACACACGCGATACCCCAGAAAGCAGATTGTCGGGAACGATAAGCTCAGGTACACCTCCAAAATACTCAAATGCATGTACATGTGAGCTTATCCAGTTATAAAGCTCCTGACTCCAGGTTGCCTCAGCGTATGTGTAATTACTCGCTCCAAGTACTGCTACAAATACCTGTGCCTGCTGAATCTTGCCGGTGTTACGGTCGATTACAGGTATCGTTGTTCCACAGTAGTCTACAAACAGCTTCTCCTCCTGCCTTGTGATCCTGACGCATCACAACATCCAGCTTGCCTAACCACCTACGATAAAGCTGACAGAACCGGGTATATTGGTACCCATCAGGATATTGCTCCTTGTATTCCTGCCATAAAAGGGCTTTCGTTACATCCTTATTTTTGAGCTCTTCATGTACTTTTGACCAGTCAGGCTCAATCCTTGAACATGACAGAGTATTCAAAGTACCCTTGAACAACAGCCTCTCAAGTCCTGCATCGTCTATATCCGGGGAAATCGGCCATGTTAAGCCTGTCTGCTTTGCCCTGCGGATATAATCAGCTACAGTAGGTCTGGATACACAGCAACTGAGTGCTATCTGACGGTTACTGAGACCATTCTCATACTTTAAACGCAATATCTCTTTAACCTTACGCATGGTTATTCGCTCCCTTGGCATCTGAACCTCCTCTTTTCGATTTTAAGAGGTCCAGAATACCACTTCTTTGATTAAGCCAGCGTTTGTACGAGACCCTTTGGAGATGGGCCCCGCCCGATTTGATTGAAATCAGTGACCGATTTGCATTGAAATACACACTTTTGGGGTTAAAAAGCGGGATATGCGGCACTTATCTCACAAGGTACTCTGAATGAACAGTTTTAAAGAGGTATGGGATAAAAAAGAATGCAACTATTGATAAGAAAAATAGGACAATGGTCAATAGTGCAGATCTTCTCCCAACCCAGTTTCTGTTAAGTCTGAGATGCAGGAATAGTCCGTATGCAAGCCATACTACGAGTGACCATGTCTCTACGGGATCAAATCCCCAGTACCTGCCCCATGCATTGTTTGCCCATATAGAGCCTGCTATTATCATTATAACACAGAAAGCAAAGCCCAGTGCATTAAACCTGTAGATAGCGATATCGAGCTTATCTAAAGACTGGTGAGGCAACAACTGTTTATGTTTATCATTGTCTTTATAGAGATAAAGCACAGCGCTTCCAAATGCTATGAGAAATGAGCCAACAGTAAGCTTTGCAAACAGCACATGAAGGACAAGCCAGTAGCTTCTTAGTGAGGGCGGAAGCGGTATATCCCTTGCAGATGCCATTAAGCCGAAACCGAGGGCAAGGAAGATTACGGGGATCACAACAAATGACGCCTGTTTTAAAAAAGTCAGCCTTTTTTGTACAAGAAGATAAAACAACATCGCCACCCATGTATTGGAGCTTATAACCTCGTACATGTTAATATAAGGACCGTGTCCAACCCTTATCCATCTTATGAGTATCGAGGCACCGTGAGGCACAAGGCCGATAGCACATAATAAAAGTGCGATATGAGTAAGCCTTTCTTTTTTGAACACGAATCCGATGATAGCAAAGATACTGCCAAACCCGTACAGACTTACGGCAATCCAGTAAAGGATGATTTCTTCTTTCATGATTCACACTCCTCTTCAATCTCTTCCATCTCTTCCATCTCCTGTTTGTAGGTATTCTCTGTGGTAAGTCTACTATAGGACTTTGCACCAATAAAGAGCCTTTTATCTTCATAAGCAAGCCAGAGCCTTTTTGGTATAATAAATACAAAACTAAGGATAGAAAGCGCGAGCAAAACGAACCCGGTAAATACAACAGGTACACCGTAATCTCTTGAAACATAAAAGCCTGTCCATTTTACCATGTTATGAAAGACCAATTCAAAGTCCCCAAGCGAAATCACATCTCCGTTTTTAATATTGTTGTAATGAAGGGTTTTATCGCTTTCCAAGATCTCAATAGATAACCTATCAGGGTTAGATACATCCACGCTCAATATACTCAGATAACCAAGTATGGGAATATTAAACTGCTGGGTAAGTACACCCATAGTGTTCTTTTTATAGGGAAAGTTCACATACCCTGTTGTTTCATAACCTGTAGCTTTATCCACAAGACCGAAATAGGCGGAGTAGCCATAATAGTTTGTTTGATAAAAGCTAAATCCTTCTAACCTGAGTGGTTTGTTCATCTCAACGTCCTTAGAAAATAAAGGTGTTCCGTTTTTATAAACCTCTACAATGCTCTTATAAAGCCTTGGATGGTCTTTGTCCCAGTATGTTACATGAAAGCTTTTCAATCTAATCTGAAAATCAAGTTGAGGCTTTACATGCAGAAAGCCGTACGAGCTGCCTAAGAAATTCGGCTCTCCTATGGGGAACAATTGTCCCTCCGACAGCTCAATATGTCCTTTAAAGAATGTAAGCCCTGTTATAAGCACCCCTGTCAGGATAATCAACATAGATAGATGAAGAAGGGGAATGCCTAAAAGCCCCATAGTATGCTTTGATGCTACAAAACCATCAGCATAAGCCTTTATCCTGTAACCCTTGCGCTTCAATGTATGCGTAATCTTTTCTTTGAACTCATCTCCGTTGTTATTTACCGGAATAGTCTCATGGATTTTAAGTCCAGCTATCTCCTGTGATGACATGGGACGATAATCGCCAAGCTGTTTGATCACGATCTTTATCCGCTCGTAAGAGTTTAAGGCTATGTTAAAAGAGAAAATCAGCACAATGCTGAGAAACCACCATGTTGTGTAAACATGATCAATCCCGAGAAAAGATATAAGCTTTGTGAGATATGGGTATGATGCATGAAGGTAAAAATACCCGCCGCTTTCTTCCCAGTTCCATTGAGGAATCAATGTCGAGAGAACAAGAAAAGCAGCTATTAAGATGATAAAGACCGCAGCAAGCCTTCGCGACCTCAAAATGGTTAACAGCTTTTTTATTTTATTGTCTATCAACACTTAACCGCAGCTATCAACTGCGCCCGTACTATGACAGTACCACTCGCGCCAGTTGCCGCTGGTTGCCCAGTTAATCCCGGAGTGGAGTCCATAGTTGGGTATGCTCATGTACGGCGATGGATCACAGTCATCAAATCTCAGCAGTCTGTACCGCTTCCACCCATGGGGTATGGCAACATGACATGCCTGACATGGCCTTATATTATGTCTGTTGGTGTGAAGGTTTTGTATGCCCTGAACAAATCCTGTATTTGCAAAATTAGGGTCATGACAGTTAAAGCACCATATCCTTCCGGAATCCGTGCTGTACTTAACCGTATTGTTCCATGCATTATAAGGACTACCCACAGGCACTTTAAGAATGAATGGATTTATAGAGCCGTGCGGTCCTTCCGGCGTTGAGCTTGATGCATTGTCTATACCGTGACAGCTACTGCATCTGAGCTTTGCTGTTCTGATCTGTGCGTTTGTCAGTCCTGAAAGCGTTGGCTCCATCACACCAATGTATGTCGCGTTAAAATTGCCGTAGGTTGTGCTTGCCCGCGGCGTAACATTGCCGATATTTGGTCCGTATGAATTACATCCCGCGCCTGATGCAGGTAATACGGATGCTGTCTGGTCGGCTTCTACATAATGATACGACCAGTTATTCACATTGAGTTCCTGCGCCATGTTCGTCTGCTGCCATGATGCAGAGGGCGTGGGATTGGGTGCGTTTGCTGCAAGCCCATAAGCCCAGTTGGAATGACACTTAAGGCACAGTTTGTAATCAAGGTTTATGTTTGTTGCCCCGCCGGATTGAGCCAGTGTAACGGATGCGTTGGGTGCATAAACGTAATTGGAAGATACGAGGTCAACGAAATCCTGCTGCGGGTTTGTTACTGTTACGCCGCTTGCTCCATACAGAGGGATGGAAGCCGTCGCTGTGTGCGCGTTATGACAGTCCGCACATGCCACATGTCTGTTTGCACCACTCAACGTTCCATCGTTGAATAACAGCCCTTCTCCATAAGGCTTATGCAGATAGCTTGTCGTGGTTATCGGATGCAGGTATGGCTTGTTAAAAGCACTGTCTATGGATGTTGATACCGCACTCATCGCAGCTACATTGTAGTAATCCTTGTTGGGCGCATTCGGATTGTTCGCACCGTGGCACTGGAAACAAAATCTCTCTTCAAGCGGCGACGGCGGCAGACCTGATTGAAGGTATGGAAGCAGCCATAAGCCAAGCGGGGCAAGTATGGATGAAAGTGTTGAATCGTGTAAGCCAAACACATAAGGGTAGGTTGTTATCTGGGCACTCTGTGCACTCTTTGGATAGAGTGTATCATTGTGACACTTGGTGCAGTTTGCATTAAATGTATTGTTATAATTACAGCCTGTCTCTGTAGAAGAGGTGAAAAGCGATGATACTTGATAGTTGTGTGCGGATGCATTGTATGCCGAGACCTGATTTGCGGGTATATCTGCCACAGGGATGTAGGGCGTGGTTGTCGTGCTGTCGGGTTGTGAATAGCTCTTTGTCTGGAGTGTCAAATGGCAGGAAAGACAGATACCAGGTGTTGATGTGCTGTTCACGAAATCCGTGTTTGTAAATGTATTGGCTGATGTGGGTGTAGGCGATAAGGAGATGGCTGTCCTTAGGTTATAAGCCCTGCCGCCGGTTGATACGTTTACATCGGGGCTGAATACATCGTGATCCGCATGACACATAAGGCATCTGCGATTCGTATCTGATGTTCCTTCGAGTGTGGCCGGTATGGAAAGCAGCGGATACACTGCCTGTGTGTTGTTCATGTAATGATGGAAGTCCGTTGTCGTATTCATGGGATTGAATATGGACGAATGACACTGGATGCAGTCCTGCGCGCCATGGCTTTCCGTAAACTCAAACCCGTTGCCGTGCGGATGACATGCCATACAGTTCTGTCCATTGTGATGCGTCTGACCACTGCATGCGAGTGTAAATGTTGTGCCCGATGTGTATCTGTGATGATTCGTCTGAGTATGACATGTTTCGCATATATTTGATGTGTAGTAGTTTATACCGCCTGATGTTGTAAATGTTGTCCCATCTGCAAACGAATGTGTTCCGGTGTTGTTGTAAAAGTATATATTGTTCCATCCTGCCGTGTACATCCTTGATCTGATAAGCCTGCCGTAAAAGATGCTGTAGCTCGCACCGACACTTGTGGATGCACTCAGCCCTGATGTGCCCTGCACTATCTGTACTGTAAGCGTGTTTGTATTATTATCTGTTATCATAAAGACAGCAGGCTGGTTTGTATCGGGATAGATAGTGTTTGTTATTGTAGCGGTGTTCGGGACAAGGATACTGTCCTTCCATTGACCCACTACCCAGTTTGCCGATGCGTCAGTAAGTGTTGTTGCCGTTACACCCGAAACAGTGCCTGTAAAGATATAAGCCTGCGTACCAAAAGCGCGCCACTGCTCTTGCTGATGTGGATCATGACAGTTTGTGCATTGTCTTGACCATGTCCCATACTTTGTTGTGGTTGTCGTTGAAGAATGACCTTGAACAAAATCTGCTATGGTGCCGTTGTGACAGCTCTGGCACAGGTTGTCTATGGTGACTGCTGTATTTGTCAGAAGAAAGCCTGCTGTACCCGCATTATGGGCAACATGACAGCCTGTAATGTTGCCCTGAGGGTTTGATAGGCATGATATGCCATAAGACATATTATGGGGCGGGTCTGTCGCATAAACAACAGACGGCAACAATAGTATGAAAAGCATGATAATAAAGTGTATGCCAAATTGTTTTAATTCCTTCATGGATTTAAAGCCTCTTTTTGCATCATATACCGTATCTGCTCATCGTCTTTCATCATGCCCCTTAGCTTGGCGCCTATGTATGAATTCTTCATGAGTATCGTCATAAGTCTGACCATAAATCTTCTTTTGTCCATGGACAGGGATTTCAACTGCCTCATCTTGTGCATATAAAATTCCTTTGTCGTCTGTACAAGAGCATCCTCGAGCTCGCTGAGCTCCATTGCATCAGGCTTAACAACAGGCTCAACGAGGTTATACCTTCTGTAGTCTTTTACGGTTATGTGCTCTTTGAGCTGAGGGTATATGTCACTGTAGGGCCAGGGTGCTATTGCGAGGAAAAAAGCCATGTCCGGGTTATAATAAACCGCCGTATCAAGTGCATGGCTTATCGTGTCATGGGTTTCGTAGGGCATGCCAAGCACAAAGCTTGTCTCGGATATAATCCCTGCTTTGTTTATAATATCTATTGCCCTCTTGCTCTGTTCAGCCTTTATATCTTTTTTGAACAATTCAAGTGATGTATTGCTACCTGATTCTACGCCGACATATATATGGGATACCCCTGCCTTTACATAAAGGTCCATTATATCTTCGTCTCTGACAATGTCATCTACCCTTGTTTCAAGAAGGAGCTTGATCTTCAAGCCTTTCTGGATAATTAGATTTAGTATATCAACCCATCGCTGCCTGTTTGCCGTAGGGTATTCATCGGCAAGCATGACGACTTTTACGCCATAGCGTTCTGAAAGCATCTCAAGCTCATTTACAAATGATAGGGCTGATCTCTGTCTCCATCTTTTTTCCCAGAAAAGCTGCTGTGAGCAGAAACTGCATTGATGAATGCATCCTCTGGAAGAGCTTACTATGCCAAGCGTAGCATTATCGTCGGGGAAATAGCGATAGTCTTCCCAGTTCACCAGATCCCATGCAGGCGTTAATGCATCAAGCGACATGGAAAGCTCGCGGTTGGGCGTTACCCGTATGACATTATTTTCTTTAAACGCAATACCCTTTACATGCCCCATATTTCCGCATGCATTTATGGCGTCAAGGAGCTCCACAAAAGTAACCTCTCCCTCTCCGCGAACAACATAATCAATAGAGCTATGGTCGTTAAGCAGCTCGTTGAACATGAATGTCGGGTGCACATTGCCAATCACCGTAATGATATGCTCATCTATCATCTTAGCATGGCTTAAAACCTCAACCGCATCAGGCAAGGATGCTGTTATTGCAGTTGTAGCAACCACATCAGGCCTGTCGGTTATTATTTTTCTGATTATATCTTCATGGGTATGAAACAGGCTCATTGCATCGTAAATCTCAACATCATAGCCTGCCTGCCTTAATGAGCCTGCTATATATACAAGCCCGAGCGGCAGCCATACACCTGCTGATTCCACAACACCGGAGTGATATGGCGGTGTAACAAGCATAACCTTTTTTACGCGCTTACGCATGCCTTCTCCTTATCAACAGCATAAACAATCCGAGTATAATCAACACGGTATATCCATCCATTATTGATGCACTGCCCGACATTTTATCCGATGTATTGCACGAACACCCTGCACTTTTTGAGGTTGCAACGGCATTGCTTGTGACTGTTGTCAGCGGTTTTCCTATTATTGAGGGTGAACCTGTTGGCGTTGGCGGCAGTGGCTTTTTGTCAATGTTGAATACCTCAACGCGGCTATTAAAAGGATCGGCAACATAGAGAAGCCCGTTGATCCTATCAATGGCAAGGCTTGTTGGATTTTTGAATGCACCAGGCTCGGTTCCATAAGAGCCTATTGCACCAACAAACTGGTTTTGATTTGTATATACAAACACTGCATTCTGATATGCATCTGCTACATAATACCTGCCAAAATCATCTCCCGCAACACCAACAGGTCTTGTAAGGCTTGAGTTATTGTCAAACCCAGGATTAAAACCCGACCATCCAATATTGCCCTGTAATCCATACTGACCTACCTGTGTGGTTGTAGTACCGGCAGTGTTTATCAGAACGATGCTTGCCTTTAAAGGGTCCGCGACAGCAAGGTTATTTAGTAAACTATCAAAATCCATACCAACAGGCATACCCATCTGGGGATAAGTAAAATTAGATATGCTGTTACAACCCGCATCTATACTATGAATCCCATTGGCATCTGATACATAAATAATGTAAGAAGCTCTATCTACCGTGATGCCTGATGGGTTATTAAAGCGATTATTATTACATAGATTATTTAAAAAATTTCCATCTATTGAAAAATAAGATGCTATGTCTCCTTCAGATTTTAAAACAACATACAGCACATTATGCATGACTGTTATTGAACCTGGTTTATTACTAAGGGTAATACCAAAACGTTTATGACCATTGTGATCAAAAGAGGTTACTGAGTATACCTGTGGTTGAGACACATAAAGATTTCCATTCTCATCAACTGCAACATAAACAGGGCTTTGTAAACCTGTTATCATACCTTTATAGAATGCAGGCTCTACATTTACAGAAACAAAGGTAAAAGATTGACCCCCAAGCGTTGAATTTACAATAACACTTATTGTGTAGCTACCCCCAACAAGCGGTGATAGCCATCGTGCATGATTCCCGCTCCATGTAATAAAGCTTCCTGTTGTTGCACTATAAGTAAAAACAAGCCCTCCATTGTCCGTTGAACTCGCATTAACTGTCAGAAGGGTTGATCTACCGGGAAATATAGCTGAAGGATCTGCATAAATGCCATTAATTATAGGTGCAGACGCATGTGTCTCTATTATACCTGCAAATAAAACAGCTATGCATGTTATAAAAATCTTTTTTAACATAATCCTCCTTTATGACAAATATAGTAGCAAATTTCGTGCCAAAATGCAATAAATACTAAACATATCCATTAAGCCCCAAAACGCATTTAAAAATAACCCAAGCTTCGCTTGTGTGCCCGGGTTGGGTGTCTCGAGCGAACGAGCAAATTCCTGTCTGCGTGTAACGCACAGGCAGGTTCTTATTGCATTTTTTGGATAAATGGAAGCATCACAATACATAGCGACTTAAACGTAGTTATAATCCGCTTCATCTGTTAAATGGATTAAAATAAGGGCCTGGTATACCTGGATTATAATTAAATGGCTTAAGGGCTGGATGTGTTTTTGTAGTTGTTGTGAAAAGATTTGGCGTTGGATTATGATCGACACCATGGCAGCTTAAAAAGCATTCTACATTACTCTGCGTTTTAAATACAACGTTAAGTCTGCCTGCAGAGTTTGGCAGTACAACGGTAAACCTCGGATCCTTGTTAAACCTGATAAGATCAGGATAATTGATTGAGCCGTGTGAGTCGTGACATGTAAAACAAGAGGCCTGTGCATTCACTACATGTTCTCTGTGATACAAAAAGCTCTGGTTGCCCAGTATGCTTGTCCTGTTATGGCACTGGTAGCATAATGCATAAGCATACTCACTCTCAGGCATACCGTCCTGCTTGTTATAATTCTTGTTCAGTATCGGTGCGTATAGAGAGCCATGCGGTGAAGAACCGCCTACGGTATTGTCGGAGCTGTGGCAATTGGTGCAGTTTACATAGCTTGATGTTGTCCATGGAGGGATCAGACTTGGGACAAGATAATTTTTTCCCGGCGACTCAACAGGATGATAGGATGCGTTTGATGGATTAAACTCTACCGCCTTGTCCGTTTCATAAGGCGGAAGGGGCTGGTTTGCGTGGCATTCAAAGCAAAGCTCGTATTCATAGTGCATACCGCTGTTAAACCATAGCATCTTTCTCTGACCTTGTTGAGATATACCTGCTGACTCTAAATGATGAGGGCTATGGCAGTCAATGCATTCAGCATGACGCGATGTACTGTTTACCTGTCCGTACTTTTGCTCCATAACCGTCATGTATGAAACTGTATCAAGAGGGTGATGTGACGGCTTTTGAAAATCCTGCTCAACATCGGGTATGCGGGGTATGGGTGATGACATCAAGAGCATACCTGAAAGCCTTGCCTTATTCTGTTCCTGTGCATTGCCATGACATTGAAAACACAGGCTTGAGCCGTTTTTTACGAGCATGGGTGTTCCGGCAATACCATGCCCAGCATGACAGCTTGCGCATCCCTTGGGTAGAGAGAGGTGCGGGTTTGTCGTATTTACGGCTTCTGCATACACCTTACACTGTAGTATATTGTATGATACCAAGCCGACAACAATCAGTAAAAGTATTCTCTTCATAGTCATATCCATCACATCTTATGACAGGCTATACAAACCTGCGTAGTATTGGATTTTCTTAAAAAATGCACGCCAGAGGCGGAAAAATTATCATCCTGATGCGGATTGTGGCACGATGTACACTGCACCTCATTATTGCGGTCAAGCCTTACCCCATTAGGATCATCTTCCATCTCCGTCATACTTGCAAGGTTTGAACCTGTAACATAGCTCTGCGTAATCATCTTTTGTGTTACAACAAAGGATATGGGATGACTGCCGGAAAGGTTTGTTCCGAGATACCCCTTTGATGTTGACGGCATGGTTGTTATGTTGTTCTGCATGGGGATTGATGAACTCCTGCTCCTGACCTGTCCAATGGCTATGGTACCGTCATGGCAGCTCAGACACAGCTTTGATGCCCCATCAGGTGTCACAGGTTTACCGCCCGGTGACAGTGATTCGAGGCTATTGGACCAGTACATATTGTAATTTGTGCCTGTATTCAGCTTCTTGTTCCACAGAGGCGTGTTCGGCTCAGCATCATGCGGGGTATGACAGAATATACACACCTGTTTCTCTGTTGTGGACTTTATCCTGCCGGGACCGGATACGGACAGATTATGCAGT
Organism: Deltaproteobacteria bacterium; assembly: GCA_023381995.1. Classification (GTDB taxonomy): domain Bacteria; phylum JAMCPX01; class JAMCPX01; order JAMCPX01; family JAMCPX01; genus JAMCVD01. The sequence goes on from JAMCVD010000036.1 coordinate 53,810, forward strand.
GTATTCAGAACACTTCCGGCATACGCAAGACTGCAGCTCAGTAATAATAACATTACCGGTAAAAAAATTACAGCCGCTCGCTTTACAAACAGTGAAACATGGCTGTCTCTTTGTTTATTGATGTAGTGCTTCATTCTTTGTATCACCTATCCTTTTAAATATATCAATCCTGTTGTTTAGCCCATCTGCAACATAAATGTAGCTATGCTCAACAGCTATGCCTGCCGGCATTGATAACTCGCCGTCATCTGTCCCATGTCTGCCAAATGTCATAAGATAATCCCCTTTACCGTTAAACATCTGAACCACATCAAACAATGCATCGGTTATATAAATGATGCCGTCAGAATCCACTGCTATGCTTTTGGGTCTGGCAAAATCACCGCTTCCATCCCCCTGTCTGCCGAAGGATGATATGAATTTACCGCTCAGTGAAAACGTCTGGATCCTGAAGTTAAGGCTGTCAATGATGAATACCGTGTTATTTTTTATTGCAATGGCTGTTGGAAAATTAAATTCACCTGCCCGATCTCCATGTGAGCCAAAGGAAAATTTGGGCTTACCCTTATCATCATATACAAAAACCCTGTTCATGCCGGTATCTACAATGTATACATCTCCGTTCTGTGCAACGGCAACAGAGGTGGGTCTGATAAACGAGCCATTGTTTATGTTCCCAATACACCTGCCTCTGCTGCTTATGATAAATATAGTTTTTTGGGAAGAATCCGCAACATATATTCTCTTACCTGTTATTGCTATGCCTGTCGGTGCGGTGAAATATGAGGCTCCGCATTTACTGATAACAGCAAAGCTGTTATTACCTTTATCAAAAAGTATCACATTCGATGCCTGTATATCCGTAACCCCTATAACCCCTTTGTAAGCAGCGATCGCAAAAGGAGGAAACCTGGTGCTGTACCGGCTGTTTTCACCTGCGATAAAATTGAATATCCGTGAAAACCAGCCCGGCTTGATGCCAAGATCGTTTGCAGAGTATACAGAGCGCACATAGTATATTCTTGGGTTGTTTTCAGGCCAGACAATGTTTACGGCTTTAACATGCGGTGCATGCGCACAAGTAGAAAGGATGGATATGATGAACACACCTATACCCAAAAATGAAATGCGGGTGGGTGCCTGTTCCAACCCTCTCAACTTTATCATTCTTTAACTCCTATCATTGTTCTTTCACCTCCGGTATTGGTTGTATAGGTATACGCATCTTAAACTCGGGCAGCGGCGATTCAAAGGTATTCTGTTTGACGGTATTGGGCTTCCTGTCGGGCTGTGTGCTTGACTCGGTTACTTCAACACTCTTAACGTTATTGCGTAATTGAGAGGAAGAATATATACCAATGCCCAGCATAATATGCATCTCACCCTTTCCTGTATAAGACATGCCGCCACCAATGCCTGCCGATAAAACGGCCGAGCTATCGGCAAAATAGTATCTTGCACCTGCAGTACCTTCAACCCTGTTTTTAAAACCGGTGCTGTTGACGATCCAGTTGTCTGTATCAAAAAGTATATTCAATTGCTCTCCTACCCTGTAAATTATACCGCCACTTAAGATGACCGCTCTTAGTACCGATAAGTAGCCTGTACTGAAAATGAGATCAAATTTATTCAAATGCCTCTCAATAATCTCCCGTATATCTATTGACGGATGCCCTGAAAGGTTGTCACCAACCACACAAGTGGCGATCTCCGGTCTTTGCAGGTACCGCCATTTTACCCCTGCGATCATGCCTATACTGTTTTTCTCATAAAGCAGTTGATAGTCGTTATAATGTACAGCACCGATCATAAGCTCCAGGTCATTCAGTGCACCGAATGATACGGTAACAGGCGAAACATTAAAGTTATCTGTTCTCTCCTGTTTATAGTATCCTGCCCATACGCTGTAAAGGGATACGCCGCTATTCAATGTGGACGCATCCGGTACATCAAATATACCTGATAATCCGTTCTTGTACGGCGCTGCATGGAGTGCCCCGGCAATAACGAGTATCAGCAGCATTGATATACATAATTTCAAAGCAATATTCCTCAGCATCACGGCAATTCCTCATGCAGTCTCTTCAAAAATGTATGCAAGCTCCACAGATCTGGATCATTTAAAGCACCGGTATATAGTGTCTTATTCATCTTTATTGCCATGGCTATGTTTCTTTGTGCCTCGGGTTGATTGCCCAACCTTGCATAAGCACATGCAAGGTTGTAGTATACATACGGATCGAGCTGCTTTACTGCCTTTAATAGAGATAACGCCTTATCATATTTTTTCAACCGTATGTAGAGCGATGCAAGGTTTACAGCCGTATCTTTTTGATCAGGATTTAGCTCCAACGCATGCTTATACGCGTGCAGTGACTGATCGTATAAACCAAGATGCTCGCTTGCCTCTCCCTGCAATTCAAACAATGTATAATCGTATGGATCAAGCTTCTGTGCCTTTTTAACGGTATTCAGTGCCGCGGTGTAGCTGCCCTCTCTTATAAGTACCACTGCCCGGTCGCTCATGATACTCGCCTGAACAACGGGAGAAAAAAAAGCAAGCCTGTATGCCATATTAAATTGTTTCATTGCATTGCTGTAATCACCTTTGTCCGAATAAAGTATGCCAAGCCATCGCCGCGCCTGAAGATAGTAAGGAGATAGGTCTACAGTATCTTTCAGATCCTCGAAAGCCCCTGCTGCGTTTCCACGATTGATTCTAATCATTGCCCTGTCAAAAAAATAGTTTTCATTAAAAGGCGCCTGAGTAATGGCATAAGAAAGTTTATCTTCAATTTCATTCTCAAACTTATTCGGCATTGCATGCTCCTGTTTAAACAGGGTATCGGCAAAAATATATGATCTTTGGGCAATGGCTATATGAAAAGCGGCAATGAATACCAAGAAGCTTAAGACCACAAGCACATAGTTGATAACCTTCCATACATAAGGCTTTATATTAAAATTGTTATCAGCGTATAAACTGGCGATGCCGGAATACATCCAGAATAAAAAGCCCGTTGCAGGCATTCTAAGAGGGAATGAGAATAAGCCGATAATAAGCAGACTGACAAATCCGAGGAACCCGCCGATGAGGGCAGGCATGTCTTTTCCTTCAGCCTTTGATATGCCGCATGTAAATACATATAGTATATAAATAAGTAAACCCGTAAATATCAGGATGCCGGGAATGCCTGTTTCCGATAGTATGTTGAGGTATTCGTTGTGTGCATAGTTCATGGTAACGTGGTTCGAAAACGTCATCATGGATAACGCCCTATCAGCATAGAGAGGGAATACGGCATCAAATGCGCCAAACCCGATGCCTGAGACCGGATGCGATGGTACAAGCGATACGAGTATTGATTTCCATGTAAGCAATCTGACGATGTTATCGGAATAATGTATATTGAATATAGATGTGAAATAACCGATCAAGCTGTTTGTCTGACTGGATATCAAGGACAGCAAAAAAGCTCCTGCAGCCACTATGCCTGCAGCGTAGAGAGGAGACAGATTTATCGTGACTTGTCTTTTTCTTCTTATATAAACAAGGAGAGCGATGCTTACAAGACTTACAACAATCAAAGCAACCCATGAAGCCCTTGAATGTGAGATTATAACATAAAGTATACCTCCCATTATCGCAATACTGAGGACAATGCTGTTCCACAGTTTTTTCCTGAAAATGAACTGGCCAATAAGCAAAGGCAAGACACTGACGATGTACTCTGCACCGAAATTGGACAGCCCAAAGGTAGATACTGGATTTATCCTGCCATACTGATCAGCGGGTATATAGCCGAACAAACCGGTAATCTGAACAATGCCTATTGATACACTTATTATAACCGCAATGGCAGCAGCAAGTGTAAGCAGGCCCACATCGTCCTCATCCGGTGCCAGTATAATCAAAGCAGGATAGATAAAAAATGGACCAAGTACTTTTATGATTTCAACAAACCCCTTTATAGGTACTTCTGAGAATATTATAGAAATAACAATCCATACACCCATTATGCCTGTAAACAGCATTACGCCGGGTATTTTTGCAGGCATTTTATGCCGATGGATCACAGAAGCAAGACCAAAGAATATAAAAGCAGAGAAAGCAGAAAATGTGATCTTGATCCACTCATACTCCCATCCCCATTTAATAAGAGGCATTATGAAGCACCAAAAAACCATGATTGATAACAGAGAATTTAAATACCTATTCACCAATATAGCCTCCAAAGTTCCTCCCAAGCTGGATAATCAATCCATGAACAACGCTGTCAGCGCCCGGTATGTGCTGGTTAATCAAGTATCCTCTTATATTGAGAAACAGCAGACGGTAGTAATGTGTTACATAAACCTCATACCTTGTATACTCTGATGATGGGTAATATGACGCGCTATTGAATCCGCGTTGTAAAACTATACTTGCAGCGGTATTATGGATGGATGTTACGGCAAGCGTTGTTGAAATGTATTGGTTTCTGTACCATGCCTGAGGCGTGGAATTGCTGAGAAGCCCTCCTGTGAGCGAGAATAAACCAATGTGTGTTACAGGCAGGGAGAATATAAGATTCAGCATACGATTGTATAAAGGGTACTGGTTATAGAAACCGTTTTGAAATACCCTTTCGTATGTAAAATTGGATTGAAGATAGGCAGGCTTGAAATAAGCGCTATAGAGCTGTGCAAGATAGCGGAAGTCATCAAGATTATTACCTGAGCCCTGCGTGTATCTTGTGATCATATAGTTCACGTCATTGTAGACATTAAAGAATTTAAAATCCTTCGTGCCTATACCGCCGTCAAGATAATTGGCATGCGACAGCCCCTGACCTGCAGGCGGATTTTGTAGCATTGCAACTGCGATGTTATACCCTGCGTTTACATAGTAGTGGTCCCATGGCTTTAAATAGGTAATGCCTCCCTGTAAAAATTCTGTATCCATTGAGCTGGTGCCTGCATCACCGGAGCTTTTTGAATCTATCACATAAATACCGTTTAAAAGACTTACGGTGTTTGTTGCACGATAATAAAGGTTATAGCCTGCCTGCGTACCCTGAGCACTGCCACTGCTGTAGGCAGTTGTGTTATAGTCGGCAAAATAGTTTGTAGTCATTCTCCAGTCAGGGGTACTCACAAGGTTTGTATATATATTCAGTTGATCTGTCGAAACCGTTGTCTGCGACGGATATGTATACGCAAAATTATAGGTGCTTAACCCTGTATAGAGGTGTAATGTCTTGTTAAAGGTTTTATTGTCATTAACAGCAAAACCATTTGTAGTGTAATTGTTGTTTGTGATAAGATCATTCTGCGTAGTATACTGGTATTGACCTGTTAATACGTTATCCCTGTCTGCCTTTGAAAACGATACAACAGAGGTTGTTCTGTCCTGCTTGAATGGGTAGGGAACGCCGGATGTCGAGTCGCGTGTTTTATCAAGAATAATGTTGAATCTTGGAAGAGAGTTTATGGCAATGGCCCAGTTCAAGCCATAAGAAAATGTATGCATCTTGAGTAAGTAGCCTGTACCTGTGTCCTGCTCGTTATATATGTCTCTTATATAGGACAGCAGCGGGGAGCTATCAGGCAAAAGGGTGAGGTTTAATGCATAGCCCGTCGTATACCTTCTTAATCCGCCTCCACCGGTCATGTAATCTATATCATCAATGTTGAGGCCTGACGAAAATACGGCGAGTCTTGGATCGTATATGTAGGTTGCGAAGTTAAGTCCAAGTGCACCGGCGAATCCTCTTGTATAGATGGAGGTGTTATTATAATCGGCAAGGTAGTCCTCGTATCTTAAACTTGTCTGTCCTCCTATATAATACCTGTGGGCATATACATTGATTGGTAAAAAGAGCACGCATACGATTATCAGGATATATCTTTGCATTACTTTCATAAAGAGACTGCACCTCAAAAAAAGGGGGGCTTTCGCCCCCTCTGAAGAAGCAGTTTTATTTTATGTGACAATCAAGACAGAGCTGACTGCTTGTTATCGCATCCCTTAATAACAAAGGATTTACCGAGCCGTGAACAGCATGGCAGCTTCCGCATTCAATACCCTTACCTATCCCACCATTGGGATCACCGAACAGCAACACCTTTGTAGGACTTGCCTGGAACTGAGAAATATTTACGCCGCCACCAGTGCTGATACCGTTGTACGGCGAGTATCCGGGATACGGGATACCAATGGGATGATTGCCGTTCATATTGCCACCGACCCCGACCTCATATGTTGTATTCGTCAACTGGTATGACGCGTTCACATCACCTTGCATGGGTATGGAGTAATTTGAATTAACAACGCCTGTTGACTCGTTAAACACCTCGTTGACCTGGCCTATTGCAACCGAGCCGTCATGACACGCAATACATTTGAATGACGGCAGGTTTGCCGGGTTTGTGGGCAGTACTGTTCCACCTGATGTTCCTGTTGCGCTGCCGGTGCCCCATATCCATGTTGTATTTATTGATGCTGCATGGTTCCATATAAACCTCTGATCAAGAGCATGGTGAGGGGTATGACAGAACACGCATACCTGGCTCGTACCACCTGATGTTGTTGCCTGTGATCGTGTGTAATTCGTTGAGCTTGCCGATAGATTATGCTTGGTTGTAGTAATAGCCGCGTTAGCTATTACAGTTAGCCCCACCAGTAAGGCTAACATTGATACTGCAAAACTTATCTTTTTCATTGCTTTTACCTCCTTTTTATCATTAAGGAGGTATCAGGAATCATGCCAGTTTGTTTCACCCTTTTGATCATTATTCACAGATTAAAAGCGCGTTTTCACCCCTAGCCCATACGGGAATTGGGTGTTTTCACCCACCCGTATACTGAAAATCAATGTTTATTTGCCCGTTTTTCCGTATTGATTAATTGATATACATTAACCCTGTAGCTATAGCTATCTGCGACATAAATACGATTATTTTTATCTATCGCAATAGCAGTTGGTATGATCAACTGTCCTGGTCCAATACCAGGTCCACCAAAATACATCAAAGGCTTCCATTCCTTTGTAAACATCTGTACCGCATGAAAATCAGAATCTGCAATATAGATATTTCCGTATGTATCAAATGCTATGCCCTTTATCCTGTCAAATGTGCCGGGGGCATCGCCCTCTACCCCAAACTTGCCAAGAAACTTTCCATCAGGGCTAAACCATTGAACCCTGAAATTCATTGTATCGCTTACATAGAGATCCCCATTACTATTAACAGCAAGGTATGTAGGGAAATTGAACTCTCCATCTCCAGTGCCTCTTTTACCAATGGTTTTTATATATCTTCCCTTCATGGTGAATACCTTTATGTCATGCCCCTTTGCCTCATTAAATGCCGTATCCGCCACATAGAGTAGCTCCTTTGTTCTATCCATTGCAAGACCCGTAGGCCTAAGAAACATGTTAGCGCCAATATCTTTGATGAACTTACCATGTTTATCAAACACCCTTACAAGCTTCAAGGAAGAATCAGCAACATAGACATTTTCGTCCTTATCCAGTGCTACACCAAATGGATTTACAAGATGGTATCTTTGGTCCGTGCCAATGTATCTTACTTTCTTTTCTTTAAAATCAAACACGAACACAGCACCAAGCTGATAATCCGTCACATAAACACGCTGTGCGTCATCACTGATGGCAATTCCCATGGGCTGAACAAGCGAGGGTTCTTGTTTAGGACCGAGTAAAAAGTTAAGAAACCTTTGCCATGCGCTTTGAGGAAAATCATATCGCCCATGAAGTGCTTCAATATATTCTATATGCGGTTTATTGGGAGGCAGGGGCCATACGATCTTGTCCGGCTTTATCCCGGCAGCAGCACAACCTGTAAATATAATAAATAAAAGCAATAAAATTCTTTTCATCACACCCCCTTACCAGTTTGATTCTTTGCCATGACATCTTTTACACATATCTAGCTTTGTTTCACCGGCATACCACATATAAGGGTGATTAGATGAATGCGGATTATGACAGCTTATGCAGGTAAGTGGCTTGCCTTTCAGCTCCTTCATATCATATACACCTGACACAGGATGAGGCTTGTTCTGCGGGGTCGTAAAGACATGATACCCATCAGCCTGTTTTTTATGGCATGTTGCGCATAGCTCATTTACAGGCTTCTTCAACATGAAATCATTGTTCGTGCCGTGCGGATCATGGCATGCTGTACAGCCGTATTTTTCTATGGCAGGATGCACAACCTTGTCCTTGTCTTTTGGCTCATGACACATATAGCAGAGTTCCTTGCCTCTTGCGGCGAGCATATAAGGATTATCGGAAGCATGAGGGCTATGGCAGTTTGTGCATTCACCGCCTGCAACAGCAGGGTGTATTACCCTTCTTCCCGTTAGATCGTCTGCATGGCAGATAAAGCATGTATTGCTTACAGGAGAGGGCTTTCTTAAAAGATGGTCATGCTCTGATTCATGGGCATGATGGCATGTAAGGCACTTCCCAAGTTTTACAGCAGCATGTACATAAGTTTTTTTTATCATATCCTTATGACACGACAAACATAGCCCCGCCATGTTATTGATAGGTTGAACAAGGTAGATGTCCCTGTTGTCTTGTCTCTGGATAAAAACCGGTCCCATTATCATACCTTTTGTTCTCAATAAATAGTTGTTATTTTCAGAATGTGGATTATGACACATCACACATCGGCCCTGTGCAACGGGTGGATGCACATCCTTTTTTGTGTTTTTTTTATCGTGACACGTATAGCACAGCGCTGGAACACGGGCAGAGAGTGTGAATTTATGATTACCTTTTGCCGGCACATGACAGTCCTTACATCCCATGCTGTCAAGCGCCGGATGTTTAAAAGAGCCTGATAAAATGCCTGTATGACACTTTGAAGTTGTGCAACCTTCACTTGTGTCAGCAAGACTTACTGCAGGTACTAATATTATTATTCCTACTATTAAGGACAATTGTTTTATCATTAAATCCTTATTCTACATAAACGGTGATATAGATACATCTCCACTTTGTTAGAAAAGTAAGCAAACATCATGCCAATTGTGGATTATTTGATGTTGTGTTTTTTCATCCTGTACCGCAGGGCATCCCGCGTAATAGACAACGCCTGGGCAGCTTTGGTCTGATTGCCCTCCGCGAGGGCAAGTGCCTTGAGGATGAGTTCCTTCTCGACCTTTTCGAGTTCCATGGAACTGTAGTGATCGGTACCGGCCTCTTCCGGGGATTCTATGAGTTCTATGGGTAGATATTCTTTTTTGAGTATTTTATCGTTCGTCAGAAGGATCATTCTTTCTATAATATTTTTTAACTCCCTCACGTTGCCGGGCCAGACGTACTGCATAAAATAATTCACCTGAATTCCAATGCATTTTTAGTCACTACACTTTAAGTAGACTTTTGTCAATCGATTTTAAAATATTGTCATTTAAACTTGAAAAGTGCACTGATTTTGGGTGATTTAAACTTGAAAAGTGCACCAATGTAAACGATATTGATTAGTTTAAAGAGAGTAGTAGGTTTTATAAATAATGATAGAAACAATCTGAATAAAAAATAACAAACTGTTTCATAATGAATGCAAAGTTTATTATACGGACTTTATGGCGTGCAGTTTCTCATATATGATACGTTAACAAAATCTAATACAACCCTATAAATGGGTTTTTATATACATAAGATCAGCGCGACTATGGGATTTTCGGAAGAAACTTACGCTTTCATCCTCGCAGAACCACTTCAAACCGTAAGGTCTTGCTATATGGAATATGGTAGTAGACATAATCTTTCTTACGGGAGCCCTCGGGAGGCTTAACGTACGATTTTTTC
>JAMCVD010000074.1 GCA_023381995.1 Deltaproteobacteria bacterium
TATCCCAAAAGTGATCATGGGACTGATAGAACAAAAAGAAAGAGTGTTCGACACTGCGAAGGGAAACACATCCGGACTGCCTGCAATGCTTCCGTGGTACTCTGCGTGGACTGCTTCTCTCTCGCTAGGGAAATACGGAGACGTTATGGGTCGTAACCCCCTTTACCGAAAAGAGCTTTGTTTTACGAGCAGAGGAGAAAACTCTTTCTTCATGATCACAAAGGGGAGAGGAACCATAGTTTTTTTGTAAGGGAGAACTTTGAAAACCATCTTATATTTTCAAGCTCGGTCCTGGACAATACAGTTGCTCTTCTTAGATATCCGCTTAAGTTTCCTTTCCATTCTGTCGTAATCTCCTAAATACGCTGTCATCGGACTTTTCCAGATCGTGAAGTGGCAGGTCTGTGCTCCGGATGGAATGGTGGTGTCACAGCGAACCTGAAACCCCTTGTCTTTATTGAATGTGAACTTTTCACAGGACGCCTCCGTGCGATTTTCCCACTGTTCCATACCGGCCTCCTTGTTCAGTCTATCCTCGCTTCGGTCTCTCCTGCCAAAGGAGGAGGATCGATCATTGAATCAAATGTACAGAATCGCATAATTCCAGTTAAGGACATAAAGGAGTCCACAACGCGGTCGGCAGGGCTCCTTGTCGTGATGGACCGCTGTATGCTGAAAGAACACAGGAAGCTGTGACTCCGTTCCTCCCCAAATGCATTTTTCTGGTTAAGAGGAATGTCACAGAAGCTCGTTATAACCGTTGACATAGGAACAATTTTTACTTAAAGCTGTAAAAAATAATAATACGGGGGGATAGGTAAAAATGTCTGAAAGACGAAGGGTTGTTGTCACCGGTATCGGGTTCCGGTCTCCTATAGGAAGCACGCTGAAGGCGATGAAGGAATCGCTTCAGAACGGCCGGGGCGGGGTGCGGATAATGCCGGAGTGGAATGGCATTGATCATCTCCGCACCAGGGTTGCCGGTGTGTGCAGTGACGTTGATGAAAAGGTGATCCCCCGTAACTACAGGCGGAGCATGGGCAGGGTTTCCATCCTGGCTGCCATAGCTGCCATGGAGGCGGTCGCGGACTCCGGTATCAGCGAGGAGGAGATCGGGTCTCCCTCCTGCGGGGTTTCGTTCGGCTCGACCGCGGGCAGTTCCCAGGCAATGGAAGGCTTTGTCAAGGATGTTTTCTCCACCCGCAGCCTCAAGGGCCTGCAATCATCTATCTACCTGCAGTTCATGAGTCATACCTGTGCTGCAAACCTTGCCATGATGTTCCACACCAAAGGGCCTGTGATTGCATCCTGCACGGCGTGCGTGTCGGGATCCCAGGGGGTCGGGTTCGGATATGAAGCGATAAAGGAAGGCCGCGCCCTTATGATGCTTGCGGGCGGTGCCGAAGAGATGCACTTTATGGATGCAGGGATCTTCGATATTATGAGGGCAACATCGACAAAGTATAACGACCGGCCGGACCTGACCCCGCGCCCGTTCGATGCGGACCGGGACGGACTGGTTGTCGGAGAAGGTGCGGGATGCCTTGTGCTGGAGGAATATGAACACGCCAGGGCGAGGGGTGCTCGCATCTACAGCGAGGTCATCGGATATGGGACAAACTGCGACGGCTCCCACCTGACCAACCCCAGTTCGGATGGTATGGCGGGTGCGATTACGATCGCACTGAAAGATGCCGGCTTGACTGCGCAGGACATCGGTCACGTCAATGCCCACGCGACCGCCACGGATGCCGGGGATCTGGCCGAGGCGACCGCAACGAACAAGGTGTTCGGGTCGTCCGTACCGGTAAGTGCACTCAAGGGGTTCACCGGACATACGCTCGGGGCGTGCGGCGCCCTTGAATCCATCGAAACCATTTTGATGATGAACGAGCATTTCATAGCGGCATCGAAAAACCTCGAACACCCGGACCCGCAACTACCACCCCTGAACCATGTGATGGGTGATGCCAGGGATTTCAACTTTGACATCGGCATGAACAATAATTTTGCGTTCGGAGGGATCAATACGTCCCTCATCTTCCGTAAGGCATAATACCGGCATAGACGGTACCATGGCAATCCTGAGGACAATAGCTACGCGGCTCGCCCATACCAAATACGGTCGTGAGGCGGTCGAATCGAAAGCGGATCTGGGCCTCTTCGGGAAGCCTCCCTCTTTCCAGTTCGTCCTCGGTTTAATCCTGCTCGGCTTGAGTTACGTAATCGGATGGCCGGGTGTCGTAGCCACCGGAATAGCGGCAACGTATCTGAAAAATCCGTTGATCTTCGTCATAGGTGCACCTGTCATATACGGATTCTCGTACCTCGTATGGGGCGTCTCCATGATCCTCATGGGAAGGGATAATATAAAATATGTGCGGGCGCTGACGAGGTACGGGGTGCGGATTTTTATAGAAAAGTTTGTCTCTCTGCCTCATTGCGAAAACAGGCCGTCCTCTTGTTCCAGCGGTTCCCCTTCGAGGAGATCGAACGACAGAGAGTACCCGCCGAGCCCGTAGGAATCCATCCGGATGTGCCTGTAAAACCCTTTTATGATCGGAGGGGACAGCTTCACCCGGCGCATGTCCCTGTGGTCCGAGTCATACTCCTTTATAACAGTCTCCCCGGAAGGGAAAGCGTTTTTTTTGAATATATGGTCGTGATCTACCCATGTACACGTTACGGTGCCGTTGGCCCCGATGCGCGCGCCGGTGAGGTCCCCCCGCGGGGGGAAAAACAGGAGCTCGATATCGTCGAACAGCCCTCGTGCGAACCTTGCCGATGTGAACGGCTGCATCGCCCGATAAACCGTAATGCTCCCCTTGTCGTCCACGGCGTCCAAAAGGACCAAGCCCTCGACACTGAGCAGGGTAGCCCGTATCCTATCTGCGGGAACATCGGCCACGGTAACGCCGATGAATGAGCTGCTCTTGCCCCGTATGGTTGCGGTGATCGCATGTACCACACGGAAGGCGTCGTGCCTGTCTGGCGGGAAGCATTTTCCTGTCAGATACGGGTCGGTGACGATGGTGTGCGGCAGGGGGGTTGCCACGCGGCAGGACGTCATCGTCAGGACAAGGAGCAGCAGCGGGGAATACTTCATCGTACCTTTTCGAAGGTCGTGCCGGACAGGGGGGTATTCAAGGCTATGTGCGAGAACTCGATTACCGTCGACGATCCCTGGGGCTCGCGTATCTCGATCGTAGAGATGGCCCCGGAGGTGCCGGACAACGTCAGGGTTATGCTCTTTATGAGTTTTCTTAAGCCATGGTGGGCAGGGGTGAGTATGATCCGCGGTGGATTTCCCTGCGTAAGGCTGGGTATAAACGCCCTGTTGTCATGAAAGTTGCCTCTGAGCCATGAGGCAATCTGTTCCATTACGATACGCGTTGCCTCGATCTGCGGTCCCTCGTCTCTGGTAAAGGCATCTTTCACCCAGATATACATGGCGACTTTGCCGCCGTGTACGAGGAGGACGTTCTTAATGGGGGCCGTATATTCCCACCTGAGATCGCGTGGTGCATGGTAATAAAACCTGCCTGTGCTGACCAGGGGTCGTGCCAGGATCCGGAGGTTTTTTTTCTGGGTAAAAATTGCGGATATAGAATGTATCTGCGACATCGTCTGACGGATGCTTTCCCAGTTCCCGGCCCAGCCCGCTCCGTACAGAACAGGCATCGTCATGATGACCATGAGAGCGGGTAGAGCGCGTTTTATCTTGAGAAGACTACGCACAGCTATACCATACCGCCGTTTACCGAGATCACCTGGCCGGTGACGTATGAAGCATCATCCGAGCACAGAAAGCGAACGACCTTTGCGACTTCCACGGGCATGCCGACCCGTCCCATGGGAATGAGCTTGAGAATAATTTCCCGTGGAGCATTTTTGATCATCTCGGTCTCGATCAGGCCCGGGGCGACCACGTTTATCCTGATGCCGAGGCGAGCTACTTCCTGGGCAAGTGCCTTGCTTGCCCCGATCAACCCTGCCTTGGCTGCGGAATAGTTCGTCTGGCCGCGGTTGCCGGTAATACCGGACACAGAAGATATGGTCACGACGGAACAGCCTTTTTTCACGCGCAGCATACTCGTGAGAACAGGTTTTGTCACATTGAAGAACCCGTCCAGCGAGGTCTGGATCACGGACTGCCAGTCTTTCCGCGGCATCATCGCAAACAGGGTGTCTGCGGCAATGCCAGCATTATTCACGAGGACATGGATGGTCTTGTATTTTTTCAGGAGGCCGTCTATGGCGTCCTGCACTGCAGGGGCATCTGCGACATCGAACTGCACAATCTCACCGTCCCCGCCTGCTTCACGCACCAGGCCGAGCGTTTCCTGCGCTGCTGCTGCGTTGCTCTTATAATTTATTATAATGTTATAGCCCCCGCGTGCCAGCTCCACGCATACCGAGCGGCCGATTCCCCTGCTCCCGCCGGTAACCAATGCCAGTTTCTTATCTTCCATGACGGTGTGTTTTATATACTTTCATGGTTCTAAATGCAAGAGATAGGGATAGTCTGCCTGGGTGATCCCCGGTTTCAAAGGGTAAGATAGCAAAAAAGCCGTACAGGGGATAAAACTTCCTAAGAACATCTCACCTTATACAAATCGCTTCCCTCTCAATTACCATACTATGGCCCTTACCGCCTTAAATAGCCTCCCTCCGTAAACGATAAGACTGGGGAGCACTCAGGGAAGCAGGGCGCTTTTATTGCTTTTTTGTCTATAATCTTTTATACAGCGAAAATCTGAGAGCAAGGAGACCATTATGTCATTCAAATATGCTGATCGGCTGGGCAGACTGCCGGAATACCTGTTTGCGGAGCTCGACAGAATTAAGTCGGAGCACCTCGCCAGGGGAGAGGAAATCATCGATCTCGGGGTGGGCGACCCGGACATCCCGACGCCGCCCGAAGTGGTGGATGCGTTGAAATCTTCTGCCGGGGACCCCGCAAACCACGGATACCCTTCGTATTCAGGCATGGACAGGTTCAGGCAGGCCGCGGCAGAATGGGTCGATAAGAGGTTTGGCGTGCGGCTCGACTATAAGAGGCAGGTGCTGTCTCTGATAGGATCGAAGGAAGGCATTGCGCACTTTCCCCTCGCGTTCGTCGACCCTGGCGACACCGTACTCTACACCGAGCCGGGATACCCTGTGTACTACGCTTCAACCGTGTTTGCGGGTGGAGTGCCGTACGCACTGCCGCTCGTACGGGAGAACGGTTTCCTGCCCGCCCTCGATGCGGTCCCGGGGAAGGTGCTTGAGACGGCGAAGGTGCTGTTCATAAACTATCCCAACAATCCCACATCCGCGACGGCGGACGGGGCCTTCTTCAGAAAGGTGATAGGCTTTGCAAAGGAACACGGCATCATCGTTGCCCACGATGCCGCATACTCCGAGATCTATTTTGGCGAGAAGACGCATTCGATACTCGAGTACCCCGGGGCAGCGGACGTCGCGATAGAGTTCCATTCTCTGTCGAAGACGTTCAGCATGACGGGATGGAGGATAGGCTTTGCGTGCGGCAATGAAGGCCTGATTGCCGGGCTCGGCAGGGTAAAGACCAATATAGATTCGGGGGTCTTCCAGGCGGTACAGTGGGCGGGCATAAAGGCGCTCTCGCTTTCCGACAGGCTAACGGGACCACTGCGGGACGTATACCGTGGCCGTGTCGAGATCGTTACATCGTCCCTGTCGAGGGCCGGGCTGGTACCGTTTAACGGCAATTCTACGTTCTATATATGGACGAGGCTGCCGGACGGAGTCGACTCCGTGTCGTTTACCAGGAGGCTGATAGAAGATGCCGGCGTCGTGGTCTCTCCCGGCATCGGGTTCGGTGCGTCGGGCAGGGACTATTTCAGGATCTCCGTAACGAACAGGGAGGATCGCATCAGGGAGGCGTGCGAGAGGATCGTGAAGGTCGCGAAGGCCTTATAGCAGGCTGCTATGTGTTCACGACCCTGAACTTCAGCTTGGTATTGCCGACGGTGATGATGTCCCCGTTCTTTATCTTTGTGCTCGTTACACGCTGACCGTTTATGTACGTCCCGTTTGTACTCGCGAGGTCCCGTATGAAGTAGGTGTCCCTTGACCATGTCTCGACCACCGCATGTTTCTTTGAGATGTTTATGTCGTCTATGATCAGATCGCCGTCCGTTCTTCCTATGACGACCCTTCCGCAGGGGAACTCGTACACGGTGCCCTTCTTCGTCCCGTCTATGATGTCGAGGTATATCTTTTGCTTGTACGGCAGCTTGAATTCCACGTCGTCTGGCCTCTCTATCCTCGTCGTGCCCTCCATGGGCATGTCGTCCTTCAGGAGTATGGTACCGCCTGGATGCTGCGGCGCCGGAGGCGCTTCGTCCGGGAACACGGTCCTCTTGCACGAGGGACAAACGAGTCCTTCTTTGCCGGCCTTCTCCGCCTCGAAGCTATTACTGCAATACGGGCATCTTATCTGCATATGAAATCACCTCTTTTGTTTCTTGTTAAAATGGTGCCTCCTGAAGTTCGAAGTGGCCTCTTCCATTATCGTGTCCACGTTCGAGATCTCCGATAGCACGTTCCTCTTGACCGAGGTAAGGTCCTCTCCCCGAGGGTCTGTCCTGTCTTTTTTCCGTGCGTGCGCCCTTACAAGGGACTCTACCACGTCTGCTGCCTTCTTATAGCGCTCGTTCGGGTCTTTGGAAAGGGTTTTCAGCAGCACGCCGTCGATATGGAGCGTCAGCGATGGGTTATAGAAGCTCGGGGGCCTCGGCTCTTCGTTCAATATCTTGTACGTCACCGCGTGCGGCGTATTGGCCGCAAACGGCTTTTCCCCGGCGAGCAGATAGTAGAGTATTATGCCGAACGAGAAGATGTCCGTGGCGCCGTCGACGTGTCCTCCGAGTATCTGTTCCGGGGACATAAAGGAGGGAGAGCCTATGATCGCCGAGTCCTGCGTCGATGATGCGTCGAGCATCCTTGCGATGCCGAAGTCGGTTATCTTCGGGACGTACTCTTTCGTGATCAGTATATTGTCGGGCTTTATGTCCCGGTGGACGACGCCCATCGAATGGGCGTAGTCGATGCCGTTTGCCACGCCGTCGATGATCGGGTAGACCTCTTCCACACCGAACTTCTGCTTCTTCTTTCTCAGAGACTCCAGTGACTCGCCTTCGACGAGCTCCATCACGACGAACGGCAGCGTCTCCTCTCCGTAGTCATAGATCGTTACGATGTTTTGATGGTTCAGCCTGCCCGCGGACCTTACCTCCACCAACATCCTTTTTGTCAGTTCGTCCCTCCTTGCGGTATCGAGCGAGTTCGCTATGTCTATGGTCTTGAGCGCCACGTCCCGGTTGATAATGGGATCGTGGGCAAGGTATACGACGCCCATTGCCCCCCTGCCGATCTCCTTTTCTATCTCATATCTTGAAATCTTTTTTACCGTCATGGTATCCGATGCCTATAGTACCTTGAACCCGTCCCCGTGTCAATCGCACGGGACGCGCCGGACGGCACGATAAATGTGATCGGTGTCCCCGGGATGCAAATGGGAAGGGCGGTATCAGTCGTCCTTTTTCAAAGACTTCAAGTACGCCTCTCTTTTCAAGAGAGAGGCGTGATCTATCAGCGTGACCCCGTTGAGGTGGTCCATCTCGTGCTGGATGACGGTCGCAAGCAGGTCCCTGGCCTCCAGGACCAGCTCCCTGCCGTCCCTGTCGTAGCCCTTTATGACGAGCCTCGCCGCTCTCTTGACGTTGATACGGAAGCCCGGAAGGCTGAGGCAGCCTTCTTCTATCGAGGACTGGCCGTCCGATTCGACGATGACAGGGTTTACGACCGCGATGACCAGCCTTTTGTCGTCCCCTGAAGGTACGTCCGCTACGAACAGTGCGTTGTCTTTCCCCACCTGGGTAGCTGCAAGGCCCACACCCGAGGCGGTATGCATGGTCTCGTACATATCGTCTATGAGCCTCTGCAGCGCGCCGTCTATGTCCTTTACTGCCCCGGCCTTTTGCTTGAGTATGCTCTCAGGATAGGTACATATCCGTAGCAGGGACATCAGGCCACCTTATCGAGTAGCTCTAGCTGCTTCTTTGATTCCCTGTGGTCCGGGTTATGGACGAGCGCCTTGAGAAAGTAGCCCCGTGCAGTCTTGTAGTCTTCCTTGTTCTTGTATATGACCCCGAGATAGTAGTAATTCCGCGCCTCCGCGGTGTTGAGCTCGATGGCCTTTAAGAAGAGCTTCTCCGCCGCATCGATGTCAACCGTGTGTCCCTCGAAGCCCATGCTCTCCAGTATGGCCTGTGCGGTATAGTACTCCGATATTGAGGGGTCGTTGATGATGGCGTTCTTGAAGGCATGGTACGCCTCTTTGTAGTTCCTGCTGTTCACGAAGTTCTTTCCCTTTTCGAAGTTCTCCCGCGCGAGGATGGGATCGCTCTCGGCGAACAGTACGCTCTTTTCCTGATCGTTTATCTCATCGATATATTTTCCCCTGGTGGAGTCTTTGTAGAGGACCGTGAACGCCTCGAGTATATTGTTGTACAGCTTCAGTGCCAGCGGCTTTACCTCCTTGAATTCGGAGTCCACGAACTTGTCGGGGTTGTATTTCTTGGAGAGAGAGGTGAACGCCGAGAGGATCTGCTCCTTGGAGGCGCTGACGTCGAGGCCGAGCTTTTCGAAGAGATTCATTGTAGGGAACTGGTCGAGCTTCTGCTCTATCTCGCTCATCAGTGACGAAGTCGCGACGGTCTCCTTCTTTCCCTCCCCCTGAAAGATGAAGCCGAGCAGCTTGAGCAGGGCAACGGTCTGGATGGCCTTCAACTCACCCATGCCTGAGTCCGCTATGATCTCGTTGAGGGTCCTGGTACCGTCCATCAGGTTGTACGCCTTTTCTCCATCCGTGCCTTTTATCATGCCCAGGTCGTGCATCATGCCGGGGGTCGTAAGGAGTATTGCGTTCGCCGGGCCTATGGTCTCTTTCAGCTTGTCCGGGCTCAGTTTCCTCTTGATACCTTCGATCATCAACGTCCACATGCTCAGGTCGAGGGTAATGACCTCGTTGCTGAAGTGGGCGTTCTCTATAAAGTTATATTCTGCGTCGTCGAGCTCGAATATCGAGTAGATGATCTCCGAGACCTGCTTTATGACGAGATCGAAGAGCTGCTCGGGCGTGATGATGCCCATGTTGACAAGGACCGTGCCGAGCCTGTTGCCGGTCTTCATTACCTCCTTGAGGGCCGTGTCAAGCTGCTCTTCCGTAACGAGGCCGAGTCTCAGGACCATTGCCCCCATCCTGTCGGAGGGCGAGTTGGAGGCAGAGAAGATGGGCTTGCCCTTCGATACGTAGACTATTTTTACCTCGGGACCGTTCGTGAGCCTGAGTATACCTGTTGATTTGCCGGTGTAGAGGTTCATGAGGAGCTTCAAGAACGGTATGTCTTTTAATCTGCCTTTTGCAACCATTTCCTAATAATAAGCACAGTTACGCAATCTATTCAATAGTTATTCTCTTGATCCTTTTGTTTGCCCTCTGCTTCCGCTTCCCCGATGCGATCTCCTTTATCGCCCACAGTATCTGGAGGCGCGGGTCGGAGGGGTCGCTCTTGTCCAGTTTTGAAAGCTCTTCGTCGATCATGCTGTTGATCAAGAAGAGTATCTCCCCCGCATCGGCCGGGGCCTCGCCGGCACGAAGCGGCTCTATGAGCTTGTTGATTATTACATTCAGCATCATCTGCATCAGCGTCAGGAGCGAGGACAGGGACGATACGGCCGGAGAGTCGTCGTGTCCTTCTATTGTCTGCTTGATGAATTCCAGCAGCTCGTTGAGTGCAAGGACGTTCTCCCTGTTTGCGGTAAGGAAGTGGTATTTTGCAGACTCCAGCGATTTGACCGCTCCGGACGATAATTCCTTGTTCGTGCTCTTGTTTTTCATACAAAGGAAATCTTCAGCCAGTCGTCCTCCGTCGTCGCCTCTTTTATCTGCCGTGTCTGGAGCGCCCTCGGCAGGGTGAGGTTCCGCTGGAAGTTTTTTATTTTTATTATGAGCTCGTCGCCGCTCGTGAGCAGGGATATGTCTTCCTTGTTTACCCCTGGCAGCTTTATCATGAGCACGAAGCTGTTGCCCTTTTTGGTTATCTTGACCGGCGGCTCCCTGTTGAAGCACGCCGTGGGGTCAGCGTCTTCGAACAGCCCCGCCGCAAACTTCGAGAGGGCGTTTGTGCCGACCATTTCCTTGTCGTACAGTATGGATTTGAAGATCGGCGTTCCGTGGAAGAGCCTGGATATGTGCTTTATGTGCCTGTTCTGTATCTCGAGCCAGTTGGACAGATACGACGTGTTCACCTCCTGAGGATAGATCTTGTTTACCACGACCGCGTCGACGGTAAACCCGAACATGTTCAGGTACGTATAGGCCCGCTGGGACTCGTTGATGACCATCTTCTCCGGATTTACCACGAGCCGTATCGTCGTCGTGCTGTTGTCCAGGAGCAGCTCTTTGATCTTGATCATCTTCAGGTAGACCTGCTCTATCGAGGCGTACACCTCGTCCTTCGGAAAGGGTATTCGGGTGAGCTTTTCCGCTGCCGGCCTTACGATCTTTGCTATCTTTCTGCCTATGTTGAAGAACTTGTCCATGTACCACTGGAATATCTCCGGGAAGCTCAAGAGCCGTATGGTGCTTGCTGTCGGCGCGCAGTCGATGATGGCCGTGTCGTAGGTCTCCGCCTGCTTGAACTCAAGCAGCTTGAGGAGGCTGAACAGCTCCTCCATCCCCGGCAGTGTGGCGAGTTCTTCCGCCATGACCTCGTTCAGTCCCTGGCTCTCGAGAAGGAGCTTTATGTACGATTCTATCCTGCCCCAGTTATTTGTTATCTCCTTGTAGACGTCGATCTCCTCGCCGTAGAGATTTTTGCCCAACTCCTTGGCCTTGCTGCCTATCTGTATGGCGAATGCATCGGAAAGGCTGTGTGCGGGGTCGGTGCTGAGCACGATCGTCCTGTGTCCCAGCTCAGACGCCCTGAGCGCCGTGGCCGCGGACACCGTGGTCTTGCCCACTCCGCCTTTGCCTGTATAGAGTATTACGCGCATAGGGACACTCTAAGATTTTTCAATACGGCGGTCAATGATAATATTGGGGCTTCGTATCGCATCGCCTTCTGTTCGTTGCTGAGGTGCAGCGCCTACTGTTGGACGAAATGTCCGTTTCTGACCTGCCAGATGACGTAGGGGCTGTGAATGACGTCCCCCTTGCCGTCGAACTGGATTGTGCCGAGTGCCGTATCGAAGGTATGGGTATGCAGATAGTTGACGACCTGCTCCGGGGCCGTTGTTCGTGAGCCCTTTATTGCGTCCAGCAGGATGTTCGCTGCTACATAGGAGTAGATGGAGTAGGGCCCCGGCTCTCCGTACAGCTTCCTATACCTTTCGATGAACGGGCGTGCCGTCCCGACGCTGTTTATGTCCGGACCAAACGTAGCGTATGTCCCGTCGGCGGCGCTGCCCGCTATGTTTATGAATTCCGGGCCCAGTATGCCGTCCCCGCTCATGAATACCGCCTTTATGCCGAGCTGCCGCGACTGTTTTACCAGCAGACCGGCCTCCGGGTAGACGCCCCCGTAATAGATGAGATCCGGGGCTTTTGACTTGACGTCGGTGAGTACTGCCCTGAAGTCCTTGTCGCCCTGTATGATCGTGCCGTAGTAGACGACCCTGCACGTGCCCGTGAGCCATCTTTTGAACTCGTCCGCGAGGCCCTGGCCGTAGGTCGTTCTGTCCTGGATGATGGCTATCCTCGAGAACCTCGGATTACTGCACACGAAGTCGGCGGCGATTTTCCCCTGCTGGTCGTCCCTCCCGCACACACGGAACACGTTGTCGAAGCCCTGCTCGGTGAGCTGCGGGTTTGTAGAGCCGTGGGATATCATGGGAATATCGGCACGATGGTAGACGGCGGACGCGGGGATGGAGCAGTTGCTGTTGAAGTGTCCTACAACGCCGACCACGTCGTCCGACACGAGCCTGTTCGCGACGGCAACGGCCTGTCTCGGATCGTGTTGGTCGTCTTCCACTATCACGTCTATCTTTTTCCCGAGGACACCGCCGTTCCTGTTCCATTCCAGCACGGCGAGCTCTGCGCCCCTCCTCTCGTCCCTCCCGAAGACGGACTGATCACCGGTCATCGGGCCTGCAACGCCTATTCGAATGATGTTCGATGTGCGTGTGCAGGACTGCATGAGGCCGAGGGACAAAAGTATCACTATGGATCTCCTGATCATACAAGCCTCCTGTTACCTACTGTCCTTTTACAAAGGAAAGCATGGATAGTCAACCTTTGACTCCGGTCCGTCATACGAGTAAAATGCAAAAATCGGTTAAAATTACGCAATAATTGCGATCGACACCGTCGTATGATAGAAAAACTTTATAAATTAATATGTTTATGCTACCCTTTCTGGTATACGATGTGCAGGGCCAGTATTACCGGCGAGGATTTCGGACGAGACAGATATATGACACGCAGTATTTTAATTATCGATGACTCCCACCAGGTGCGGAACGACCTGAGGGACGCACTCGAGAAGGCAGGACTGTTTGATACGTTCTACGAGGCCACCGATGGGATAAAGGGCTTCAGGACGATGCTGACCAGTCCGCCGGACCTCGTCATATGCGACCTCATGATGCCGGACTTCGACGGCTTCAAGTTCCTGCGGCTGAAGACCGCCCGTCACGATTTTGATAATATCCCGGTCCTGATCGTCACCGGCAGGGACAATGTCAGCGACAAGATCAGGGGGCTCGAAGAGGGGGCGCAGGACTATGTCTTGAAGCCGTTCAATCCCCTCGAGCTCGTTGCAAGGGTAAAGTCGCACCTCAGGATAAAGACGCTGCAGGACGAGCTGAGGAGCGTGAATGAGAAGCTGGAGACGCTCTCGAATACCGATGCCCTGACGGAGCTTTACAACAGGAGGTACTTCATGAACATGCTCAAGAGCGAGTTCGAGAGGTCCAAGCGCTACAACAGGGCGTTGTCCCTGCTCATGATCGATATAGACTTCTTTAAATCCATTAACGACAAATGCGGGCACCTTGCAGGCGACAAGATATTGATCATCGTCTCACGGGTGCTGAAGACCGGCCTGCGGAAGATAGACACGTGCTCAAGGTACGGGGGGGACGAATTTATAACGATGCTTCCGGAGACCGACGTGAATGGGGCACTCAGCGTTGCGAACAGGTACCTGAGCGAGATGCACGAACAGGACATCTTTGACTTTTGCAAGGAATTAGAGGAAATTACGCTTTCCATAGGAGTGGCATGCCTGCCCGACGAAGGCATAAGGACGATGGATGAGCTGCTGACGCGCGTTGACGACGCCCTCTATAAGGCCAAAAACGGGGGAAGGAACAGGGTCGCCGTCTACAGCAGGCACCGTTAGAAACGGCCTGGCTCTCGAAAGCCCGTGCAAGCGTGGCCTTACGTACGGCACGAATGTCCCGTTGTTTGACAAGGATACATCCGCTCTATATAGTACAGGTGAGTCAAAAATGGGTCCCAGCGTAAGAACTATAGATATAAACGGTCTGAAGATCGGCGGCGGTAACGGCGTTGTCCTGATAGCGGGCCCGTGCGTTATCGAGAGCGAGGCGGGCGCCGTCGACATTGCAGGGGAGTTGAAGTCCATCACTTCCAGGCTCGGCATGGGACTGGTATTCAAGGCGTCGTACGACAAGGCGAACAGGACGTCGCTGGGATCGTTCAGAGGGCCGGGAATGAAAAAGGGGCTCGAGATCCTGGCAAAGGTGAGGGAGAAGTACGATGTCCCGGTACTCTCCGACGTCCACAGTACGGAGCAGGTGGGGCCGGCATCGCAGGTCCTCGACATCATCCAGATACCCGCGTTCCTCAGCAGGCAGACGGACCTACTTGTATCGGCAGGGGAGACGGGCAGGGTGGTGAACATAAAGAAGGGCCAGTTCATGGCGCCATGGGACATACGCCACGCGATCAACAAGGTCGAGTCTACCGGCAATCATAAGATCATCGTTACGGAGCGCGGCTATACCTTCGGCTACAACATGCTTGTCAACGACTTCCGGGTGATTCCGATAATGAGGGACTTCGGGTACCCCGTCGTGTTCGACGCGACGCACAGCGTGCAGCTTCCCTCCGCAGGGGGCGATGTCTCCGACGGACAGAGGCAGTATATCGAGATGCTCGCGAAGGCGGGCGCGGCCGTCGGCATAGACGGGCTCTTCCTCGAGGTGCACCCGCAGCCCGATGAGGCCCTGAGCGATAGCGCGAACACCCTGCGGCTCGACAGGCTCGAGAAGCTGTTGAAGACCATAAAGGTAATAGATGAAATCATCAAAAAAGATTGATGTTATAAAGGAAGCGAAGAAGGTACTGCGTATAGAGTCGGTGGCCATCGATCGGCTTACGGACCGGATCGGCAGGGAGTTCGTGGAGGCCGTCGACGTCATACTCGATACGAGGGGCAAGGTGGTGGTGACGGGCATAGGAAAGTCCGGGCTTGTCGGTCAGAAAATTGCGTCGACGATGGCGAGCACGGGCACGCCGGCTTACTACCTCCATCCATCCGAAGGCGCACACGGCGACCTCGGCATACTGGGGAAAGAGGACATCGTCATAGCCATATCCAACAGCGGAGAGTCGGAAGAGGTATTGAAGATCGTCCCCTTCGTCAGGAGGCTCGGTATCAAGCTCATAGCGATTGTGGGCGTCAGGACCTCGACGCTCGCGAAGGGCGCCGATATCGTCATCCACGTGCCCGTGGAGAAGGAGGCGTGCCCGTTCGGGCTTGCACCGACGGCGAGCACGACCGCCGAGCTCGCGATAGGCGACGCCATGGCAGTGACGCTCCTCCTCAGGAGAGGGTTTACGAAGGACGACTTCGCCCTCTTCCATCCCGGGGGGGTCATCGGCAAAAAGCTGCTGACAAGGATAGAAGACCTCATGCATACGGGGACCGGCATGCCGTCCGTGTATACGGACACGAAGATGAAGGACGTGCTTGTCGAGATCACATCGAAGCGCATGGGGCTTACCGGGGTCTATGACAGGAAGGACAGGCTCGCAGGTGTGATAACGGACGGGGACCTGAGGAGGGCGCTCGAGAAGTATACCAACGTCCTCGAGAAGAGAGCCTCGGACATCATGACGCTCAACCCGAAGCGCATAGAGAGACACGCACTCGCGGTCAAAGCGCTGAACATCATGGAGACCTTCTCCATTACCTCGCTTTTCGTCACCGAAAACGGCGATAGGGACAGGCCTATCGGCGTCGTCCATCTTCACGACATACTCAAGGCAGGTATCGTGTGAGAAGGACAACGGCGGAGCCGGGCCGGCCGTTGTCCCTTATACTGCCTTCTTGAACTCTCTGTGGATGTTCCTGAGCGCCTTCAGCGCCTCGTCTCTGTGCCTCCCGGGCATGAACTGGGAAGAGAATATGTACCTGACGACCCCGTTGACGTCTATGAGGTAGGTCGTCCTCCCCGGCAGCATACCGAAGGTCTTCGGCACCCCGTAGAGCTTCCTGACGGCACCGTCCTCATCGCTGAGGAGTATGAAGGGCAGCTTGTAGTGCAGTGCGAACATCGAGTGCGAGTCTTTCGTGTCCGAGCTGATGCCGATCACCTCGGCGCCTTCGTCCCTGAACTCCTCATAGCTGTCCCTGAACGTGCACGCCTCTTGCGTGCATCCGGGCGTGAAGTCCTTCGGGTAGAAATACAGCACGATGTCCTTTTTCCCTACGAAGTCTTTCAGACTCACCTTCTCGCCGGACCGAGCCGTCAGCGTAAAGTCGGGGGCCTTATCGCCGATCCTTACCCCGTTCCTTGAATGCCCTGCGCTCTTGGCGCAGGGTGAGAGCGAGCGGAGCGAGCTCCACTTGCCACAGGGTTTAACGCCCTGTGGTGAAGTAAGGGGGTTTACTTTGAGCGTTTGCGGAACCATACAACACCTCCTTTTCTCTTCGCTTCAGCCGGTCATGGGGGCCATCGTTTTGGCCACTCGCGCTGTGCCCCTCGGGACCGGCCTATTGAACGATTACAGTACCCTTCATGCCGTAGCTCACGTGGTACGTACAGTGGTATCCGATCGTGCCCGGCGAGCTGAATGTGTGCGAGAATGTCTGTCCGGGAGAAAGGCTGCCGCTGTCGAAGGTTACCGGGGCCCCGGAGTCGCTCGTAACGGTGTGGTTCATGCTCCCGGCGTTCGTCCACGTGACCGTCTGCCCGCTCGATATCTTTATGCACGAGGGGGTAAAGGCGAATGTATAGTTAGAATCGGATGCCGTTACGGACGTCGTTGCCGTCGCTGTGGTGACCGTGCAGCCCGTGGCGTTGTTGTTGCTGATCTTGCCGCCGCTGCTTCCACCGCATCCTGCTACCGCCAGAAGGCATGCCAACGCACCGTAGAGAATCAGCCCTTTTTTCATAGTGCCTCCTTCAACGCTTTGACCATCGCTAAAAGTCCGGGACGTGTACGGCATGGTGCTCTCGCTTCCCTTTCAGCGAGGCCACGAAACAGTCATAAACTGGCCCATCTGCGTTGTATTAAGGTAGGTACCTGTGCGTCAGTAGTCAATACCCTTCTGGGGCTCTATTCCGCTGCGGTAGGCGTGTTTGAGCTCGTGTACCTCGGAGACGGTGTTCGCCCTCGTTATCACATCCGGGTGGGCGTCCCTGCCCGTGAGGATGAGATGCATGGGCCCGGGCTTGCTGTCGATCAGGTCGAGGACCTGGGGCAGGTCCACGAGCTTCAGTTTCAATGCGTTGTTGATCTCGTCGAGTATGACGATATCGAACTTTCCGCACAGCATCTTCTCTTTCGCGAGCTTGATGGCGTCCTGCGCGTTTGCCCTGTGCTCCTCGTACGGGTACGGGTTCCCCATGATGCCGCAGAAGCCCTTGCCCGTCAGGTGCATCTCCACGTTCGGGGCGAGCCTCTTTATGCCGTCCATCTCGCCGGAATACATGTCGCCCTTCATGAACTGGACTATGCACACCCGCATATCGTACCCGGTCGCCCTCACTGCCATACCGAGCGCCGAGGAAGTCTTGCCTTTGCCGTTCCCGGTTATAACGACGATCAGTCCCACCTTTTTTTTCGGCTCCAGCCTTTGGAGGCTAACAGTTTCCATAACGATAATATACCTGAATTCCCCTGTATTTTTTAGTCACTACACTTTAAGTAGGTTTTTGTCAATTGACTTTAAGATATTTTCTTGAACTTTACTTAA
>JAMCVD010000131.1 GCA_023381995.1 Deltaproteobacteria bacterium
CGCATCTGATATCCGAACGCCCTGGGGGTGGACAGCCTGAACGGCCTCCAGGACAGGATGAGGGCACTGGTTGACCAGAGGCCCCCGGCGTCGTTCTGGGAGAAGGTAAAGATGCTGCCGAAGCTCAAGCGACTCTCGGACATGCTGCCGAGAGTGGTAAAGGACGGGCCCTGCCACCAGGTCATCGTCGAAGACGATCCGGACCTTGGTACGCTGCCCATTGTCAAGACATGGCCGCTCGATGGGGGGAAGTTCATAACCCTGCCGCTCGTGTTCACCAGGGACCCGATAACAGGCGAGCGGAACACCGGTATGTACAGGATGCACGTGTACGACGGCAGGACAACGGGCATGCACTGGCACATACACCACCACGGGGCAGGCCACTTCAGAAAACATAGAGAACTCGGCAGACGCATGGACGTGGCCGTTGCGATAGGCGTCGATCCCCAGACGCTCTATGCCGCGACCGCCCCCCTGCCGGACGGGGCCGACGAGATGATCTTTGCAGGCTTTTTACGGGAGGAGCCGGTCGAACTTGTAAAATGCATCCATTCCGATCTCGAGGTGCCCGCGCATGCGGAGTTCATACTCGAGGGCTATGTCGACCCGGCAGAGATGCGCACGGAGGGCCCGTTTGGGGACCACACCGGATACTACTCAATGGAGGACCAATACCCTGTGTTCCACGTAACGGCAATGACACACCGCAGGGACCCGGTCTATACGGCCACCATCGTCGGCAGGCCGCCCATGGAGGACTGCTATCTCGGGAAGGCAACAGAGAGGCTCTTCCTTCCGCTGGTACAAAAGCTGCTGCCGGAGATCGTGGACATCAACCTGCCCGTCGAGGGCGTGTTCCACAATATGGCATTCGTGAGCATCGATAAAGTCTTCCCCGGCCACGCACGCAAGGTGATCAACGCGATATGGGGGCTTGGACAGTTCATGTTTACCAAGATCGTCGCGGTCTTCGATAAGGACGTGAATGTGCAGGACATCAAGGACGTGATCTGGAGACTGGGGAACAACGTCGACCCGCAGCGGGACATCATAATCCAGCAGGGTCCCGTGGATGTGCTCAACCATGCGTCGCCGGAGATAGGCTTTGGCTCCAAAATGGGCATTGACGCAACGAGGAAGCTGAGGGAGGAGGGGCACAGCCGTGTCTGGCCGCCGGTGATCGAAATGCCCGTAGAGATCAAAGAGCTCGTCACAAGGAACTGGAAAGAGTACGGACTGGGCTAGTCCGGAAATAAAAAACCTCAGTCCTGTGCGGACTGAGGTGAAACCTTCCTTAAAAGGCCGTGAAATCTTGCGTAAGAACTAAGCTTTCGTAACTTTTGAAGCCTGCGGCCCCTTGGGACCTGATACTACCTCAAAACTAACTTGATCTCCTGCCTTTAAAGACTTAAATCCGTCTCCGTCTACTGCTGAATAATGAACGAATATGTCCTGTCCATTATCCTGTTCAATGAAGCCGTAACCCTTGGCATCACTGAACCATTTTACCTTTCCACTTGCCATTACTATCTACCCTCCTTTTGTAGTCGACCTCGTTGGAAGTTTCAACGAAGCTTATAACCCCATCCAAACATACTGTTTTTTGTTTCATAACGAGGTTACTCGATGACTGTAATTGTTCTTAAGTATAACAACATAAAAAAAATTGTCAACAACTATTTTTGGCTATTTTCAAATGGGAAGGCACAAAACTCTTGCTTTTTAGCGGCTGACGATTCTATAACATGAAGACGCGGAACGTTGTAATAGAGCGGTGTGTGGAGCAGGTCGTTTGAAGATGGATATGGGGAAAACAGTATTGATGATGGCCGCAGGATTTCTTCTTGTCACAGCGGCTGCCAACGCCGCCCAGCCGGCAGGCAGCGCACTGTACGGTGAGACAGGGATCGTCATGATCGTCTCTGCCGAAGGCCTGCCCGCAAAGGCAATGACCTTCGGGATAGACGGACTCTATTTCTACGCCAAAGATCTCCTGAATACATCGGGCGATACCGACCAGAGGCTCGAAGGAAATGTCAGTGTCACCTACGGTGCTACGGACTGGCTCGAGGTGTTCCTGAGCGAATCGAACTCCGCTCACACCATAACGAACAACTCGACGGCCATGGACAGTATCTATCCGATATTCGGCGATCTAACGGGCGGCGTCAAAGCGACCTACCGCGTACCGTACGACATCTTTGTCGGCCTCGATGCATTTACCCGGCTGTACACCGCTACAGGGGCGTTCGGATATCAGATGCGAGCCACGGGCTTTGGCACGAGGATACTCGCTACCAAGAAGCTCGATATAACGAGGGACGTTCCCATCATATTCGACTTCAATCTCGGCTACAAATGGGACAATTCCAGATACCTCTTGTCTGCGCCCAACTACACCATAGGGCCGTACACCACCGTAGCGGACCTGTATTCGTCAGGGCTCCCGAGAAACGAGATAGAATACGCCCTGGGGGTCTATCACAGCGATCAGGTGCTCGGCGCGATCGGACTCCGGATCCCCCTCGCGTACGTGACGCCGTTTGTCCAGTATTACACGAACCAGATACTGGGCAGCTCCGGCACAGGGCTCCACTATGACCAGTCCCCGCAGTATATAATCCCAGGTATACGGTTCGTCCCGCTCGATGCCCTTGCAGTAGACCTTGCCGTGGAGATAGGCATCACGAAGATCGAGACACTGCCTGTGCCCGACTCGCCGGGCACAACGACGGACGTCACCGTGGTGCCGCCGTGGACCGTCATCCTCGGCGCGAGCTATACGCTCCTGCCGGGTGCAAAGGCCGTCGCCCGGAAAGTGGAACTGCCGGCGTCCGGGGAGTTTGCGGGCACGGTGACCGATACGACAGGACTCCCGCTTGCGGCGGTCATCTCCTTCAACAGCCCTGTCCAGACGCCCATCGGTACCGATCCCGAAACAGGCGCTTACTCCGTCAGGCTGCCGCCGGGCGACTATCAGGTCACGGTCTCGGCACAGAACTTCACAAGCCAGACAATAAATATCGAGATACTCAAGGACGCAAAGACAACTGCACGGTTCATGCTTGAGCCTGGACAGGCGGCTGCGCCGGTGTCCGGCGCAACGGAGAACAGACCAGCCCCGCAGCTTGGAGAGCTTGCTGGCTCGGTGACCGACACGACCGGTACGCCTCTTGCGGCGGTCATCTCCTTCAACAGCCCTGTCCATGCGCCCATCGGTACCGATCCCGAAACAGGCGCTTATTCCGTCAGGCTGCCGCCGGGCAGCTATCAGGTCACGGTCTCAGCACAGAACTTCACAGGCAGCACCGCGGACGTGAACATAACAGAGAATACAACAACCATCGCACGGTTCATGCTTGAGCCGGAACAGGCGGCTGCACCGGTGTCCGGCGCAACGGAGAACAGGCCGGCCCCGGTCCTCGAAAGGGCGATAAGGAAGATAACCATACGGGCGCAGGCCATCCACTTC
>JAMCVD010000026.1 GCA_023381995.1 Deltaproteobacteria bacterium
ATGTTGTACCTCGCCACCATGGCAGACCTGCCCGACGACAGCGTCCATCTCATGGTCACCTCGCCCCC
Source organism: Deltaproteobacteria bacterium (assembly GCA_023381995.1). Lineage (GTDB taxonomy): Bacteria > JAMCPX01 > JAMCPX01 > JAMCPX01 > JAMCPX01 > JAMCVD01. The sequence continues at coordinate 69 of JAMCVD010000026.1, forward strand.
ATACTTCGATACCAAGATGTACGCTCGGGAGCCCATCGAAGGCGACCTTGGAGACGTCCATGATGAGGACGGATGGTTCGAGCAGATAGGCAAGGTATGGAAAGAGGTCTTCAGGGTCCTGCAGCCCGGGAGAAAGGCATTCATAAACATCATGAACCTCCCCATACGGACAGAGGACCGGGGCTACAGGACATTGAATTTGGCCGGCAGGACAATAGACCTGTGCGAGAGCATGGGGTTCATCTTCAAACGCGATATAGTATGGCATAAAACAAACGGTGTGAGGGCCCATTTCGGCACGTACCCTTACCCGGGCGGTATCCTTATAAACAATATGCATGAGTTTATCCTCGAGTTCGACAAGCCGGGGAAGAAGGGTTTTCGAAAGTACGGGCATCTGACCCACGAACAAAAAGAAGGGTCGAGACTGGGAAAGGAATTCTGGCTGTCTATAAAAAACAGCGATGTCTGGGTAATGAGGCCACAGGGGAGCGGTGACAGGCGGAGCCATATAGCGCCGTTCCCGTATGAGCTCCCTTCCAGATTGATCAGGGCGTTCAGCTACGTGGGTGAGACCGTCCTGGACCCTTTTGTCGGATCCGGGACCGCGCTCCTGGCCGCAGCAGATCTGAAAAGGAACGGCATAGGCTATGAGATAAATCCGGAGATCGCCCTCGAGACGGTCAGGGGCCTGCAGGGCCATCATACCGGTCCCCCCGGTCAAAAAAATGTATGAAAACGTAAAATATGCTGCTACAATGTACCGAACTCATTGCTTCAGGATGCATGAGGGAGCGATCAAACACACAAAGGAGAGTGCATGAAAATCTTTCTCGATACTGCAAATATACAAGAGATAAAGAGGGCCGTGGAGCTTGGATTGATAGACGGGGTCACGACCAACCCGAGCCTTCTCTCCAAAGAGGGAAAGGAGCCGGTGTCACAGTTAAGGGAGATCGTCAGGCTCGTCAAAGGCCCCATTAGCGCCGAGGTCGTATCAATGGACGCGGACGGCATGGTCAAAGAGGCCGTTCCCCTCGCAAAGCTGGGGAAGAACATCGTGATAAAGGTCCCAATGTGCGAACAGGGACTGATCGCGGTCAGGAGGCTTGCCGGACGGGGGATCAGGACAAATGTGACGCTCGTATTCTCTTCCTCGCAGGCACTGCTCGCGGCAAAGGCGGGCGCAAGCTACGTGAGTCCGTTCGTAGGGAGGATAGACGACATATCCGGGGACGGTATGGAGATCGTAGGGGAGATCGCAGCGATCTTTAACAATTACCTGTTCAGGACGGAGATCATCGTTGCGAGCATACGGCACCCTCTGCACTTCGTCCAGTCCGCGGTCATCGGTGCGCACATAGCCACCGTACCGTTCAGCGTGCTCGAAAAACTCATGAAGCACCCATTGACCGACAGGGGAATCGATGCGTTCAGCAAAGACTGGGAAAAGCTGAAGCGCTCGCTGAAAAAATAGGATGTGCGTACGGACGGGGCCGGGGCACACGCCCCCGTGTGCGTCGCCGCATACACGCCGCAATCACCTGTCTGGCTGACGGACGATAGTGTTGACTTTGTTCCCGAATTGTGTCACCCTGACGGGCATGAAGCTCATGGCTGTACTATTGCTGTCGGCCCTGCTCTCGGGCATTGCGGCGTCCTGCGCCTCCTCAGTGGGCTCCTCCGGCTTGCCAGCCAGATCACTCGGCTCTCCGGGCAGTGGTCCCGCTGGCAATGGCCCCGCAGCTCAACAGCCGCTGAGCTACGAGCTCTCTTATCCCGCCGCCACAGAACAATACGTCTTTGTCGCAAATACGACGAACAACACCGTCGCAAAGATCGATAAGACCACGCTGTCCATAACCTCCATACCCGTCGGGCTCATGCCCACGACCGTCGACATCACGCCAGACAACCATACCGCCGTCGTATTCAACTCCGGGGACTACTCGGTATCCCTCATAGACATCTCCACGGACACGGTCACCACCGTACCCGTGGATATCTACGACAACACCATGGTCGTATCTCCATCCGGCAATGTCGCGATAACGTACTTCGACCCGTCAAAGTCGTCCGGCCTCTCGGCAAACCCTACGCGCAACTTCAACGAGATAAGCATAGTGGACATTGTCCGGGGCACCTCCACTCTGGTCAACGTTGGCTATCTGCCCTACGCGATCATGTTCACGCCGGACGGCAGCAAGGCGATCGCTGTTACCACGTCCCTTCTCAGCGTCATCGACCTGGGCAATAACTACGCCGTAACCCGCTACCAGCTTGTCGATCCGCTCCAGCAGCAAATAGTACCGTCGTCCCTGAAGCTCACAGCGGACGGCAGGTTCGCCCTCGCCGTCATACAGGATTCCGGCGACATCGTCGTGCAGGACATAACAGATGGCAGCCGGACGGTGCTTACCCTTGGCCCAACGGTGACCGACATCGCGCTGACGACGGACGGCTCCCGGGCGATCGCCGTCAACCAGGGCAACGGCAGCCTCTCCTACATCACGCTGTCTACATTCAGCGTAACGACCCGGTACACGGGCCTCGACATAAACAGTATAGCCGTTTCCAACGACGGCACGGATGCCATGCTCTATACAAACAGCCCTACGACCACCACCGCAGCCGGAGAGACCGTGTACGTTCTTTCCTTTACAGACGGCTCCATCCAGTCCTACCCTGTCATCAAGGGCGTAAGCTCCGTGATCATGGCGCCATTCACGACCACGGTAGGGGTGTCGTCAGCGATAATAGTACACAACGGCCCGGGCGGCTCCTCGTCGGACCCGGTAAAACAGTTCTTCTACGACAACTATGCGGTCACGCTGTTCGACATGGACACGGGCATATCGACGCCCGTCGCGCTCGTCTCGAAACCCTCGATGTTCGCGGTGAGCAGCGATGGAGTGTACGGGTATGCGATGATGCCGGACACCGATGCCGTCGCGGTCTTCGATCTCCTGACCCAGCTCTCGACAGGCGTCTATGTGCCGTCCACGCCCACGTTCGTCGGGGTCATGCCCGGCATGCACACGGCCTACGTAGGGGAGACATACCCGCTCGGCAGGCTGAGCTTTATAGAACCGGACCAGGGTATGGTCGTCAGTACGATTACCGGGTTCGAGCTAAAGACGGACTGATATGAAGAAGCTGCTGGCCATAACGATTATGACGGCCCTGACGGCATCGTGCTCCGGAGGCAACACCTCCCTGCCGCCGGCCTCGTCTTTTACCCTCACGAGCGCGGGGAACGGCATCTATGTGCTGAGCCAGCAGTGGGGAATCGTAACAAGGATAGACATGACCACCCTTGGCCTTACGACCTACGACGTCGGTACCGGGGCCGACATGATCCTGCCCGTGTCCGGCGGCGTCGCGGTATAGAGCATGGCA
>JAMCVD010000119.1 GCA_023381995.1 Deltaproteobacteria bacterium
AGCACTTCGCTGTCCGTGGAACAGGGACTACGAAAAGTTTGGACGGATATGGGGAGAGGGTCCCGGGGTGCTCGCAGAAGCAGCAGTCCGATACCTTAAAAAGAACGATCCGGACAGGGAAGGCCTTGATATCATCGATATCGGGTGCGGATACGGCAGGGACGTGTTCTACCTTTCGGACAAGCTCAAATGCAATATCCTCGGAATAGATGTTTCTGAAAAAGCGATAGAGATTGCAATGAGCATGGTCATGAAAACCAAGAGGCATAATATCAGGTTTCAGACCGCCGATTTTGCTTCGTTGGGAGGGGACAAATATGATGTTGTTTTTGCCTCGAACGTGTACCAGATCATGCATCCGGATGAAAGGGGAGCATTCAGGAATGCGGTAAGGAAAGCATTGAGACCAGAAGGGCTGCTGTTTCTTGCCACGCTTTCCACAAAAGACCCCGAGCACTACGGTAAGGGCGTACAGGTCATCGGAGAGGAAAACTCTTTCAAGGACGGGAAATACCTCCATTTCTGCACCGGAGAAGAGCTTAGGAAGGACTTCGGGTTCCTCGGTATAAAAGAGTTCTATGAACAGCGATACACCGAGCCACGCTCGGACGGTGAGGTCCACCACCATGTATCGTGGATACTGACAGGCTCGCTGTGGGTTGATGAATGATCGTGCGTTTGGTGATTGCAGGTTCGAACTGTGCGACCACGGGTTTGAGTTCCTGAAAGGTGCGAGGGAGATGCTGGTCATAGGAACAACCTAAGACATACCACCCCGGCAAGCGCCTTGCCAGGCACGTTCTCACAGGATCGCCATGCCTGCAGTAATCAAAAGCACCAGGACAGATACCGCCAGTCCGGGATAGAACATCTTCGGCGTATAGGTTATATCGACGCTGTACCTGCCTTCCGGCAGCTTTATGCCCTGGAACAGGTAGTTTACGTGATACATCCGCACTTCTCTGCCGTTGATGGAGGCGTGCCAGCCCGGATAATACGGCTCGTTTATAACAAGAAAGCCGTTTGTGCCGGCCTGGACCCCTATCACATGGTGTCCCGGTACGTCGACTGTCCTCGAGAGCCTGATCTTCGAGGCATCGAGACGGCCCTGATCGTCTATGTCCGTCACGATGGAGGTGTGCAGGAGCTGCTCACCATGGGTGGATAGTACGGCGAGTGCCTGCCGGTCCGTCGCTACGGACTGAATGGCCTGGGCGGGATAGATAAGGGGTTTCGCGTGTATGTTTTCCCACAATGTAGTGCCGACGTATGAGCGCACAGGTCTGTAGTAGGCACTGTCAGGCTGCGTTATCGTTGCGGACGTCGGCGGGGTGTCGGTAGCCCCGCGCGGATCTGCCGACGGACCAAGGATAAGATACTTTATACCGGCCATACCCGCTATAACAGGGTCCGGGATGCCCGGCAGGCCATGGTATTCCCCGCTTGCGTCCGGCCTTGGGGCATTGCCGAAAAATAGCATGGACAGAAAGTTCTGATACCTTCTGGAGACAACTATATCGAACCCTCTGAAGTCCCTCAGCCCGTATGTCAATCCGATGTTGGGCTTGATGAGTCCGGTATTTGTATAGAACGTATAGTCGTCGGAGCTTACACCCGTTAATGTTTCGACAACAGGGTTTGCCGGCTTAAGGCTGTCCGATGTAAGAAGGGGGTTATACCCCATGCCGAATATGCCGTAGATAAAGAGGTCGGCTATGCTTAACGTCAGCAGACAGACACCTGCGATTGTCCGGGTATGCCCGGACTCGAATAGTATAAAGAGGACGGTGAGCATGAATATCGCGAGCCCGGCTATCGTTGTACCGCTTATCCCTATACTGATCGGGCTGAAGCCGTTTAGCCATAGGAGTTTATCGTTGAGCGTGGCCAGAGACGGAAGCATGTCGAATTTCCCCGCAACGATGAAGGCCGCGGCGAACAGGGTGAGCGCCGCAGCGATTGCTGTCAGGGTATTGCTGTGTGCGGGGGCATTGCGACCGTACCTGCCGCCTATCACGTTCATGCCGAAGCCCGCGAGTACGGACAGGCTGAATTCCGTAACGGCAATGAACCTGAAGGCGCCCCCAAGCCGTATGACCGGTATCTTCAGGAGCCAGGAGAAGGGTGGAATAACGTAGCCTATACCCGCGGTCACGATCATGGTTATCAGGAATGGAAGCACGGCCCTGTTGCGACGTCGTATCGTAAATATTGAGAACGCCGCGAGCGCCAGGGACGTTATCCCGATGTATGTGGTCGATTGGTGGAGTATCGCGGTGCCTCCTTCCTTTAGAAAATAGAAGGTAGGCGCAACCCACATGATGACCGTCCATAACGGCATGCTGCGCAGTGCGTGTATGGAGGTGGACCTGAGATAGTACGGCTCGCTCTTTAAGATGACGTCCAGGAATGGGATGAGCTGGACGGATGCAAGCAGGTAGCCCGCCGTCAGGCCTGCAAGCGTGTATAGGATCGTCCGTGTCCTTATGGAAGGCCCTGCGGCACCGCCCCGGGGCGTGTCTGCCCGTGGTCTTATGGTTGTCGCTCTTGCCGACATGTAGAATACCAGGCCTATGCTGCCGACTATGGTCGTCTCTGCATGGCCGGACAGGAGGGAGAGCCCTACCGAGATTATGAGCCCGGATAATACAGTCGCTATACGCCTGCCGTTCTCCACGTTCCTCGCCAGTCTTTCGAAGAAATAGAAAAACCATGGTATAAAGCTGCCTGCCTCCGATGCGGTGTGGTGGATGTGGAAGGTCATCATGAATGCCGAGAACATCCATGTTATGCTGCCCAGAAGACATGCGTATATGTTCAATGAGAACAAGTCCAATAGCAGGTACATGCCCAGGCCTGTTACTATGAGCTTGAGAATGGATGCTACGAGCAGCCCGCTGTTGAATGGGAATGGCAGGCCGACCATGTTGTAGAGGGACAGGACAGCGCTTTGATCGTCGGCAAAAAAAGGCGCACCGCCGTAGATATACGGGTCCCAGAACGGGACACGGCCGTTATGGATCTGGTCGTAATAGAATTTCCTGAAAGGGGTATATATCAGATGCAGGTTGTCCTGCCTGGCGCTTGCGCTCAGGAGCGTCTGTCTGTACTCGCGCAATAAAGAAATATGACTACGAGCAGTATTGGTATGCCGTATAACCTTCTCATAGTCTATGACTATTAGATCACTCACCGGAAAATTACAATACCAATATAAAAAGGGACAACGTCTGTATTTGTGGAATTATTTTATCCCGTATTCTCCAAATAAGAATGAAAATTTGTATTGGGAAAACTCCTTTTCTCCTCTATAATGGAGGCAACAAGCGATGAGAAAAGGAAGTACCTATAATGGGTGAAAGCAAAAACAACAAATATTTTCGTGTTGGATTCAATAAAAAGTTGCGAGTTAATTTTAAAGGGGCGGAGGTAACATCCGACGGAG
>JAMCVD010000055.1:0-2912 GCA_023381995.1 Deltaproteobacteria bacterium
CGAGTCTCCCAACGTCTCTGTCGAGACGGCCCGCATAAATCCGGCAAGGACGCTCAGCCTGGGCCTGTACCAGCAGATTATCCTGCCGCTCAAGCTCATGGTAAAAGGCATAACGCAGCTCTATGCACCCCTGCCCTCCATCCCTGTATTTTTCCCCGGGAAAAAGATCATCACCATCCACGACTGCGCCTACGACAGGTTTGCGGAGTACAAAAGTGTCCTGAGCAGGCTGTATATAAAGTCCATGTACGTTGCCGGAAAATATTTCTGCGATGCGATAATAACGGATTCCAATTTCGCCAAAGAGGAACTCGTAAGCCTGTATCACATAAAGCCCGACAAGATAACGGTCGTCTATCCCGGCATCCCGGACCTGCCCCCGGCCGACGGGGCATTCATAGACGCAACGAAAGAGGGGTTCGGCATAAAGCACGGATATTTCCTGTACGTCGGCATCACACGACCGAGAAAGAACCTGCCCGGGCTGTTGAAGGCGTTCAGGCTCTTTGTCCGGGGCCACAGCGATATACAGCTCGTGCTTGCGGGGAGGGTAGACACTTCATTCATAAATATCAAAAAAGAGATCCAGACCCTGGGCATCGAAGACCACGTGGTACAGACCGGTTTTGTATCGGACAGGCAGAAGGCGGCATTATACAGCGGCAGCAGCGGCCTTGTGTTCCCATCGTACTATGAAGGCTTCGGCATACCCGTTATCGAAGCACAGAGTCTCGGGGTGCCCGTCCTTACCTCGAACACTTCCTCACTGCCCGAGGTCGCGGGAGAGGGAGCGTTGTACGTCAACCCGCACGATACGGATGATATTGCCAAGGGCATGGAGAAGCTTCTTGATGGCACGCTCAGGGATAGGCTCATAGAAAAGGGACTGAAGAATGCCGGGAGGTTTTCGTGGAAGCAATCTGCCGTACAGTTGCTAAAGATACTAAAAGTACACACGGCACAATAAAGGCTCCTTTTTTATTAACCCGAAAAATGCATTTGCAAGACAGGGAAGTTCATGTAATGAGTGATGAGCAAACTTCCCTACTGCATTTTTCGGGGTAAAATATAAAAAGTTGTTGAGATAAAAACAGGCATGAAGGTATTGCAGATAAATAAATTCTATTACCCCGTGATCGGCGGCATAGAGACGGTCGTACGGCAGATAGCCGAGGGCATCAACGCCAGGGACGGTCTTACCGTGGACGTGCTGGCATGCAGCAACGGGCCCGGGGCATCGAGCGAAGACATAAACGGGGTGCATGTGACAAGGGCCCGGAGTATGGGCGTACTCCTCAGTATGCCGGTATCGGTAGACTTTGTCAGGGCGTTAAAAGAGATGCACAGTGGGTACGACCTCCTGCACCTACACCTTCCGTTCCCGCTGGGGGAGCTTGCGCTGTGGCTCGTCAGGCCGGAAAGCAAGCTCGTAGTGACCTACCACAGCGATATCGTACGGCAGAGGCTCGCCTCGTCCGCCATGGGATGGCTGCACCGGTGGACGCTGGAGCGCGCACAGAGGATCGTCGTCTCAAACCCGAACATCGTCCGGACCTCTGCCGTGCTCAGGGGCTTCAGGCCGAAGTGCACCGTCATACCGTTCGGCGTCGATACCGCACGGTTCGGCCCGGGGGGAGGGTCATTGCACAGGGTAGAGCAGATACGCAGGCGGTACGGGCAGAAGATCGTCCTCTTCGTGGGGAGGCTCGTCTACTACAAAGGCGTGGAATACCTGATACGGGCAATGAAGGACATAGACGCAGGGCTCGTGATCATAGGGGAAGGTCCACTGAAGGACCGGCTCGCCGGCGAGGCACGGAGGATCGGGCTGGGAGACAGGGTCTCATTCGTACCGTACCGGACACCCGACGAGCTCGCCGACTTCTACCTCGCAGCGTCCGTGTTCGTACTTCCGTCCGTCTACCGGAGCGAGGCGTTCGGCATAACGATCGCGGAGGCAATGGCATGCGGCCTGCCTGTCATCTCCACGGAACTCGGGACCGGGACCTCGTACGTCAATCAGGAAGGCGTTACGGGCTTCGTTCTCCCTCCGCGCGACAGCGGTGCCATCAACGACAGGCTGAAAAGGCTGTTGTCTGATAGTGCGCTGTCGGCAGCCATGGGCAGGGCCGCGGCCGGGAGGATCAAAGCGGGCTTTACGCTGGACAGTATGCTATACAGCCATGAGATGCTGTACGGGAGCTGTATATGAACGACACATCCAGACCAAAGCTCATGATACTCGGGGCAGGCGATATATTCCTGATGTACCTCTCGCTCGTCACGACGCTGGTCATACGGTACAGGGCAGGCGCGTACCACGAGCTCGTGCGGTACCACCTGCTGCCGTTCAGCATACTGTTCGTCCTGTGGATGGTCATATTTTCCCTCGCCGGGTTCTACGACCTGAAGAACCTCAAGAACAGCCTTACCTTCAAGAAGAACTTCTCGTTCCTGATGCTCGCGATCCTCCTGACGGGCATCATGTTCTTCTACGCGGCCCCGGCATTCGGCGTGTCACCGAAAACGAACCTCCTCCTGCTCATCGCGATATTCGGCATTACGGACTACGCGTGGAGGCACATCTACAACATCGTCCTCGTAACGACGATGACGCCGCTGGACATAACCATCATAGGCGCGCACAGGGACATCGATACCCTGGTCGACTACATCCGCAGCAACCCGCAGCTCGGGTACAGGATCGGGCAATGGATCGAGAGCATAGACAGGAGCTTCGCGGACAGGCTCAGGCACACGGACCTGCTGGTGATCCCGGACTATATCAAGCGGGACAGGACGCTCATCAAGATCATCTACAACACCATTTTCTTCCCTATGGCCCCTTTGGCCTCCAGGAGCTGCGAGAACGCCCTGAGGTGGGACTGGATGCGCTTTACTTCCTCGTTTAT
>JAMCVD010000055.1:2922-3435 GCA_023381995.1 Deltaproteobacteria bacterium
ACGAGGAGATCTTCGGCAAGATACCGATCAGCGAGCTCGAGGAGTCCTGGCTGATAGAGAACCTCGCGGCGCAGCACACCATGTTCGACTCCATCAAAAGGCCTGTAGAGCTCCTGGCCGCCGTCCTGGCCGCGATGGCGCTGTCGCCCGTGTTCGCCGGGATATTCGCGGGGATACGGCTCACCTCGCGCGGCAGCGCCATCTACCGGCAGGAGAGGGTCGGCCGGTACGAGAAGAGGTTCGTGCTCTACAAGTTCAGGACCATGGTGCCGGACGCAGAGGCTGCCGGACCAAGATGGGCACAGGACGACGACAGGCGCATCACCCCCCTGGGGCGCCTCCTCAGGCGTACGCACCTCGACGAGCTGCCGCAGTTGATAAACGTCATAAAGGGCGACCTGTCGTTCGTGGGCCCGCGCCCGGAGAGGCCGGAGTTCGTGGAACAGCTCAAGAAGAGGGTGCCGTACTACGAGGTCAGGCACATCGTCAAGCCCGGCATCACGGGCTGGGCGC
>JAMCVD010000104.1 GCA_023381995.1 Deltaproteobacteria bacterium
ATTACGATGTTTGAGTTGAGTAACGAATATCATCATTCGGCAAGGATCAAGGTCGTGGGTCCTTTACGACGTCCGTAAGGCCGCCGATGCCTGCCGGGAACCCGATCCTCACCGGCAGGTTGAAGATCTGCTCGCCGAGATCGACCATACCGTCGAGTACGGAGCTGCCGCCCGTCAGGACGACACCCGCGGATATGAACTCCTTAAACCCCGACTTTGTGATCTCCTTGTCCACGAGCGACAGTATCTCCTCGGTCCTCAGCTCTATTATCTCTGCCAGGGTCTGTCTCGATATCGTCCTCGTCTTTCTGCTGCCGATGCCCGGCACCTCCACCATTTCGGCCTTGTCGACATTCGTTCGCAGCGCGGTCCCGTACTTTATCTTGATCTTCTCGGCCTCGTGGATGGGCGTCCGCAGTCCCACGGACACGTCCTTGGTGATGTGTTCTCCGCCCAGACCTATGACGCTCGTATACTTTATGCTCCCCTCGTAGAATATGGCTATGTCCGTCGTGCCCCCACCTATGTCCACGAGCACGACGCCGAGCTCTTTCTCCTCCTGATTGAGGACCGCCTCGCTCGACGCGATCGACTGGAGGACGATGTCGGAAACCGTGAGCCCGGACCTGTTGCACGACTTCACGATGTTCATCGCCGACGAGACATTGGCGGTCACGATATGGACCTTGACCTCGAGCCTCACGCCGGACATGCCGAGGGGATCTTTTATCCCGCCCTGATCGTCTATGATGAACTCATGGGGTATCACGTGGATGACTTCTTTGTCCGTCGGTATCGGCATCGCCTTCGCTGCGTCCACGACCCTCTTTATGTCGTTCGATTTTACCTCCCTGTCCTTTATGGCGATTACCCCGCTGCTGTTGAAGCTCCTTATGTGGTCGCCCGCAATGCCCGTATACACGCTCGATATCTCATAGTCGGACATGAGCTCCGCTTCCTCGATCGCCTGTCGTATGGCCTTGACGGTAGTCTCTATGTTTATAATATTGCCCTTGCTGAGCCCGTGGGACGGCGAAACCCTGCCTATGCCGACGACATCGAGGGTACCCTCCTTCAGCTCGCCTACGATGGCACACACCTTGGTCGTACCTATATCCAGCCCGACAATCATATTATCCCGTTTTTTCAATGCTGTTCACCTCCTTTTTTATATTCCGGAGCGACGGATCGAAAGGCCTGCCTTCTGCAAGTCCATTCCTGTACCGAATAACACCCATTCCTGCAAACCTCAGATCGATGACGGAAAACGTCTGCACCTCGTTCCCGAAATGGTCCATGATCGCATTGAGTCTGTTCATGCCGGACGCCGCACCGTCCGTACCGAACCGGACGATAAGCCCGCCACTCGTCACGATCGAATACCCCGTAGCGTCGACGTGCAGCTCCGAGACGTCCTTGCCGTCGATGGACGAGTCCCGATCGAGCTCCTTTATGAAGGACACGGCGTCCGCAACCGCCCCGATCGGCACGTCCATGAAATGTCCGCCGCCCATATCGAGGCCGGTAATGACCGGGTAATTCACCGGGTCTTTCTCATCCACCCTTTTAAAGATGATGCCGCTGTCGTCGACGTAGTAGAGACGATCGAGCAGGATCATGCAGAACGCCTTCCTCTCTGTAACGCTGATATCTATCTTATGGGGCGGCAATTCCCTTATGGACACGCTGCTTATCCAGGGTATCGACATGATGTTGCCTACCACTTTCGAAAACCGGATCGAAAAGATGTTCTGCCCGAAAGTGAGTCCGGAGGCACCGATAATCTCGGCGGGCAGGACGCGCTCGTACCCCTGGACCTGTACCTCTTTTAGCGCGAACAGGCGGGACGAACCTATAAAGTGCACGGCCTTCGCGTAGAAGGCGCGGCCACCGGCGGCCGCGATGACAATCGCGGCAATGAGAAAGACATACCTGAGGTAGACACGCACGCGGTACCTGTACACGTCACGGCCGCCGTGTTTTTTCCATCTCAGGTTCGATGGGGTCTTCAGTCTTGCATTGAAGTCCGATGGTAAGAGTCTGTTCATTCAGGCATGCCCTTCTCTTTTTTTCCCTTCAGGCATGCCGACCTCAGTATGCCCTCTACAAGGTCCTCGTAGCTCATGCCTTTGTTCTCGGCTATCTTCGGGACGTAGCTCAAGGGCGTAAGCCCCGGCAGTGTATTGACCTCGAGCATATAGGGCCTGCCTCCCGACGCTACCCTGAAATCCATACGTGAATAGAAGCTGCACCCCAGCAGCCCGTGTGCTGCCAGGGCCGATTCCTCCACGCTCTTTATAACGTCCGCTTCCAGCGACGGGGGTATATAGAACGTCTCCCTGCCTTCCGTGTACTTGACGTCGTAGTTAAGGAACTTCTCGCCGGACCGTATCTCCATGGAACCCAGCACCCTATCGTCGTAGACGGCCACCGTCACATCCATACCTTCTATGAACTTCTCTATAAGAACACGGCTGTCGTGCTCCAATGCATGCGTGATCGCCCTCTCCAGCTCTCCGGGCGCTGACACCGTGCTTATCCCTATGCTCGAGCCTTCGCATGCCGGCTTGACGATGTAGGGTAGGTTTATGCCGCTCTCCCTGAGCACCCGATCGTACTCGAGCGCACGTCGTACGACACGGTAGTGGGGCGTTAGTATGCCGCCGCTCGTGAGGAGGTGCTTTGTAAGGACTTTATCCATGGCCGCGGCACTCGCCGTAATACCGGAGCCCGTGTACGGTATGCCCATGAGCTCGAGCACGCCCTGGACGCAGCCGTCCTCGCCGAACCGCCCGTGGAGCGCATTGAATGCGACCTCTATCCCGAGATCCCTCAGCCTGAACGGGAGGTTTTTGTCCACCTCGACCTTTACGACGTTATAGCCCAGTCCGGCAAGCGCCCTGTAAACGGCATCTCCGCTGAGGATCGATATCTGCTTTTCCGAAGAGAGCCCGCCGAGCAGTACTCCTACCCTGTCCTTCTTCGTGATACTGTTCATACCTCCTCCCCTATAATAACTGCCTCCAGCTCGAGCCTTACCCCGCTCTTCTCTCTGACCTTTTCGATGCCGGCATCGATGAGTGCGATCACGTCGGCGGCCACGGCGCTTCCGGTATTGACGATAAAGTTCGAGTGGAGCTCAGAGTACATGGCGCCCCTGATCCTCACGCCGCGCATGCCCGCCTCTTCCAGCAGCTTCCACGCCTTGACGCCTCCGGCCGGGTTCTTGAATATGGAGCCACAGCTCGGATAGCCGAGCGGCTGTGTCGCAGCCCTGCTCTGCAAGAGGGCCTCGACCTTTCTCTGTACCCTTTTTATATCGGTCCTCTTGAGGGCCAGGACGGCCGATACGACGATGCTGCTCGTCGAGAGTGCCCTGCAGGTCCTGTAGCCGAAGCCCATCTCGTCCCTGCCGTACGTCTTTGTCCTGCCGGACCGCTCTATGAAGGTAACGGCCTCGATCACGTCCTCGACACTGCCCCCTCCCGTGCCTGCATTCATAAACACGGCGCCCCCGACCGTGCCCGGTATGCCGGCCAGGGGCTCGATGCCCGAGAGCCCGCTGTCCGAGCAGTATTTTACAAGCCCTGCGACCGGCATGCCCGCACCGGCCCTGAGCCTGACTGTCCCGCTGTCCTCTGACTCGATCTCCATCGAGTCGAGCGTGCCCTTGATTCGTATCGCCGGGCATCGTATGCCGCCCTCCCGTACTATCAGGTTGGTCCCGGACCCTATCACGACGTACTTCTGCCCGGCGTCCCTCGACCAATCGATGAACCTCAGTATGTCATCGGTGTCCTCCGGAGTGAACATGCACGCACATCTGCCGCCCACCTTCATGCTCGTGTGCCGGCTCATGGGGACGTCGAGCGCCACCTTGCCCCTGACGACCGACCGCAATTCATTGAAATCAACCATTCTTCCTCAACCTCTTTATAAATGAGTCCCCGATCGTCGTGACGTCTCCGGCCCCCTGCGTAATGACCATATCGCCGGGCCTTACAACGGCCTCGAGCTCGTCGAGGATCCTGTCCCTGTCCCGGATGTACCGCACGTCCTTGTACCCCATGTCCTTCATCCTGCTGAACAGTCCGTACGCACTGACGCCCTCGATGGGCTCCTCGCCCGCAGGGTATATGTCCGTCACGATCAGCACGTCCGCCTGATAGAACGCAGTCAGGAAATCGTTGAACAGGAGCATCGTTCTCGTGTATCGGTGGGGCTGGAACACGACGATCAGCCTCCTGTTCCAGCCGCTCTTTGCGCCCGCGAGCGTTGCCTTGATCTCCTTGGGATGGTGACCATAGTCATCGACGACGATGACGTCGTGCGCATCGTCCTTGATGTGCGCCTTTATCTGGAACCTCCTCTCGACGCCGTTGAACCCGCGGACACCCTCCCTTATCTTTTCGGGGTCGATCTCGAGCTCCACGCCGGCGGCGACTCCCGCGAGCGCGTTGTAGACATTGTGTATGCCGGGCATGTGCACCGTAAACGAGCCGTAATGCCTGCCCCTGACCATGACGGAGAAATCCGCCTCGCCCTGCCTCTGGGCGACATCGTACCCACGGACATCGGCATGGGACGACAGGCCGTACGTCATCCTCCTCACATTCAGCCTCGGGAGTATCGAGGCGACATTCTCCTCGTCCAGACAGAGGATGGCGAGACCGTAGAACGGTACCTTGTTCACGAACTCCACATAGGCGTCCTTCTCCCTGTCGAATGTCTTATAGTAGTCCAGGTGCTCCGGGTCTATGTTCGTCACGACGGCTATGGTGGGGGTGAGCCTCAGGAAGCTCCCGTCGCTCTCGTCGGCCTCTGCGACGAGGTACTCGCTCTGTCCGAGCTTCGCATTGGAGCCGAACATATTGACCTTGCCGCCCACGATGCTGGTCGGATCGAGCCCCCCGCTCACGAGGATAACCGAAACGAGCGAGGTGGTGGTGGTCTTGCCGTGACTGCCTGCTATCGCTATGGCGTACTTGACCCTCATGAGCTCCGCGAGCATCTCGGCCCTCGGTATCGAAGGTATGTTGTGCTCGCGGGCATAGAGAAGCTCGGGATTATCGTGTCTGACCGCCGATGAGAACACGACGACATGGGCGCCGTCCGCATTCTCGGCCCTGTGCCCTATCATTATCCTGGCGCCGAGCGATCGCAGCCTCTCCGTCACCTTCGATGCCTTGACGTCCGAGCCGCTCACATCATAGCCGATATTGATGAGCAGCTCCGCAATGCCGCTCATACCTGCACCGCCTATGCCAACGAAATGTATGTGCTTTATTCTCTTGTGCATGCCTCCGCCTTCCCGAAAGACTTCAACGACAGCTTCATCATTTCATCCACGATGGCCGCACCGGCATCGGGCTTCGCCCATCGTACCATCGCGTCGGACATGGTCCTGAGCCGACTGGCATCGGACACGAGCCCCCGCAGCGCACCGACAAGGGGACCGGGCTCCTCCGTACGAACAGGGAGTACCACGGCCCCGCCGGCCCCGGACACCTCGCGCGCATTCAGTGTCTGGTGGTCCGATACGGCATGGGGGTACGGTATAAGTATCGACGGTATGCCGTACGCCGCGAGCTCGAACAGGGTCGATGCCCCGGCCCTCGATATCGCAATGTCCGCCTTCTCAAATACCGCTGACATGTCGTCTATAAATCTGTGGACCTGTGCATCGAACCCGAACTCCCTGTACGCCTCCGTCACCGGCGTATAGTCGTCCGCGCCCGTCTGGTGTATGAACGCCACCCTGCCCCTTATGTCCGACAGCTCCTTCAGGGACGCCATGACCATGCCGTTTATCTGGTGCGCGCCCCGGCTGCCGCCGAGGACGAGTATCGTCCTCGCCGCCGGCACACCCTGCATACGGTCCCTGTGCCCATGCGGCCTGAACCGTATCGGAAGCCCCGTATTGACGCTCTTGCCGGCCGGCAGGTATCTGGTCGAGGTCTCAAAGGACACGAAGGCCTTCTTCACGAACCTGGACAGGAGCCTGTTGGCAAGGCCCGGCACAGAGTTCTGCTCGTGTATGGCCGC
This sequence comes from Deltaproteobacteria bacterium, assembly GCA_023381995.1. Taxonomy (GTDB): domain Bacteria; phylum JAMCPX01; class JAMCPX01; order JAMCPX01; family JAMCPX01; genus JAMCVD01. The sequence continues at coordinate 6,046 of JAMCVD010000104.1, forward strand.
AGGTACCCGGCGCATGACAGCGGCCATAACGACCGGGAACGAGGCGTAGCCCCCGACGCCGAGCACCGCGTCCGGCGCAAAGTCCTTTATGATGCGGTTTGACGCGAACAACGAGCCCGCGAGCAAAAATGATGCGGCCAGCTTCTCGGCCATCGTCTTGTGCCTGAAGCCCTTCACGCAGAGGAGCCTGCGGTTGCCTTCTGGCAACGGCCACTTCACGCTCTCTATGCCGCTGTCCGAGCCGACATACAGGTATTCGACGCCCTTGTCCCTCTTGATGATCTCGTTCATAATCGCCAGAGCGGGGAAAAAATGTCCACCGCTACCCCCACCTGCTATAATCAGCCTCATCGCCCCCCTCGCTAACCTTCTTTGACAGATTCAGTATAATGCCTATGGACGTAAGCTGTGCCACGAGAGAGCTGCCCCCATAGCTTATAAACGGTATCGTGAGCCCCTTTGTCGGCAGCAGACCGAGCGTAACGGATATGTTGATGATCACCTGCATTGCGATCAGCAGTGCCAGTCCGTAGACGGCCGTCTTCGTAAATATGCTCTCGGCCCGTGCCGCAACGGCAAAGGCCTTGGTTATAAGGAAGATGAACACGCCGATCACCGCCGCAACGCCCAGGAACCCGAGCTCCTCCGCAATGACCGAGAATATGAAATCGGTGTGGGCCTCGGGTAGGTAGAACAGCTTCTCGAAGCTGTTGCCGAGCCCGACGCCGGTGAGCCCGCCGGCACCATAGGCTATCGCCGACTGTACAATCTGGAACGCGCCGGTATGGGCGTGTTGCCATGGGTTCAGGAACGCCTTTATCCTATTGAACCTGTACGCAGAGTGCACGACGAGCACAACGCCGACGCCGATGCCCAACAGTCCGGTCGCAACGAGCGATCCCATATCAGCGCCGGAGAGGAACAGGATCGCGAATATGACGCCGGCCGTGATGGCGGCGCTGCCGAAATCCGGCTCCCGTATCATAAGGAACAGGAGTACGACCGTATACACCAGGGGCCCGAGAACAGGGACCGCATCGCTCCCCTTCCGGACCTTCCTGTCGATGAGATCGGCGATAAAGAGTATCAGCACGGGCTTTGCAAACTCGGAGGGCTGCATGGAAAAATGTCCGATTCGTATCCATCGGTGGGAACCGCTCACGACGACACCTATGTGCGGTACAAAGACAAGCGCCATCAAGAAGAGAGCGAGCCCGAAGACGGCCTTCATATGTCTCCGTACAAGATTGATGTCTGTCACAGCGACAACGCTGCCGGCCATTATGCCCATGACAAGGTACAGCACCTGTTTTCTGACAAAGTAGTACTTCGTCCCGTACTCCTTCAGCGCATATATCGAGCTCGCACTGAACACCATGATAACGCCGAAAAGGCACAGCAGAAGGGTCGCGGCGATTATGCCTCTATCATATCCCTTCATTTGCAGCGCCCCTTTTCAATTTCATGACTGCCGACCGAAACACATCGCCCCTTTGCCCGTAATCGGAGAACATGTCAAAGCTCGAGCATGCAGGCGAAAGCAGGACGATATCGCCCTTTACCGCAGCGCCATGTGCCGAGGACACCGCGGACTCCATGGAGTCGACGGGTACCACGTCGGCGACGCCCCTGAACGCCCCAGCTATCCGCTCCTTCGCCTCGCCCATGACGAGCACGCGCTTCACCTTCTCTTTTATGAGCCGGGACAGAGGGCCGTAGTCCCCTCCCTTATCACGTCCGCCCATGATGAGTATGACGGGCGCGGAAAAGCTCTTCAATGCGACGGCGACCGCGTCAACGTTCGTGGCCTTCGAGTCGTCGTAGTACCCGACACCGTCGATGTCCGCAACAAACTCTATCCTGTGGGGCAGCCCCTTGTAGCCGCGTATCGTGGTCTGGATGACTTCGTCGGGGACGTTCAGCAGCTTGGCCATAATGACGCATGTCATGACGTTCTGGACGTTGTGCATACCTCCGAGGGACGGGTTGTCCACCGAGAATGTCGTCCTGCCGCCACAGCCATCGATATAGACTATCAGGCCGTCCCTATAATACGCGCCCCTCCTCGTCCGCCGACCGGTCGTAAAACAGTAGGGCTTCGACGTTATGCTCCGCTTGCCCTTCACGATGTTCCTGTCGTCGGCATTGATCACCGCGTAGTCGTCCGCGGACTGGTTCATGAATATTCTGAACTTCGCCCTCGCATACTCGCCGATGCCTGCGTAGCGGTCGAGGTGGTCGTCCGTAATGTTCAGCAGTCCGGCTATCCATGGACTGAAGTGTACGATGCCTTCGAGCTGATAGCTCGACAGCTCGAGCAGATACAGCTCGTACCTGTCGTCGTCCTGGACAAGCTGTACGAACGGTATGCCTATATTGCCCCCGACCCCGGCCCGTATCCCGGCATTGTCGAGCACCTGTCCGAGCAGCGTCACCGTCGTGGTCTTGCCGTTCGTCCCGGTAATGGCCACGATCCTCTTCCTGGTAAACCTGGAAGCGAGCTCTATCTCGCTTATGACCTCCGCCCCTCTGCCACTGGCGGCCCCTATGCCCCCGAGAGACATCGGCACACCGGGACTCACCACCACGAGCCCGTAGTCCCCCATGGTCACGCCGTCCCACCCGTCGACGATCCTCGTGCCCTCCGGGATCCGGTCGATCCCGTGTAGGTCACGGAGCGGCTTTTGATCGAAACACGTTACATCGGCCCCCCTCTTTACGAGGAAGCCCGTCGTCGCGATGCCCGTTCTCCCCATGCCTATGACTGCGGTATGCATGCCCTTCAGATCCATCCACTACCTCAGCTTGAGCGTTGCCAGGCCGATCAGTGCGAGGAGTATGGAAATGATCCAGAAGCGCACTGTTATCTTGGGCTCGTCCCAGCCTTTCAACTCGAAATGGTGGTGTATGGGGGCCATGGCGAACAGCCTCCTGCCGGAAAGTTTGAACGAGCCGACCTGCGTTATCACCGACAGGGCTTCGGCAACAAATACACCGCCGACGATTCCCAGCAGTATCTCCTGCTTCAGCACGACGGCAGTCATGAAAAGACCGCCCCCGAGCCCGAGCGAGCCCACGTCGCCCATAAACAGCTCCGCGGGATAGGTATTGAACCACAGGAACCCGAGCGATGCACCGATGACCGCGCCTATGAAAGTGGCTATCTCTCCGGTACCCATCATGGGCGTGAACATCAGGTACTCCGAGAACTTTATGTTGCCGAGCACGTACGCGAAAACGGCGTATACGCTGAACGACGTCATAACGGGTACGATGGCGAGACCGTCCTGTCCGTCGGTAAGGTTGACTGCGTTCGACGTGCCTATGATAACGAACAATACGAACAAGAAGTATGTCCATCCGAGATCGAGTGCTGCCTTCTTGAAAAAGGGGAACGTCAGCGTAAAGTCGAGGTGGTCGTACCGTACGAGCAGATAAATAATGACAATGGTCAGTGCGAACTCCATGACAAACTTGTAGCTGCCCTTCAGCCCGCGCGCACTCCTGCTCTTCAGCTTCATAAAATCATCGACGAAGCCTATCGCCCCAAACCCGAGGAGTGCGAACAGCAATATCCATACGTAGACATTCGTGATGTCCATCCACAGAACGGTCGAAACGGCAATAGCGCCTATGATCAGGACGCCCCCCATCGTCGGAGTACCCTTCTTCACCTTATGGTTTTTCGGTCCTTCGTCCCTTACCACCTGGCCCATCCCCGCACCGGACATGAACCTTATAAACGCATTCCCGAACACCATGCAGATGACCAGGGAGGTAATCATGGCCCCCAGCGTCCTGAAGGTTATATACTTCAGGACATGGAATACGATGAGCTGCTTTGCGAACGGGTACAAAAGGTACTCAAGCATTGCCGCACCTCATAGCCCTATCGTACTCGGCCACTACCCGCTCCAGCCCCATGCCCCTCGATCCCTTTACATAGACGACGCTGTGGGGCCCGGACACGGCGAGGAGCCCGTCCACGATCTCCTGTACGCTGTCCGCCCGTCGTGCATGCACACCGCGGGCTCCCGCCGACTCGATGCCCTCGAGCGTGTCCCCCGCGAACCTGCCCGTGAGTATGAACCTGCGTACGCCGCGGTCCGCGAGCAGCCTGCCGAGCACGGAGTGTTGCTCCCGGGAATGCTCTCCGAGCTCGAGCATGTCCCCGATAACGGCCACGATACTGTCCGCGCCGTACCTCTCTATCGCGGACAGGAACCCTTCGCGCATCGAGTCCGGGTTCGCATTGTAGGTATCGTCGATCACGGTGATGCCGCTCTCGTACGGGATCGCCGTGCCTCTGCCCCCGAGTCCCCTATACCCGGCGCACGCGGCACGTATATCGTCCCACGGCACCCTCAAGAGCCTCGCACACAGGACCGCGAGCGCCATGTCGTGCAGATAATGCCTGCCCGTAAGGGGCATCGTCAGACCGCGCCTTTCACCCTCATAGGACACCTCGAACTCCGAGCCCGTACCATCCTTCATCAGGCCGTAAGACACCACGCGCAGAGACGCCTTTTCCGAGAACCCCGCGCTCGCCACCCTGCCTCCGAATGTACCGGCGATGCCCATCGCACGGGGGTCGTCCGCGTTCAGCACGGCCGTACCATGCCCGGACATCGCGGAGAACATCTCCGATTTCGCCCTTGCGACCCCATCGAGGCTGTGGAAAGACTCGAGGTGCGCCATGCCGACGTTCGTCAGGACGCCTATGTCCGGGTCCGCGATCCTCGTCAGTGCCCCCAGCTCCCCGTACCTGCTCGTGCCGATCTCGAGCACCCACACGGAGGTCCCCGGCTCCATGTTGAGTATGGACAGCGGCAGCCCTATGGCGTTGTTGAGGTTCCCCCGGGTTTTGCCGGTGCTGTGCGTCCTGGAGAGGATCGATGCGAGCATTTCCTTCGTGGTCGTCTTTCCGCTGCTGCCGGTTATCGCTATGACGGTGGGACCGTGCCCTGCCCGCACGGCATGGGCGAGCATGCCGAGCCCCAGCACGGTATCGTCCACGGCAAACACCGCCGTCCTGTCCTTCAACGACAGGGCCGCCTGTGTTCCGTTCCTGTCGACCACCACCCCGGCGGCACCCAGAGACACCGCAGTCTGAAGGAAATCATGCCCGTCAAACCGCTCTCCTCTCAGTGCAAAGAACAGCATACCCCTCACGGGCTTCCTGGTGTCCGTGGTCACACCTTCTGCGCACCAGTCCGCCGGACCGTTCAGGACGTCCATGCCGTGTGTCGTCTCTATGTCCTTCATCGTTAGCTTCAAAGCGGTACCTTGAAATAGTCAGTCATCTCCTCGCGGTCGCTGAAGTGTATGGTCCTGTCGCCGAATATCTGATAGTCCTCGTGCCCCTTGCCCGCGACGAGCACGACGTCGCCCATGGAAGAGACGTCGAGTGCCGTTCGTATGGCCTGCCTCCTATCCTGTATAACGGTATAGACGTGCCCATCGAAGCGGTCGCCCGGACGGACCGATTCCACCCCCTCCGCGCTCCTGATCCCATTTTCTATATCGGATATTATCGTCAGGGGCTGCTCCGAGCGTGGATTGTCGGAAGTGATTATCGCTATGTCGGAGAGCCGGGTCGCAATATCCCCCATGAGCGACCTCTTGCCTCTGTCCCTGTCGCCACCGCACCCGAACACGCATACGATGCGCTTCTTCTTCAGCTCGTTCAGCGCAGTCAATACCTTCTCGAGCGCGTCCGGCGTATGGGCATAGTCAACGAATGCATAGATACCCTTCGGGTTGTCGATCCTCTCTACCCTCCCGGGTACGCTGTGCAGCGATTCGACCCCGTGTCGTATGTGCTCAACGGATATGTTGGAGACGATCGCGGAGGCGACGGCGGCCATTATGTTGTATATGTTGTAATGACCCACGAGGTGCGACGAGAGCTCGATCACGCCTATGGGCGTGGAGAGCTTCATCTTTATCCCGTCCAGCGATGACGAAGAGCCCACCAGCTTTATGTCAGACTGCCCCGAGCTGCCGAACCTGATGACGCCTATGCCCCTCTTCACTTTGATACGGCTTACCCACGGATCATCGCTGTTCAGTATGGCGAACTTCTTGCCCTTATGGCTCGAGACAAGCAGCTTATCGAACAGCATCGCCTTGGCAGCGTAGTAGTCCTCCATCGTCTTATGATAGTCGAGGTGATCCTGCGTCAGGTTCATAAAGATCCCCATATCGAAGTTTATGCCGCTCACCCTGCCCTGCGATATGGCGTGCGACGACACCTCCATGATGATATCGGTCGCGCCCTGCGAGAGGAACTCGCTCATCATCCTATTGAGGTCCGTGGACTCCGGGGTCGTGTTGACCGCCTTGATCCGACTGTCCATGAACCTGTAATTGACCGTACCTATTACGACCGGCCTTCTCGATGCTGACTTGAATATCGACTCTATCAGGTACGTGGTGGTCGTCTTGCCGTTCGTGCCCGTGATACCTATGACTGGGAGCTTCGAAGAGGGGTTTCCGTAAAACTCCCTCGACAGGGCCGCCAGTGCAAGCCTCGGGTTGTCGACGATGACCTGCAGTACGCCGCTGTACTCGGGGTTGTATGCCTTTGTAACAATCGCGAGCGCACCGTTCTGCACCGCCTGGCCCTCGTACTTCGTCCCATCGTCCTTCTCTCCCGGGATGGCCACGAAGACGTGGCCATCCCGGACCTTCCGCGAGTCATACGAGATACCGTGCACATCGCCGCCCGGCTCCCCGTATAGCGACGAATAGCTTATACTCTTCAAAAGTCTCTTTATGTCCATCCCTATCCTTTTATCGTACCCGGCGCGCGCCCCGGCTGCCCCGGTCCACTGTCTGACACGCTGTCTGAGAATACAACGACCACACGGCCATGCGAGTATTTCGCATGAGGCTCCGGGGACTGTCTGATCGCATACCCCGATCCCTTTATTACGAGATCGTCGATGCCCGCGCTCTTTGCCTCCCGCAGGACGGTCCTGATGGACTTGCCGCGGAAGTCCGGCACAACCCCCGTCTGGGTCACATACGCGGCCTGCATCTGATCCATATCGGACACGGACGGCTCGTTCGAGGGCGTTGCCATTATACTCAATCTCGAAGGTACCCCGAGGTAGGGAAGTATCTTTTCCGCGACGTCCCTGAATATGGGGGCAGCGCTCTCGCCTCCATACGGGTTTGTTTTCGGATCCACTATCATGACCAGCATGGTGATGCTCGGATCGTTCGCAGGGACAAAGCCGAGGAACGAAGACACAAACCTGTTCTTGTAATACCTGCCCGTCTCCGGATCCGGTATCTGTGCCGTCCCCGTCTTTCCTGCAACGGTATAGCCGTCCATGCGGGCGTTGAGGCCGGTCCCGTCATTGACGACGCCTATCAGCATGCCGGTCATCGTCTTTGCGGTATCTCTGGATATCACCCTCCTTCTTATGACCGGGGAAAAGTTTATGACAGTACCGTTCGATCCCCTGATCTCCTTTATTATCTGTGGCATGACGAGCAAGCCGCCGTTGGCTATTGCCGACATGGCGGTAACGAGCTGGATCGGCGTGGCCGAAACGCCCTGTCCGAACGGTATGGTATCGATGGAAACCCCCGACCACCTGTCCAGCGGGTTCAGGATGCCCGGAGACTCCCCGGGAAGATTTATGCCCGTGGGACTTCCAAAACCGAACCTCTTCAGGTAGCCATAGAGGGCCGCCGGGCCGAGCTTCTCTCCTATCTTTGCCGCCCCGATGTTGCTGCTGTACTTGAGTATGTCGCCCGCATCGAGCATTCCGTACCTGCCCTCGGCATCGCTTATGACGATATTGTAGACCCTGTAATGCCCGTGCTCGCAGAAGAACTCCTGGTCCGCGGAGATCGCCCCCCCGTCAAGGGCCGCTGATATGACAAACGGCTTGAATATGGAGCCCGGCTCGTATGTGTTCTCAACGGCGATGTCCTTGAAAACGGACAGAGGATATTCCCTGTATATGTTCGGGTTGAAGTCCGGCACACTGACCATAGCGAGTATCTCGCCGGTACGGGGCTCCATTATGATCCCTACGCCCTTGCTCGCGCCCAGCTCAGTCACGGCCTCTTTCAGTGCTGTCTGAAGTATAAACTGTATATTGAGGTCTATCGTCGTAACGACGTTGTCTCCGCTCATGGATGTTCCGTTGAACGAGTTTCCAGTATACACCGGGCTGTTGTGCCCATCAACATCCACCACCGCGGAGAAAGGGGTACCCTGGAGATAGTCGTCCAGGGACAATTCTATGCCGGAGAGCCCCTTCGAGTCCACGCCCACGAAGCCGAGGACGTTGGCCGCAATGTCCCTGTTCGGGTAAAACCTCCTGTACTCTTTAAGGGAGTAGATGCCCTTCAGATGGTACCGCAGAAGCTTCCGTGCGATGTCCGGATCGACCAATCTCTCTATCCACACGAACTGTCGGTCGGTCGAGAGCTTCCTGAGGGTCTCGTCGGCGTTAAGGCCGAGCACCCTCGAGGCCACAACGGCCGCCCTGCTCTTGTTCGTTACAAGGAGCGGGTCCGCGTAGATCGAATCCACGAGAACGCTCTGGGCGAGTATCCTGCCGTCCCTGTCAAGGATGGTGCCCCGTGCGGGGATCAGCGTGATCTCTCTCGAGTACTGCCTCCGTGCAAGCTCCGCGTACCTCCTCCCCCTGACGACCTCGAGGTAGAAGGCCTTTGATACTATAACCGCAAATCCCGATATGATGCATAGGTATACTATGAATAGCCTTACAAGCTGGTGCTCATGTATTTTCTTTACAGCGTCCATTTACCTGTCTATCAGAACCATCTGCTTCGGGCCCGGGTACCCGAGGCCCAGGTCGGTCCTTGCAATGTTCTCGATCCTTGCCCTGCTCTTGAGGGTGGCGATCTCAAGGTTGTACTGATCTATCTGCTGGGTCAGCGCCTGCGTTTCGGATGCCACTGCGGACATCCGATAGTTCTCGGCAACGAAGCTTACCCTGCTCCATATCAAAATCAGGGTGAACCCGAGTATGACTATGGCCGTTACGAGCAGCCTATAGGGATTTATGCTGATCGCATCGACCTTCTGGTAATCGATCGCCCTGCTGTTCGCGTATCCGTCCTCGTACATCTTTGTACTCATAAAACCTCCTCAGCTTACCCTTTTTATCGCCCTCAATTTCGCACTCCTTGACCTACGGTTGAGCCTCATCTCATCCTCGTCCGGCGTTACCGGCTTGCGCGTCAGTATCTGAAACGAAGGCACGGACGATGCGGAGAGCTGCCTGAATGCGCTTTTGACAATCCTGTCCTCCAGCGAGTGAAACGATATGATGACCAGGACGCCCCCGACGTTGAGGAAGTCCTTGACGGTCTCCAGGAATTCCTTCAGATTGCCCATCTCGTTGTTTACGAATATCCTTATCGCCTGGAATGTCCTTGTTGCCGGATGTATGCGAGAGTGCCGGCCTATGGCGCTGGCGATCACCTTAGCGAGCGCAGCGGTACCTTCTATACGCGAGCGCTCCCGTGCATGGACGATGGCCCTTACCACGCTCTTGTAGCGCCTCTCCTCTCCGAAGTCCCTGACGATGTCCTCAAGCATCTCCGGCTTAAAGGTATTGACCACGTCGTACGCCGTGACGCCGTGCGACGTGTCGTACCTCATGTCGAGAGGACCGTCGCTGTCAAAGCTGAACCCCCGGGCCGCATCGTTTATCTGCGAAAGACTGAAGCCGAGGTCGAGTACGACGCCGTCGAAGCCGTCGACGCCGGCCTGCCGTGCTATTTCCCCTATGTCCTTGTAGTTCGCCCTGATCAGCCTTATCCTCTTCTCGAAGCCCTTCAGTCCCGCCTGGACCGCTCTGAGCGCCCGCTCGTCGATATCGACACACACGACACATGCGTCCGGGGCCGATGCCTGGAGTATGGCACGGACGTGCCCCCCCTCTCCTGCCGTGGCATCGAGATACACCGAGCCGCCTGCGGGACGCATATACTCAACAACCTTCTCGGGCATTACAGGGACATGCATTTAAACACCATACTGTGCAATACCTTTTTTGATATTCGGAAAGTTGTTCTTTATCCTCTGGTGCTCCTGATCGAATATCACGGCGTCCCATATCGAGAATATCTCGTCGCCCCCGGATATGATGACCTCTTCGACGAGACGCACCTCTTCGCGCAGATAGAGCGGTATGAACAGTCTGCCCAGGCCGTCTATGTCGTACGAGAATGCATCGCCGAAATACAGGTCCTTGAAGTCCTCGACGAGATCAAGGCTCGGGGGCAGCGCCTTGATCCTCTCCTTGCGCTGCTGAAAGACCTGATAAGGGTATATATCGAGCCTGTTCTGATTGTTTACTATGATTACCTTGTCGTCGTACTCCTCGGACAGTATCTTCCTGAATGCAGACGGGATACTTACCCTGCCTTTTTTGTCGATCCTATGTTTATACCTGCCTATAAATTCCATACAATTTTGTTATCTTTTCATACCCCTTTATACCACTTCATACCACCCTATAATCAAATGTCAAGTTATTATTGATATTCGATATAGAGGGAACACGCGGCCCGGCCTGTCGTATTATCTGCGCAATACATACGCAGATTCACCCCCTTGACGGGCAGACATATCGGCTACATTTTATGGCTCTTATCCAAAAAGTGATCATGGGACTGATAGAACAAAAAGAAAGAGTGTTCGACACTGCGAAGGGAAACACATCCGGACTG
>JAMCVD010000033.1 GCA_023381995.1 Deltaproteobacteria bacterium
TTTCCGAGTCGATGCGGTCGTAGAGCCTGCGGTACTTCAGGACCGCGGCGTCCCCGTGTTCCCGTACGTCATCGATGATCCTCCGTACCGAAGCGTGGATGTCCCGGTAGGCGTCCCTCCTCCCGGAGAGTATGGACGGGACATCGGACGCGTGGACGGTCTTTATCATACGGCCTTCGCTGAGGCCCTCTTGAGCCTCTCTATAATGCGTCCGACGTCCTGCTGTCGTGTCCTCATGGAGGCCCTGTTGACGACGAGCCGTGCCGAGGACCGCATGACGACCTCTTTTTCCTCGAGTCCGTTGGTCAGCAGGGTCTCCCCGGTGGAGACGAGGTCGACGATGAGATCCGAGATGCCGAAGAGCGGGGCAAGTTCCACGGCGCCGTAGAGCTTTACGATGTCCACGTGGGAGCCCTTTCCCTTGAAATACTGTGATGCGAGGCGGGGATACTTAGTGGCCACCCGTATGCCGGACAGGCCCGCCTTTTCGATCGTGTCGCGGCCCCTGGGCCCTGCCACGGAGAGCCTGCAGGTGCCGAAGTCCAGCGCAAGCGCTGTTATGACATCGCGCGTCTGCTCCTTTATGAGGTCGTAGCCGATAATGCCCATGTCGACCGCGCCGCACTCGACGTACGTCAGCAGGTCCACGGGCCGTATGACAATCGCCTCTGCAGTCCCGTCGGCCGACTCGAACCTGAGGCTGCGCGACCCTTCGAGCACGGACGAGAAGTCGACGCCGATCTTTTTCAGCGCGGCCACCGAGTCCTCGAGCATCCTCCCCTTGGGCAGACCTATCTTTATTCCATTGTCTTTCATTATGTCCTCGTCCTTTTCAGCTTTGCGCCTATCCCTGATAGCTTGTTTTCCATAAACTCGTATCCCCTGTCAAGGTGATATATCCTCGATACCTCGGTGGTCCCGTCCGAGATGAGGCCCGCTATTACGAGGGACGCGCTCGCCCGCAGATCGGTTGCCATGATCTGCGCACCCATCAGTCTCGTCCCGCCCTTTACTATGGCCACGTTCCCTTCGGTCTTGATGTCCGCACCCATGCGCCTGAGCTCCGGGACGTGCATGAACCTGTTCTCGAATATGGTCTCGGTTATGACGCTTGTATCGTCTCCCTGCGTCATGAGTACCATGAGCTGCGCTTGGAGGTCCGTGGGGAAGTCAGGGTAGGGCATCGTCTTCACATTCAGGCTCTTGATCCGTGCGGTCTTCTCCCTCTTCACGACAACGCTGTCCCCAGTCTCGGTATAGTCTATGCCGGCCTCCTGCATCCTTGCCAGGAGCGCACGGACGTGCCCCGGCTTACAGTCCGCTATCTCGACCTCTCCCCCGGCAGCGGCCGCCGCTATCATGTAGGTGCCGGCCTCTATCCTGTCCGGTATGATGTCCACGGCGCACCCGTGGAGCCTGTCGACCCCGTCTATTGTGACGGTGTCCGCGCCGGCCCCGTGTATCTTCGCCCCCATCCTGACGAGCTGATCGGCGAGGCTCGCTACCTCCGGCTCCCGTGCCGCGTTCCTGATGACGGTCGTGCCCTGTGCGAGCGACGCGGCCATGATAAGATTCTCCGTGCCCGTTACGGTGACGGTATCGAACGCTATCTTCGCGCCCTTCAGCCTTTGCGCGGTCACGTCGATGTACCCATGGTCCATCGAGACCCTTGCCCCGAGGGCCGTAAGGCCCTTCAGGTGGAGGTCGATGGGCCGGCTGCCGATGGCGCACCCACCGGGTATCGATACCCTCGCGCTCCCGTACCTCGCGACGAGCGGGCCGAGCACAAGGACAGACGCCCTCATCGTCCGTACCAGCTCGTAGGGCGCCTCATGGGTGTTTATGCCAGAGGCGTTGATCGTAATGCTTTTCGAAAAGCTCCCGCCGCCTTCTGCGGGGCGACGGCCGCCTTCGTACCCGTCCGTCCGTACGCCCATCTTTTCGAGGAGCTCGACCATCGTACCGACATCGGCAAGGCACGGCACCCTGCCGAGGTGGACGTCGTCGTTGGTAAGCAAGGCTGCGGCCATTGCGGGCAGTGCGGAGTTCTTTGCGCCGCTTATCCTAACGGTCCCGTACAGCATGCTTCCGCCCTCTATAACAAATTTGTCCATAGCGACCTTTTGAGATTTTGTCCCGATAGGGAGCGTTTCCGCTCCCATGCGGACAGTATCATAAATATTTGGTTTCTTCCAGCACACGCCTCTACAGGAGGACGTACATCAATGGAATGGCGGCGAGGCCCGCCAGCGAGAGTATGAGCCCGATGACGAAGCTCAAAGGCATATAGTCAAGCCGCACCTCGTGGCGGCCACCGGGAACGAACACCCCCTGAAACGCATAGTCGGCCCGTATGACCCTTGTCCCCCTGCCGTCGATGTACGCGTGCCAGCCCGGGAAATAGGTGTTGCTGATGACGAGCAGCCCCGGGGAAGACGTGTCCACGCGCATCTTTATACGGTTTGGCGCGTACTCCTCGAACGAGACATCGCTGGCCGGTGCGGTCATTGTATCCCCCGGTACGAACGAGGCGTACCGTGCAGCCTCTCTGGATATGACCGCGGTCCTGCCGATCTGCGGGGCATACCGGCGCACAAGATCGAAGGCCTCGCCGTGCGTATCGGCGATCTTGTAGTCGTAGACCATGAATGCCCTGTTGAATGCACGAGGGTTCTCATAGAGCGTAAAGCCGTTGTACTCCATTACCGGCTTGAACGAGCCCACGGACATGCCCATGCCGATGTCGTAATGGTGACTGAACGTCGCCTCCTTGTTGGAAAGGATTTTAGTATAATATATCCCTTCTGGTACTACGATATATTTTACATTCAGGAAGTTCAATATATCGGGTTCATATATCTGGTTTACAACGAATTTGTTATACCATGTGATACCTATGGAATCATTGTTCCTGACATCTTCGATATCATAAAACGTATTTATATTCGCCCCCCATGCCTCCAGGTCGTTTTTCATTATAGCTATAGAGCGGAAATGCCCCGGCGTCCGCTGTATTCTGTCGATGATAGGATTGGTTGGATAAAAGTATTTGTATTCTCCTCCGGAATACATGCTTTTCCCAAGACCAGTTGTCACGAAGACCACTATGCCAATAAATATTGCTTTGGTAGTATTGTTTTTGAGTCTTACCAGAAAAGCCACCGCGACCGATAGTGCTATGATAATGATTACGACCAATTTTACATTCGTCAGGGTGTAATATTTACTGTGGATTATAAGCAGGGCCGACGTCAAACCCAATGTAATGTATATTGCCACGTTGGTCGTCTTTGGCTCGATCTCCTGCCTGAAGAGCTTATCGAGATAGAGGGCACCTATTATTATTAAGCAGAACCCGGAAAACGGCCCTCTTTATA
>JAMCVD010000047.1:0-1754 GCA_023381995.1 Deltaproteobacteria bacterium
TCCGCAAGTCCCTGCGGGGTCACGATCCCCATCGCCGAGAGGATCAGGAGCACGAAGGGCAGCTCGAACACGAGCCCGAACGACAGGATGAACTGCAGGCAGAAGTCCACGTACTGCTCCACGCTGAGCATCGGAACGAGCTCGCCTGTCCCGATGCTCAGCAGGAACTTCATTGCGAACGGCAGTATGACGAAGAAGCTGAATGCGCCCCCTATGATAAAGAATATCCCTGCCGTGGCCACAAACACCCTGACGTATTTCCTCTCGGACGGGTAGAGGCCAGGCTTAATGAACAGCCACACCTCGTAGAGCACGAGCGGCAGGGCAACCACGAGTCCCGCTATCAGACCGAGCTTGAGGTACGTCCATATGGCTTCGATGGGCTTGAGGAACACGAGCTTTATCGGGCTGTTCGAGGTTATCAGCCCGATGTAGGGGCTGTGGAGGGATATCTTGAGCCTCGAGCGCAGCGGGAATTCCATGATGTTCAGCAGCTCCTCGGAGAAGTAAAAGCCGCCGCATGCGCCTACAGCTATGAATATGATGGATAGTATCAGGCGCTTCCTTAATTCTTCTATGTGGTCCCAAAAGGTATTTTTATTTTCCATCGAAAAGATATTTTTGAAAACCTATAATGCAATTCATAACAAACCACTTGCTATTTGTCAAAACGGGAAATTTGCCTTGCCATTTAACGTTGTGTCTGAAAACGGCGCCTTTAGTGGCGGCGACATTAAGCTGCGAGGTGTCTTTCCTCATCCCTTAGAGACAAAATCTATATGCATCCGTGTTGTCAATGATCATACCTGTACCTGGAAAGCTTTTTGTAAACTTATGATTCTTTTTGTTCCAAGCGACCTCTATACCTGTGAGGGTCCCGTTTCCCAGGACAAGATCGACTTCTTTCCCATCATAATTGCGCCAGTAGAAGAGTTCATAAGGCTTTTTTTCATAGTCAATCCTGCGTTTCAATCCCAACGCGACCGCATTTTCGAGTAGTGCCCCTTTGTCTCCCCTTTGCTCCAAGGGGCTGAAGTTCCCGACAACTGCATTACGTATCCCAGGATCATAAAAATACACTTTAAACTTCTTCTTAATCACGTTTCTGAGATTTTTATCATAAGGATAAACCCTGAAGACAATGTAAAACCGTTCCAGCAGATCAATATAATTCAAGACGGTGATGCGTGATATACCGAGTTGGGTCGCAATCTCATTTGGGTTGACGAGATTACCGACCTGAAAAGCGAGAAGCTTCGTCAGTTCGACGATCGTTCTTGGCTTTTTCATGCCCTCAATCATAAGCAGGTCCTTGAAAAGGTATGAATCGACGATCTCTTTAAGTTTGTCTGTTCTTTCCTGCAATGATTTAAGAAGATACATCTCTGGATAAGACCCGGTAAGCAGAATGCCTTTAAGGGTTTCACCCAATCTTTCGGCAAGAACAGGATGATTATTGAATTGCCAGAAGTCATTTTTAGGAAGATCCGTTATCTCTTCAAGCGATAACGGATAAAGAACGAACACCTTTTTCCTGCCTGCAAGGCTGTCCCCTATATTGTGCAAAAAGAGAAAAGATGAAGAACCCGTGGCTATTATCTTTATACCAGGGAAATGATCGTAAAACAATTTCAAAAGCAGGCCGATGTTGTTCAAATACTGAATTTCATCAAAGCATATAAGTCCATTCTGGTCTTGCATACCAAGGTCATTCAAGATCGCCTTAATCCTCTCCTGAGAGAACTGTTGCCATA
>JAMCVD010000047.1:1764-16544 GCA_023381995.1 Deltaproteobacteria bacterium
CCTATTTAAAAGACTTATAGAAACTGATATATTGAAAGAACTCGATACACCTGAAGTCATCATTATAAATGGCCCACGGCGTGTTGGGAAAACAACTATTATCAAGGTCATTCAAGATCGCCTTAATCCTCTCCTGAGAGAACTGTTGCCATAGTCGGACAATAGCTGGATCTGTAAAATCAAAATAAGCGGTTTTTTTATCTGAAATCTTGTCTTTAATGACCTTGATAAGAGTTGTTTTCCCAACACGCCGTGGGCCATTTATAATGATGACTTCAGGTGTATCGAGTTCTTTCAATATATCAGTTTCTATAAGTCTTTTAAATAGGGACATGTAAAGATATTAAATTACCTAATAATGAAAGTCAAGTATTAAAATTAAGCATAAACAATACGTTAAGAAGATGAAACAGCGTGATCCCGATCTTGCAAAAGGATGGGTACAAATTGTACCTACCCTTTCGGTTGATACACCAGTTTGAGAAAATCGAAGGACCACGCTGTTTACAGGAATGGCTTTGCATTTTACCCCTGTATGGGATAAGAGGGGATGCATGGACGCGATGATCGGGGACATAAAGGCCGGCACGAGGCCCGTCGTGGCATGTGCGATGTCGGACAGGGACGTGGAGCGCATCGGACGGGCACAGGTTCGTCACATAGACCTTGTCGAGCTGCGGGTCGATCTGTTTCGGCGGCTGTCGCCTGACTATGTCGCCGGGGTCTTTACCGGGGCGAAGAGGAGATTGTCCAGACCCATACTCGGCACCGTACGGCTGCCGCACGAAGGGGGCAGGGCAGCGATGGACGAAGAGACGAGGTACGCCCTGTTCGAGACGATCGTCCTCCTCGCGGACGCGGTCGATATAGAGATAAGATCGCGAATTTTCCCGGACGTCGTCGCATTGGCACACAGGTACGGGAAGCCCGCCATCGCGTCGTACCATGACCTGGAGAAGACCCCTGCCGATGACATGCTGCTGAAGATGGTGTCGAAGGCCAGGCGTGGATCGGCGGACATCATCAAGCTCGCGCTCATGGCGAACGGCATCGACGACGTGGTGCACCTTTTACGCTTTACGATGGACCACAGGAAGGACAGGCTCATCACTGTATCTCTCGGCAGGGTCGGCATGGTCTCGAGGGTGGTCAACCCCCTGTTCGGCTCTCTCGTAACATACGGGTATGTCGGTAGGCCCAAGGCAGACGGACAGATGCGGGTGGATCGGCTTGCAGAGCAGATACGGATGTATTGGTCGGGTAGATAGTCTTATATCGCTTCCCTAAACGCCCTGGGGACGATACCGAGCTCGTCGAAGAGGTCCGAATCGCCGCAGGTGTTTCCGGCAACGAGCATTCCTACCTGCTCCGCGGTCACCGGGAAGGATTCGATCTTTTGAAAGAGCCTGGCGGCGAATCTCATCAAAACGGCTGGTATGTGCAGTTTTGCCTTCTTCTTCAGACCATATCTCGCCGTGACGATGTCCAGTATGTCGTTGTAGGCCATGCTTTGGGCGCCGCACAGGCTGTATGTCCGATTGAATGTGGACGGCCTGTCGACAATCATGGATATGGCGTGCGCGAGGTCGTCGATGTGCACAGGCTGCAGCTTGTATCTGCCGTTCCCCATGACCGGCACGACCAGAGGGAACTGCGTGAGCAGTCCCTTTATCGTCGTGACGAAGTCGACGGTGTCGCCCGCCTCGTTGCCGAAAACGATGGAGGGCCTGAGTATGGTGTAGTCGAGGTCCTGCGCCTTTATAAACTCTTCTGCCCTGTATTTCGTCCGTATGTATCCGTCCGGGGTGTCCGACTTTACGCCGTTTGCGCTGATATGGATCCACCGCCTTACGCCGGCACGGGACGCTCTTTCGTATATACGCCTCACGCCCTGGACATGCGCAAGCTCGAACGTCGCCCCTCGTGACGGGAGCTCACGTCGAAGGCCTATCAGGTAGACGACTGCTTCACACCCGTCCAGTGCACCGTCCAGGGAAAGTGGATCGGAGATGTCGCCAATGACCGGCTCTCTGTGTCCTGCGCCGAGCTTTGCTTCAGAACCTTTTCTGACGAGTGCCCTTATACTGTGTCCGTCCTGTACGAGTCGTTCTATGACGTGCCTGCCTATGTATCCTGTGCCTCCTGCCACGAATATCTTCATAGAGGTCCCCTCTGCCTATGTACCATCGTTCTTGATCCTCTGGTCGATGATCGAGCACAGGACATGACCTATCGTTATGTGTGCTTCCTGGATGCGCGGCGTGTCCGGATGGTCGATTATAACGGCGAGATCTACCATTGTGCGTGCCCTGCCGCCGTCCCTGCCGAGCAGGCCGATTGTGAAGAGACCCCTGTCTCTTGCGGCTTTAAAGGCGTTTACCACGTTCGGAGAGTTGCCGGACGTGGAAATCCCCATGGCTATGTCTCCCATTCTGCCGAGCGCTGCTATCTGTTTCGAGAATATATCGTCGAACGAATAGTCGTTGCCTATGCTCGTGATGACGGAGGTGTCGGTCGAGAGCGCAAGTGCGGGCAATGGCCTCCTCTCGATCTTGAACCTGTTGACGAACTCCGCGGCGATATGCTGGGCATCGGCAGCGGAGCCGCCGTTGCCGAATAAAAACAATACGGAGCCTTTTGTGACCGCGCCGTGTATGATGTCAGCCGCTTTCTGAATGACTGCGGCGTGCGTGTCCATAAGCCTTAGCTTTAACTCAGCGCTTGACCTGAGCTCCGATTTTATGACGTCTATCTCGTCCATGACGCTCCTCCTTGATAGTCGTAGCCCCTGTAGATGGTGAAGCTGGCCCAGGGCGTGCCCGAGGCCCCGTCCGTAAAATTGAATACGCCGAGCCTGTCGACGTGGGAGAATAGTGACCGCGTCACGGGGTTCAGATCTCCGCTGCCCCTGTCCACGATGATCACATCCTTACCACGGAGCACACGCCTGTCTTGAAAGAACCAGTAGGCGTTTTTTGACGTCTCGTTTACCTTCAGGTAATAGACCTCCGGCTGTCCTTTAAGATAGAAGGCGAGCTCTGCCGTGACGCCGTAGTCAGTTGCACCGACGATGTCGCCGGGGCGTGAGAGCCTTTCCACCTCGTGTGCGAGCCTGTCCCAGCCCCTCAATCGTGCGGTAAATTGGTTTTTGGGCGGCAGGCGGAGCTTTTCGACTATCCAGTTCGGATAATGCTCGAAGTATACGATGGGCAGCGTCGTTACGAACATGAGGACGAACGACAGCACTGCAAATCTTTTGTGACCGCTTTTGTACGCCCCTTCGAGCAGGTAGACGCCGCCGATGAACGGTGCAATGAATCCGGCAGCAGGCCAGTTGACCTCAGCCCTGCCTTTGAATGCAAGAAAGCTTATGAAGACAAAAGTGGGCAGGGACGTTGCAAGTATCACATTGAACCTTTCATCGTGCCGGAACATGCCCCTCTTTACCGAGTAGAGCATGACGTAGAGCAGGAGGACGAAGACGAACGGCGTCAGCAGCCCCATGTCACCAAAGAAGAAATTCGAAAAGACGAACCATGGATTGTAGTGCCCGGGCAACAGCGACAGTGCCCTCCTGAACATACCGAGCCCATGGCTGAGGTTCCATACAAACACCGGGCTCGCGGTTATGACGGTTATCACGGCGCCGAGGTAGGGCTCCTTTCTCGAAAGCCAGTGCCTGTTCCTGTCGGATATAAGGACGAACAGCACGACCTCGAGACTGAAGAAGAAAAACATGTGATGGCTCAGTATGCCGAGTCCGAGTACGAGTCCTATCAGGTACCACAGCCGCGGTTTCTGGGCCTCGTTGAGCTCGAAGAGCAGGAAGAGCAGGATCGTCATGAGCAGTATCTGGGGCACGTAGTATGTCTCGATGAAAGAGCCCGCCGAGACGAGAGGGTTGAGTAGGTAAAGAATCGTGGCCAGGAGTGCCGTTGTCCCGGAGAAGAAGCGGTCGCCTATTTCAAAGAACACCATCGCGGTAATGGCAGAGAAGATGTTCGCTCCCATCCTCAGGGCGAAGGCCGTCGAGCCGAAGACACGGACCATGAGCATGTTGATCCACGCGATCATCGGCCCCATGTCGAGGTAGCTCAAGGATGGGTGTCGTGCCCAGTCCCAGTAGTACGCCTCGTCAGGAGACAGAAGGAGGTGCGCTGTCTTCATGTAATAGATGTTGAATATGAAGGCCGCCAGTATGGCGATGTATGCTGCGGTGCGTCTTTTCATAGTGGACAGATAGAGAAGAGATGAAAGTGATATTTAAGGTAGAGCGCTATGATGATGGCGGCAAACCCGAGCCACGCGTTGTACTCCCCGTGCTTTACGACGAGCCTGAGATCGAAGTCCTTCGATATCTTGACGGGCTTCATCAGCGGAAAGAACGCGGGCACCTTCGACTTGTAGTCGAGGAAAGAGCCCCCGAAGAGTTCTATGAGGCTCTTTTCTTCGTCTTTTATGACGCTCGAGTACACAAGGTAGAAGCCTGCCAGGTAGAACAGTATGAATACGATGCAACTCCCCATAATGGATACGCCGAGTCCGATGAAGAAGCTGCCGAGGTAAAGCGGGTTGCGGGTGTATGAATAAGGGCCGTCTATGGACAGTTCCTTGTTCTTTTTTATATACCCCGAGGCCCACAGTCGTATCAGAAGCCCTGTGATGCCTATGGGTATGCCCACGGTCATGGCGATGACGGTTGGCCTTGCCATGACCACAAATAGTGCCGCGAAGACAAAGCCGAGCTTCGTCCTATAGTGGGACAGCAGTTCATTCATCTTCATACTCCTTCATTATATTATTTTGTGGGTCGTGTCCACACTTGTTTGATGCGGTGGTGTCATCGGTGTGCCCGCCGTGCATGAAAACTATTGCAGTTCTCTTCGAAAGTATATATGGATTGTAGAGGGTCCATAGGAATGGCCACGTGGAAAGAATGATGGAGAGCATAGTAAAATATTTGGGTCTGTACGGCTTCAGCGTAAGCGATCTCGTCTTTTCGTTGGCAGCGCTCTGCCTGATTATAGGGCTGACAAAGCTCTATACGAAAAGGAAGACCAGTGGTTGAGCGGGCCTACCCCTTCTCGTAAAACTCTATGAGTACTCCCTCCGTTGAAGACGGATGTACAAATACCGCCCGGTTGCCTTTGTATCCGGTCCGCGGGACCGCATCGAGGAGCCGTACTCCGGATGCATGGAGCGATGCTATCAATGTGTCCATGTCTTCCACCTCGAGGCAGATATGGTGCAGGCCTTCCCCCCTTTTTTCGAGGAACCTCGCCACGCCGCCCGTGCTGTCCAGTGGCCTGACGAGCTCCACATGCGCATTGTCGAGCTCCATGATGGCTATTTCGACCGATTCGGCGTCGACGACCTGTCTTGATTTCAAATGCAGCCCGAGTTTCTCGCTATACACGGAGATGGCGTGGTCCAGATCCCGTACGGCTATCGCAACGTGGTCAAGCTTCATACGATAGCTCTTTTGCGTAGCTGTCCATGATCAGGCCTTCCACCTCTTCGGCGGATGAGAGCTTGATCGCTGCGTCCGCAAGTATCCTTGCGCTATTGCTGTCGATCATGGCTATGAATTGTTTAGCCCTGTTGATGACCGATATGTTCATGCTGAGCTCCTTGAACCCCATGCCTATGAGTATGGGTATATAGAGCGGTATGCTCGCCATCTCGCCGCATATGTGCACGGGCAGGTCGTGCTGGAGCGCCTGATTCGCGATGAGTGAGAGTGCCTTCAGGACGGCCGGGTGGAGCGGCTGGTAGAGATACAGGACGTCCTCGTCCCCGCGGTCTATGGCCATGATGTATTGTATAAGATCGTTCGTACCGACGCTTATAAAATCTACTTCCCTTGACAGGCTGTCCACGATCATTGCCGCGCCGGGGGTCTCTACCAATACCCCGAGCTTTATCGTGCCGATCTCGCGGCCCTGCTCCTTGAGACCAGCCTTTTCCTCCTCTATTATTTTCTTCGCTTCCCTGACCTCGTTGAGAGAGGACACCATCGGAAGCAGGACGCCTATCTCGCCGTAGAGGCTTGCGCGCAGCAGTGCCCTTATCTGTGTTCTGAAAAGCGACTGCTCCTTCAAGCACAGCCTTATGCCGCGCAGACCGAGTGCGGGGTTGTCCGATTTTCTGTAGGTCGCCGAAAAGAGCTTGTCTCCGCCCATGTCGAGCGTCCTTATTATGACGGGGGAGCCCTTGAAAAGCTTCACCATCGTTGAGTAGTCTATGAATTCCGCCTCTTCCGTGGGGAGGACCTTCCCTCCCTTGTAGAGATACTCCGTCCTGACGAGCCCTATGCCCTGTGCGCCCATGTCGTAGGCGTCTTCCGCCTCCTCGAGGAACTCTATATTGGCCATTATCCTGATGGGGACTCCGTCTTTCGTGCGTACCCCGTTTTTTGCCTTCGGTACGGTCACGGGTCCCTTTGTCTTCGGACGCGTCTTTTGATACTTGCTTACGACCTCGATCTCCGGCTCGACTATCAGAATGCCGTTGTCTCCGTCTACCAGCAGGCTCTGGCCGTCCTCCACCTTATCGGTGAGGCCCTTGATGCCCGCCACGGCCGGTATGCCGAGCGATCGGGCTATAATGGCGTGGTGGGATATCGGTCCGCCCGTTTCGAGCGCGAGCCCCATGACAGTGTCTTTCATCAGATAGGGCATGTTCGACATGGCAAAGACCGACAAGACCATGATGCCGGGCTCCTCGGACTCATCGTTCGCCATTTGTCCCGAGAGGTTCTTGAGGATCCTCCGCCCTTCGTGCGTTATATCGAACTTTCTCTCTTTCAGGTATTCATCGTCTATTCTGTCGAAGGTCTTCTCTATGGTGCTCAGGATCTCCGTCAACGCCCACTCGGTATTTATTGCGTGGCTCTTTATCCTGTTGACCACATTTTCGATGAAGGTCTTGTCTTCGAGAATCATGGTGTGCATATCGAGTATCAGGAGTGCCTCTTTGCCTGACGCCGGATCGATCTTTCCCGACAGTGCCTTTATCTCTGCCTTGGATTTCTCTATGGC
Organism: Deltaproteobacteria bacterium; assembly: GCA_023381995.1. GTDB lineage: Bacteria > JAMCPX01 > JAMCPX01 > JAMCPX01 > JAMCPX01 > JAMCVD01. Next base: position 8,805 of record JAMCVD010000047.1, read on the forward strand.
CGCAAGGAACCTGTTTATTTCTGACGGGACCTTATCCGTTGTTATGTGGTAGCGCAGTATGTCGAAGCTGCCGATCGGTACGATCGCCCTGCCGCTCGCCCAGCCGGGGGAAATGGCTATGCCCTTGAGGTAGGTCGTCATTGCTCCTCGCCGAACTTGCTCTCTATCAGGCGCTCCAGGGCGCTGAGTGCCTTCTCCTCGTCAATGCCGTCCGCTGTTATCGTGAACGCGGCCCCGTTTTTCGCTGCAAGCGTCAGAAGGCCGAGTATGCTCTTGCCGTTCGCCCTCTCGCCGTTCTTATAGACATAGATCTCGGACTCGTAGGCGTTTGCCACCTTCACGAACCGTGCAGCCGCCCTCGCGTGGAAGCCCAGCTTGTTGTGTATGACGAAATTGCCCTCTCTCATAGGTCTGCTTTGTTGAGGACGTCTCCGGCAAGGATGATATTTTTCTTGCCGTATTCTTTTATCATGTTGGCCAGCTCTTGCACGGGCATCTTTGTGTCCATCGACGCGAGCTTTATCAGCATCGGAAGGTTTACGCCCGCAAGCACCTCTACCTTCCCCTGATTGAGGAAAGAAAGGCTTATGTTCGATGGTGTACCCCCGAACATGTCCGTGAGTATGAGGGTGCCCTCGCCCCTGTCCACCTTTTTGATGGCCGCGGATATCGACTCCCTCAGGACCTCTACGGATTGCTTGGGGTCCGTCATGACCGATGTGATATAGTCCTTCTTGCCGACGATGAATTCGGTCGTCGCAAGCAGCTCGCTTGCGAATTGTCCGTGGGCCACGATAACGATTCCAACCATGGTCTACTCCTTTTCAATGTCCCTGTGCTTGATGACGGGCGTGTAGCCCAGGGCAGTGATGATCTTTTTTGCCTCCTCTACGATTGTTACCGATCTGTGCTTCCCCCCCGTACATCCGAAGGATATGGTCAAATAGCTTTTCCCCTCGGCATAATAGAGCGGTACTGTAAACTCCATGAATGTCCTTACGATATCGATGAACCTGGTCGTCATCCCGTCATTTTTTACATAATCGATTACACATTGATCGAGTCCTGTAAAATGTTTTAGCTCCGGCACGAAGTACGGGTTCTTCAGGAACCGTACGTCGAACACGATATCGGAATCTGCCGGCACGCCGAACCTGTAGCCGAAGGACTGGAGTATGATGGTCATGGGCCTCGCTTTTGCAGACTCGTGGAGGAAGAGCTTCAGCTCGCTCTTCAGGTCGTGCACCGTGAAGCTGGATGTATCTATGATGCGGTCTGCCTGTGCCTTGAACTCTTCGAGGTATTTCCTCTCGAGCGTGACCCCTTCTTCTATGGAGATGTCATGTGCAAGGGGGTGCCTCCTTCTTGTCTCGCTGTAGCGCTTGAGGAGCACGCTGTCGCTGGAATCGAGGAAAACGATGGTGACCTTGTTTTTCGCTGCCCTCAGTACGCTTAGCTCGTCGGACAGTCCGGAGAGGAACCCCCTCCCGCGCACGTCCACGGAAAAGGCAAGATTGTGTATGTCGTCCTTCGAGTCCGCAACCAGCTCGATAAACTTCCGTACGAGCTGGATCGGGATATTATCGATGCAGAAGAAGCCCATGTCCTCGAGTACGGCCATGGCGGTCGTCTTGCCCGAGCCCGACATGCCTGTTACGATGATTATGTTCAAAGGCTGTTTGCTATCCATGTTTACTTCTTATCCTCTTCGAGATCCTCCGTTCGAGCTCTTTCGCCTCGTCCATGCCGCGCCTCTTCAGGAGGAAGCTCGTTACTGCCACTTCAATGAGTGAAGCCATGTTGCGGGCCGGCCTTACCGGCAGCTTGATCAGCGGCAGCTTCTCGCCCAGTACATCGTATGTGTACGACTTCAGGAAGTCCCTCGACTGGCTCGATTCGTCCCACTCTATGAAGTCTACGACCATGTCTACCTGCTTCTCCGGGCACATGGCGTGTTTCCCGAAATGGGACCTGACCTTGATCACGCCGAGACCGTGGAGCTCCAGATAGCCGCTTATGAGCGGGTCGGAGACCCCGCTCAGCCTGCCGCGGTGCCTCTTTACTATCACGAGATCATCGGCAACAAGCTTATGTCCCCTTATAATGAGCTCGAGGGCACACTCGCTCTTGCCTATGCCGCTCTTCCCGATTATAAGGACGCCTACACGCCTTACGGATACAAGGACGCCGTGTATGCGCTCGGAGATTTTGTTCTTATCTATACCTGGCACCTGTTTCGATGAGCCCGTAGTGGCCGTCGTCCCTCTTGAATACTACATTGATCTTCTCATCCCCGGCATCGAGATAGACAATGAATGGATTTTCCGACAGATCGAGCTGCAGCACGGCCTCTTCTGTCGTCATGGGCCTTACGAAGTAGTCCTTTTCGGGTATTACCATTACCTCGTCTTCGTCCGCCGGCACCTCTTCCTTCGGCGGGTGCTTCATCGAGGTGTTTCCGGTATGCTTCTTTTTCTTCTCTTTAAACTTTGTAAGCTGTTTGTCGAGCTTGTCGTATATGAGATCGATGGCTGCATACATATCCAAACCCTGTTCTTTTACATAGAGCTCTTTGCCCGCTGATTTCAGCGTAAGCTCCACGGTGTTGGCCTTCTTTTCCTGCGTGAAGATGATGTGGACCTCGACAGGCTCTTTGAGTGTTTTTATTAATTTTGTGATCTTTTCTTCCGCATATTGTTTTAAAGCACTCGATGAAGGGATATGTCTGAAGGTTATCTGGATATTCATAATGCTCCTCCTCTCTTTTATTCTATCTACCACTAAGATACGATAAAGTTTGTCCGATTTCAACTTTTTTTTGTTGTACGATCGAAAAATTTGTTCGACGTTATAGAAACGGACAGAAATCCCTCCTCCGGCTTACTTCCCCATGTTAATCCGCAAAGATCGTCCTGGCCCGATGCTCACCAGGAAATGCACGTCGGATTCCCTGTATTACAGGGAGACACCGTAATCGTATGGGCTGCAAGAGGTCCTTTTGTATAGTTTAATACATCTATTGCCGCATCAAAAGTGGCTGTTCCGTCAGATGTCGTAACAGTAAAGCCGTTCGGGAAATGTATTTTCGGTATGAAGATCTCTGTCGTACCATGACCAATGCCATCTTCCTTGTATGTATAGGTAAAGGCAGTTGTGGTGAATGATGCAGGGTCGGTTGTTATTGGGTAATTAATGCTGATAGGAGTACCTGCCGTGAGCATCGGATAGGGCCTTGATAGGACATCTATGACAGGAAAGGCAGCCTCACCATTCGAGTCGAGCAGCATTATCCCATTATTTTTGAAGGCAGCGGTGTCTCCCCAAAATACCCAGTTGCCCAACAGGCGGTCAAATTCGTCGAGCAGATCTACCATGTAAACGGCGCCATTTACAGAGCTGCGATCGACCCCCATGATCAGCTGAGCAAATCCTATCTCACCGACGATATAAGGGGTCTTCATAACGCCGCTTACCCTGGCCAATGCAGGGATGGTCTGCTGCAGTGAATCGGCGTCCATACCGGCATCCTCGGAATTCAGCGGATAATAATGCGGTGTAAATATAAGATTGCGGAAGTCCTGCGGAAATGTAGTTTCGCTTATGCCTGTGTTAAAGTCATGCCCAAGGCCCGCCCTTGTCACCGAGGGTTCGAATGCAATAATATGCTCCGGATCCATCTTTCTTATTGCAGCGGCCAATTTTTTATAGAACGGAGCGAGGGCCTGTGTCTCGAAATCCGTCGTATAAAGATTGTAATTGCCAGGGAAAGGCTCATTCATAATCTCGTATCCAAGTACCGATGTATCGGTCGCAAACAGGGACGCTACCTGCTGCCATGCCAGAGCGTAATGTTCTTGCAAACCTATTCCATCAGGTGCAGGCTTATCGTCCCAGAAGTCCTGAAACGACTGTCTGACAGAAGCGAGCGCATAATTTAATCCCCAGTTGTCGCTGATGCATTGACCCGCATCGTATCCCGTCAGGTCGCATGCCCATGCCGGTGCGCCGTCGCCCTGACAAAACGATTGACTGTAAAGGTCTTGATGCATATCAAGCAGGAACAATAATCCATTTTCGCTGCCCATCCACACCTCTTGCTGGATTTGATCAAGGTAGTTTTCATTTATGGTACCGGGAGTTGGCTCAATCCCGGCCCAGATTACGGTCAATCTTACGGCATTAAACCCGGCTCGTTGAATGTTTGTAAATGGTGTGAAGCTGTTTGCCAATGAAGCAGGCGGGAATGGAAGAAAAGGCGGATACCTGGCATCATTGCTTACATTTATGCCGTGGATTATAATTACCCTCCCTTGCTGATCACGCAACCATGTACCATCAGACCATACCATGCTATGCAGGGCGCTACCCTTATTACTGTCGCACCCGGCCACTGCAAAGATCGACAATGCCAGAGAAACCAATACAGTATATTTCATGTAATAAACATAGTTAACGGGCAGATAGTTGTCAACTGCGTGTGAGTGTCCTGAAAGTATCGACGGCGTGTTTGACCGAGAGGGCGGGGACCTACTCTGGAGAATGGGCCGTCGGACGAATCCCCGGATATGGTTGACAAATATGACTGTTTCTGGCTACCATGTCCGCCTCTGGCAGATGTCATGAATATCCAGGATGTCATATTTACGTTGAATAGGTTCTGGGCGGACAGGGGGTGCGTGGTAGACCAGCCGTACGACATGGAGGTCGGCGCCGGCACGTTCCATCCATCCACATTTCTAAGGGTCCTGGGCCCGGGCCCATGGTCTGTGGCCTATGTCCAGCCCTCGAGGAGGCCCACCGATGGCAGGTACGGCGAAAACCCCAATAGACTGCAGCGCTATTTCCAGTACCAGGTCATCATAAAGCCTTCCCCGCCCGACGTTCAGGAAATATACCTGAAGAGCCTGGATGCGCTTGGTGTAGAGGTAAGGAAACACGATATAAGGTTCGTCGAGGACGACTGGGAATCGCCGACGCTGGGTGCGTGGGGGCTCGGCTGGGAGGTATGGCTCGACGGTATGGAGATTACCCAGTTTACCTACTTCCAGCAGGCGGGGGGGGTCGACCTCAGGCCTGTCCCGGTCGAGATTACCTACGGTATAGAGCGCATCTCCATGTACTTGCAGGGGAGCGAGAACGTGTATGATCTCAAGTGGAACGAAAAGGTAAGGTACGGACAATTGTTCAAAGAGAACGAGCGACAGCAGTCTGCCTATAACTTCGAGTCCGTGGACATCGATATGCTGCTGGCACTGTTCGACGAGTATGAAAAAGAGGCCCTGAGGCTTATCGGCGAGAAGCTGTACCTTCCTGCATACGACTGTACACTGAAGTGTTCCCACATCTTCAATCTGCTCGACGCGAGGAGGGCGATATCCGTATCCGAGAGGGCACGGTACATCGGCAGGGTAAGGGCAATGGCAAAGGGCGTGACGCAGGCCTATATGGACATAAAACCAAAAGAAGAGCTTGAAAGCATATAACCATGTCGGAATTGTTTATAGAAATCGGCGTTGAAGAGATCCCTGTTGCAGAGATAGAACCTGCAATAGAACACCTGTCGAGCGGTGTCAGGCAACTGCTCGAGTCGGTGCACATAGACTTCGGTGATGCAAAGGCCTTTTCCACCCCAAGGAGGCTTACCGTGTGCATCGAAGGGCTTGCTGACAAGGGCAGGCCGGAGGCCGCGACCTATACGGGGCCGAGAAAAGAGGCTGCATTTGACAAAGACGGGAACTCTACACAGGCTGCTATCGGTTTTGCACGATCGAAGGGCATCGATGTCAAAGCATTAAAGATTGTTAAGCTCGACAAGGGCGAGTTTGTACAAGCGGAGATCAAAAGACCCGGGGTGTCTACAAAATCCCTTATAAAGGAAAGGCTCACAAGCCTGATACTCGGTATGCCGTTCAGGAAGTCCATGAGATGGGACAGCGAAAACATACGCTTTATACGGCCCATACGATGGCTTGTTGTACTGTACAACGGCAAAGTTATCCCCGTTTCGATAGGCGGCGTCAAGGCATCATCGTACACCTACGGACTGAGAACAGGTGGTTCGAAAAAGATAAAGGTTAGCGGTTTTGATTCCTGGGACGCTGCCATGAGAAGGGAAAAGATCCTGCCGGTGTTTGCAAAAAGGATAAGAGACATAAGGAAACAGGCAATTAATTTGGCAAAAAGGGTAGGAGGAGATGCAATAATTGATAACTATCTGCATAATGCTATTACGAACCTCGTAGAATCACCAATAGCGATACAAGGGGGGCTTTGACCCAAGGTTCAGAACATACCGGAAGAGGTAATCATAAGCGTCATGGAAACCCAGCAGAGATACATACCCGTTAAAGACGATAGAGGTAAACTGATGCCGTATTTCATCGGGATAAGCAACAACCCTTATGGCGATAAGAGAATCATAAGAAAGGGATACGAAAAGGTATTGAGGGCCCGGCTCGAGGACGCTGAGTTTTATTATGAGCAGGACACGAAACGGCCGCTTGAATCCTATGTCGAGCTTTTGAAAGGGATGGTGTTTTATCCAAAGCTTGGGAGCCTCTATGACAAGACAGAGCGCATCGCAACTATAGCATCCTTCCTTGCCGATACCATGAAAATGGATGAGCGAACACGCGGCGTTATGCTGAAAGCTGCACGCCTCTGCAAGGCAGACCTTGCGACAAGGCTTGTTTCAGAATTCCCGGAGCTTCAGGGCCTTATTGGGCACCATTATATATTACTGAAAGACCCATCGGACAAAACGACGGCGCTCGTAGTTGCCGAACAGTATAGCCAACCGGTAACAATACCCGGTGCTATGGTCTATATCGCAGATAAGATAGATTCACTTGTCGGCTTCTTCAGTATAGGCGAGGTCCCGACGGGCACGCAGGATCCCTATGGGTTGCGGCGGGCTGCAATTGGTATTTTAAATATATTGTTGTCCACTATGTCTGGCCCACAGATACGGATAGAATTAAGCATAAAGGCATTGATAGATTTTGGTATCGCGCAGTATAAGCACATCAATAATAAAGAAGAATTGAAGTCTTCTTTACTGCACTTCTTTTATACAAGGCTTGAAGGCATATTGGCAGAAAGATACGCAAATATAAAAAAGTTTATCGATGCTGTCCTTGCAACAGAGCCTGAGAACATATATGAGGTAGGGCAGCGTACAGATGCCTTGAAGGACATCGTGTTCAAACCTGATTTTGAGCCCGTCTTTCTTGCCTTTAAAAGGGTCATAAACATTTCGAAAAAGCACATTGCGGGTGAGATTAAACCAGACCTGCTGGTCGAGCCGTCTGAAAAGTCTTTATATGACAAATACTTGAATATAGAGTCTGAAATAAAAACAGTGCTTGCAAAAAGGGATTACATTGGTTATATAAAATCGCTTGAAAAAATCGTTCCCGAAATAAACACCTTTTTTGACAAAGTGCTTGTGATGAGCGACGATGAGGGCATAAGGACCAACAGATTAAATCTGCTTGCAAAAGTCAAAAACCTTGTTATGCAGGTTTTGGACATAACAAAATTGATATAGGGGGTTTTATGGCACAAAAGATAAAACGTATATACTTTTTTGCAAAGGGAAAGGCTGACGGCAAGGCCGATATGAAGGACCTGCTGGGCGGCAAAGGTGCAGGCCTTGCCGAGATGACCAGGGCCGGCATACCGGTCCCGGCGGGCTTTACGATTCCCACGACGGTGTGTCTGGAATATTTCAAGAAGGGG
>JAMCVD010000066.1 GCA_023381995.1 Deltaproteobacteria bacterium
CACCGCGGTCTCTCCCACCGCATTGAAGTCCGTTGTTGAGGACTTCAAGAGCATCATAAAGTCAAAGACGAAGACGGAGTTCCCGCAGGACCCTTTCCAGCAGTTGTTCATGGCGGTGGAGGCGGTATTCAAATCGTGGAACAATGACAGGGCGATATACTACAGGAAGCAGAACAATATTCCGGAGAATCTGGGCACTGCGGTCAACATCCAGACGATGGTGTTCGGCAATATCGGCGATAAGTCCGCTACGGGCGTGGGATTTACACGCAACCCTGCCACCGGGGAAAAGATGTTCTACGGCGAGTACCTTACGAACGCACAGGGAGAAGACGTAGTGGCGGGCATCAGGACGCCCAGGCAGATATCGGAGCTTGCGAAGGAGATGCCGGCCGTCTTTCGACAGCTCAAAGAGATCACGACGAGGCTCGAGAGACACTACAGGGACGTCCAGGACTTCGAGTTTACCATCGAGAACGAGAAGCTGTACATGCTCCAGACCAGGACGGGCAAGAGGACACCCCAGGCCGCCCTGAAGATCGCTGTCGATCTCGTTAAAGAGAGGCTCATAACGAAGGAGCAGGCGATAAAGAGGATAGAGCCCGATAAGCTTGAGCAGCTCCTGCATCCGGTCTTCGATCCGAAGGCGAAGTACGATGTGATCGCACGGGGGCTTGCGGCTTCGCCGGGTGCGGCCTCGGGCATGGTGGTACTCGATGCGAACAAGGCCGTCGAGTGGTCACAGAAAGGGGAGGCCGTCGTGCTTCTGAGGGAGGAGACATCCCCGGACGATATACACGGCATGGATGCATCGAAAGGCATCCTCACCAGGCATGGAGGTATGACGTCCCACGCCGCCGTCGTGGCGAGGCAGTACGGCAAGCCCGCTGTCGTTGGGTGCGAGGCGCTTGAGATAGACGAGAAGACGCGCTCTGTAAAGATAGGGGACAAGCTCCTCAAGGAGGGCGACCATATTTCCATAAACGGGAGTACCGGAGACGTGATTATAGGCAAGATACCGTTTGTGGACCCTGACCTTACCGGCGATTTCAAGACCATCATGACATGGGCGGACAATATACGGAAGCTCGGGGTAAGGGCGAATGCCGATACGCCGAGGGACGCGAGCAGGGCGAGGGCATTCGGGGCGCAGGGGGTCGGGCTATGCAGGACGGAGCACATGTTTTTTGCGGAAGACAGGATAGGCGTCATGCAGAAGATGATACTCTCGGAGACGAGGGAAGAGAGGCTCAAATACCTTGACATGCTCCTTGAGATGCAGAGACAGGATTTCTCGGGTATTTTGAAGGAGATGCAGGGACTGCCCGTAACGATAAGGCTGCTGGACCCTCCGCTGCACGAATTCCTTCCCAAGAGGGAAGAGCTGATGGTCGAGGTAGCGAGGCTCGAATTACAGGGAGGGAACCCGGCCGTCCTTGCAGAGAAGAAGAAGCTCCTTGCAAGGGTCGAGGAACTGCACGAGTTCAATCCCATGCTCGGCCTCAGGGGGGCGAGGCTCGGCATAATAATGCCGGACATAACGAGGATGCAGGTCAGGGCGATAATAGAGGCGGCGTGCGGGCTTGTCGATAAGGGGACGAAGGTCTATCCTGAGATCATGCTTCCTGTGATAAGCATGGTGGAGGAGATGCGGGCGCAGAAGGAGATCGTTATCCAGACGGCGAACGAGGTAATGAAGAACAAAAACAAGAAGATTAAGTTCCTCGTCGGCACGATGATAGAGCTGCCCAGGGCCGCCGTAACGGCCGACGAGATTGCAGGGGAAGCGGAGTTCTTCTCGTTCGGCACCAACGACCTCACCCAGACGACTTACGGGTTCTCGAGGGACGATGCGGGCAGGTTTATTAGCTTTTATAGGTCGTACTCCGAGCACTGTCCGGTGTGTGGCGGGAGGTCGAACAAGGACGGCGTGTGCGAGGTGTGCGGGTACCATGTCACAGTCAAGCCGCAGAACATACTCTCGTTCGACCCGTTCGCGACCATCGACGTCAAGGGGGTCGGCGAGATTGTCAGGATGGCGGTGGGAAAGGGCAGGAAGACGAGGCCCGACATAAAGCTCGGCATATGCGGCGAGCACGGCGGGGACCCGATGACGATCCACTTCTGCCACGATGCTGGCTTGAACTATGTAAGCTGTTCTCCGTACAGGATCCCAGTCGCACGGCTTGCGGCGGCCCAGGCGGCGCTGGCATCGAAAGAGGCGGGAGGGAAAAAATAGACTACGGGAGGGCGATTCGCCGCATCGGCCCTACTGCACCTTTTCGGACTTTTTGCTGATCTTGAATTTTTCGAGCCTGTACTGGAGCGTTCTGTAGCTCATGCCGAGCAGGTCAGCGGCCTTTGCGATGACACCGTCCGATCTTTTCATGGCCTTGACGAGTATCTCTTTCTCGAGCTCGTAGAAATTTATACCGCTTTCGGGCAGTTCGAACTCATACTTGTCTATATCGATCTTCGTTGTCTTTATTTCTATGGGCAAGTCGTCTTTCGATACCACGCTGTCGTCATTCAGGAGGATGGTCCTCTCGATGACCGACTCGAGCTGTCTGACGTTCCCGGGCCAATTGTACTGAAGCAGCAGTGCCAGTGCGTCCTCGTCGATCCTCTCCGTGTGTTTCGAGTCCACATAGTTGTATTTTTTGAGGAAATGTTCGATGAGGACGGGGATATCGGTTTTCCTCTCCCGTAAAGGCGGGAGCTGGATCGGTATGACGTTCAGCCTGTAGTAGAGGTCCTCCCTGAACCTGCCGTTTTTGATTTCCTGCTCTATGGTTTTGTTGGTGGCCGCCATGATCCTGATATCAACTGGTATGGTCGCCGCGCTGCCGAGGGGCTTGATCTCTTTGTTCTGTATCAGTCGCAGCAGCTTGGCCTGGACCGAGAGGCTGAGCTCGCTTATCTCATCGAGGAAAAGCGTCCCGCCATCCGCAGCACTGATGATGCCCTGCTTCGACGCATTTGCACCTGTAAATGCACCCTTCTCATAGCCGAACAGCTCGCTCTCTATGAGTGTGTCTGGTATTGCCGCACAATTGACGGCCTTAAAAGGCGCGTTCTTCCTGAGGCTCAGATTATGGATGGCCTGTGCGACAAGCTCCTTGCCCGTACCGCTCTCGCCGGTGATCAGGACCGTGGAATTGGTCGGCGCTATCTTCCGTATGATCTTCTTGATGTCCTCGATGATGCCGCTGCTGCCGATAATAGTATCAAGTCCCTCGCCCTTGATAATCGCCCTCAGTTCTCTATTTTCCCTGTCGAGCCTTTTCAGCTCAAGGGCGTTTTTTACGATGAGCAGGAGCCGTTCCATATCGATGGGCTTTGTAATATAGTCGAAGGCCTTCTTCTTCATGGCCTCCACTGCCTTCGAAATCGTCCCGTATCCCGTGAGTATGACCACGAGGGGGGGGGACGGAAGCGACGAAAGCGCCTCGAGCAGCTTTATCCCGTCCATCCCGGGCATTGCCTGATCCGTGATGACAAGATCGAGGGGGCCATTCTTCGCAATATCTATGGTCTCGCCCGGCTTGTTCGTTGCCTTTGCGCTATATCCATGGTCCTCGAGGATTTTGGCTATAATCTCTGCCTGCTTTATCTCGTCGTCGACGACGACTATGCTATACTGCATCGGATGCCCCGGCCTTCGCCAGCGGGAGGCTGACGATGAATTCCGTGCCCCTGCCTTTTGCGGTCTTTACCGCTATACTGCCGCTGTGCTGCGTTATGATGTCTTTGCTTATGGCAAGTCCCAGTCCTATGCCCGTCTCCTTTGTCGTAAAGAACGGCTCGAAAATCCTGTCTACGATGTCTTCCGGTATGCCCTGCCCGGTATCGTTGAACGATACGCTGCACCCGTCGCCCGCGACCGACAGGCCTACCTCGAGTGTGCCTCCATACGGCATCGCATCGATCGCATTGAGCATTATGTTCAGAAATGCCGTCTTGAGCTGCTCTTTCTCGCCGTACACGTATGCCTCCTCGTCGGACATCGAGATATCGAGCTTGATGCCCTGGGAATCGGACTTGTCCCTGACGAGGTCGGTCACGTGCTTGAGGAGCAGGTTTACGCTGAGGAGCTCCTTGTTCTCTATGACGGCCTTCCCGTGGTTCAGGAACTGCTCCGTGAGCCTGTTGAGGCGGTAGATCTCCGCTTTTATGGTGTCGGCCGTACCGATGAACTCGTCCTTTGTGCCGGCGTCCAGTCCGGACGCCCTTGCCTTCAGATGGTCTATACTGAGGTTTATAAGGTTCAGGGGGTTTTTGATCTCATGTGCCAGTCCGGCCGAGAGCTGTCCGAGCTTCGAGAGCTCCTCCGCCTTGTGCAGTCTGTCTTCGAGCTCCTTCTTTTCGGATATGCTCCTGATCATGTTGTTGAAGTCTTTGTTGAGGGTGCCGATCTCGTCGCTCCTGTCTTCCGGGAGCATTACGGACAGGTTCCCTTCGGAGACCATCTTTTCCGCTTTTATGACATTGTAGATGGGCTTTGTGTATATGTTTGACAGATACATGATCGCAGCCATGCCGAGACTCAGGATGATTATGGTAATGAGTATCCGTTCAAAGAACGTCGCCTCGAGTATCTGCTGGATATCGTCGAGGTGCATGACTATGTGTGCGTATCCGAGCTGGACGTTTCCGACGATAATCGGGACGATTATGTTGTAGGACTTCTGCGGCAGGCTTGCGTGCTTCTCCCCGAGGTTCGCGGTTATCACGAACTCCCTCCTGGGGTGGATGATCGAGATAAGCTTGCCCCTGTATTTTGGGTTCGAGCTCGCGATGACCTGGTTCTCGTTGTTCACGATCGATATTTCCTTGACCCCCTTTTCCTTGAGACTTTGTATGTACGACTGCAGGCGTGCCTCGTCCGTCTTGCCGGGCCCCATGGTCAATTGCTGGACGCCGATCTGGATGGCCGACGAGAGCTCGATGGTATCGTCCATTATGTTTTTGAGGAGCATGTTCTCGGTCTGGTAATGAAGGAACGATAACAGGCCGACCATGAGTATCATGATCATGAGCATGGCAATCGTAAGCTTGAATTTTAGCGGCAGGTTGATGAATTTCCGTCCTGTCCATATCAGGGAGGACTTTGCCGTTGCCCCGAACTGCCGCGCCCTATGTATTACAGCCTGCTTCATACCTTTCTCTTTGCAGAGATAGCTCATTTTATGGGCGGAGTCTATCTTTCCTGCTTCAAGGCCTCTGCGTAGCGTGCCAGCTCCTCCGCAAGGGCCGGGGAGACGATCCTTACGCTTACCTCGTGGTTGTACCTCAGGGCGCTCTGCGTAAGATTGTGGCTGCCTATATAGACGATACTTTTATCGATCACTACGACCTTTGCATGGGTTATCCTGTGCAGGGAATCGAAGTAGACCTTTATGCCCTTGTGCTCCAGCGCTTTTGCCGCATCCATGTTCGCCCTGTCCACGTCGTCCGCTCCGCCATGCAGGCTGCTCTTCTGGTCGATGTTCAGGATGACAGTCACATCCGTCCCCTGTCTGCGCTTGCCGATGAGCATGTCTACGATATGGTCCGGCAGGGCCGAGACATGCCCTGTCGGCTTGAACAGATACATGATGATTATTATGTCCTGCCGTGCCCGGCCCAGATCCGAAATCAGGGAGGTGTAGTAGGCATGGTCCGTTAAAAGCGCTATACCGCGGTCGTGTATCTGCATGCCCTCATGCCCGGGATGGCCCCCCGCAGGCCCTCTGTCCCCGGCGCAGGCATAGTTCGCCTGTATGAGTGCACAGGCGAGCAGGGCAGGCACGATCCCGGCGGTCCATCTTTTGATCCGGAGAATGCAGTTTTCCCGGTCCGGCATTACTCCTGCCCCCTGTCCCATGACCGCTGTATGAGGTGCTTGTAAACTGCGTACCTGTTGAGCTGGTTTGTTCCTTCATAGATCTGCGTGAGCTTTGCGTCCCTGAGGTACTTCTCCGCCATGTTCCTTTCCTCAGCACCCTCGTTGCCCATGATTTCGAGGGCGCCCATGCATACGTCGATTGCGGTGTCCGCGCATGAGAACTTCGAGAGGGAGGACAGGCCCAGGGATCTGCCCGCAAGGGCAGTGTCTATCTTTCGTTCCACGTACGCTGTGGTCATTCTCTTGAACCCGTCCGATGAGGTGACCTTCATGCCCATACCCGTGTTGCTCAGGATACCGAACGCCTTCATGACGGGGTTCATGATCGTTTTGTTGCCCATGAGCGACGAGGTTATGCTGTCGTCGAAGAACCTGGCCGCCTCGAGGTAAGAGTATCTCGCCATCCGGAGCTTCGCGTACATGTCCGCAAGCTTCATCTGTACCCATTGCTTATCGACGAGCCTGCGGCCGCCGCTCCTTTTGTTCTCGGAGAAATCGAGTGCTCTCTCGTATGCGCCCCTTGCGATTCCGGTCGCGATAGCGGCGACCGGCGCCCTCGATGCGCCCAGGACGATCTCTGTCATTCGCATGCCCTTGCCTTCGAGCCCTATCCTGTTCTCCGCCGGTACGAAGCAGTCCTCGAACACAAGCTCGGCTGCGTGCGCGGCCCTCTGTCCCATCTTCAGCTCCACCCTGCTTGCGGAGAAGCCCTTTGCTCCGGCCGGGACCATGAACCCCGTCCATGTCTCAAGGGGCCTGTCCCTCTCCAGAGGGAACGTGACGACGTTGTAGTGTGCTATGCTGCCGTTGCTTATGAAGACCTTTCTGCCGTTCAGCACGTATCCGTCCTTGACCTTTCTGGCCGATGTCATGAGCCTTGCCTTCGGAAGGAGCTCCGCATCTTCCACGTCCGTGCCGGCCATGGGCTCTGTTACCGCGGCCGAGAATATGACGGGTACGCCCCTCTTCTCGCCTTTCACGACCTCCCGGAGGAACCTGTCGTACTTGTTGATGTCCATACTCAGTACGATGCCGGACAGTCCGAGGTAGTGGGCGCCGAAGATGTTGCCTATGCCGGCACACCCCGAGCACAGCTCCTCGAGCAGGACCGCGCTGTGGAGTATCGTCCTGCCGCCGCCTCCGATGAACTGCGGTATCGGAAAGCTGAAGAAGCCGTAGTCACACCCCTTCTTCATTATATCGTCCGGAGAGTAGTGCGGGTCCAGCAGCATCCTGGCGTCTATCCCGGCCGCAGCCGGGTCTATATACTTTTCCCTGAATTCCCGCCCCTTCAGCAGGACCTCCTGCACGCTCCTGTCGTTCTCCACGATACTGCCGTACTCTGCCTTGAAGTCCATGGCCCCGTCCCTCCTTAGTCGTCTATGAGGTTCCTCGGACCGAACAGTACCATCTCGTTGAGCGGGATGTACTGGAACACGATCGGCCTCTTGCTCAAGCCTATGCCGTTCAGCTCTTCGGCAATCGCATGCCCGCTGCCGAGCTCGAGTACCGCTGCGTCTTTGTCCATCGTCTGTCTGAATTCGAGCGGATTGGTGTAGATGTTGGCGCACAGGGGGATGCCGTCTTTCATGGAGTATGTCTTGAACCTCAGTATCCTGCCCGGGGAGGTGTCCTGTTTCCTGCCCCTCAGCGTAAGGATCCTGCTGCCCTTTTCCGAGAGGGAGCATTCGAGATAGTCTTTTTCCCTCGTGAACACGATGTCTGCTATGAACTTCGGATAGCCGTACAGTTCCACGCCCCCGTACCGTGCGGCCTCGGTGGTAACAGGCAGGTGCCATACATAGGCATGAAAGCATCGCCTGCCCATGTTCGATAGTATTGTAATGCCGGGCATGGGCCTTCTGGCGAAGCTTATTAGTATCGAGATGCTGAACTCGTTGTAAGGGGCGATGTCAGTCTTGCGGTATTCAAACGCGGAGAACCCTACGAGGCACCTGCCCGGGAACACCTCCACCGGGTGCATGTCCCGGTGCGGCAGGTACTTCATCGCCTTCTTCGTGGACGCGGTGAATATGGCCGTCATGGACGTATTGTCATAGTAGAATACCGGGAGCTTTCCCTTAAATCCCTTGCTGTCCTGCATGTCCCACTGCACGATATTTTTGAAGAGATCGCCTTTCATTGTTTCCTCCTTTTACGGGTAGAAAGCCTGGAGGGACGCTCCATGCCCGGGATGGTACGCGGCCATTGCTTTTGTCCGCCCCCGCCTCCCTTTGCAGCACCTGTAATGTCTTTGTAATTTTTCACTTTTATAAGGATTAGTCAATCATATCGTCGCCGCCATATTTCCCTTGATGCCGAATCGGGTTAAATGTATTATCGTTGGAGAGAGGGAGAGTCGCGTATGGACGGGGTGGGCATAAATGGACCTTCATGAAGCTGAAAGACGGGTACGTGAATTGAGGCGGGTCATAGAGCGCCACAACCGCCTTTACTATGTCCTCGATGCGCCGGAGATACCGGATGACGAGTACGACCGCCTTTTCAGGGAATTGAGGGATCTGGAGGGACGGTACCCTCAGTTCTTCGACCCAAATTCTCCCACGCAGCGTGTGGGTGCAAGGCCGCTCGACAGGTTCGACCAGATAAAGCATGGCGTACCGATGTTGAGTCTTGACAACGCATTCTCGCATGATGAGTTCGACCAGTTCGTCGAGCGCACGAACAGGTTTTTGGGCAGGGAAGGGTTTTATGATTTTGTGGGGGAGCCGAAGCTCGACGGGCTCGGGGTGGAGCTCGTCTACGAGGACGGGGCTTTTCGTGTCGGCTCCACGCGCGGGGACGGCTACGTCGGGGAGGACGTGACGCAGAACCTGAGGACCATCAAGGGAATCCCTATGTACCTTATCGGGGATGGATATCCAGTACCGAAGAGGATCGAGATACGCGGAGAGGTCATTATGAACAAAAAGGACTTCCTCGCCCTCAATACACAGAGGGAAGAGCGCGGCGAGTCCCTTTTCAGCAACCCAAGAAACGCCGCTGCAGGATCGCTCAGACAGCTCGATCCCAGGGTAACGGCACAGAGGCGGCTGGACATCGTCCTCTACGCTGTGGGGGGCTGCGAGGGGATCGAGTTCGAGACGCACCTCGACGTGCTCGAGCATCTGAAGGCGTGGGGTCTGAAGACGAACCCGCGAAACAGGCTGCTCCATACAAGGGACGATGTGTTCGGATATTTCTCGGAGATCGAGAAAATGAGGGACGGGCTCCCGTACGAGTGCGACGGGGTCGTGTTCAAGATCAACTCGATGTCCACACAGAGGGCGCTCGGCGAGGTCTCCCGAACGCCGCGATGGGCCATAGCGTACAAGTTCAAGCCGCGCACAGCGGTTACCAGGATAATCGATATCGCGCCGCAGGTAGGCAGGACAGGGATATTGACCCCGGTCGCGCTACTCGAGCCGGTCAATATAGGGGGCGCAAGGATACAGCGCTCGACGCTCCACAATCAGGACGAGGTGGACAGGAAGGACATACGGATCGGCGATACCGTCGTGGTGGAGAGGGCAGGGGACGTCATACCCGAGGTGGTGGGCGTCGTCAAGGACAGAAGGACGGGCAGCGAGAGGCCTTTCAGGATGCCAGAGAGGTGCCCGGTGTGCGGCTCGAAGATCGAGAAGCTCGAGGGCGAGGTGTTCTACAGGTGCATCAACATATCGTGCCCTGCGCAGGTGAAAGAGCGGATAAGGCATTTTACCATACGCGGGGCGATGGATATAGAAGGGCTCGGGGAGAAGTGGGTGGGCACGTTCGTCGATAGCGGGGTCGTGAAAGACGTCTCGTCCCTGTACGGCCTGGGGAAAGAAGACATCGTTTCCATCGAGAGGATGGGCGATGTGCTCGCCGGCAAGCTCATAGACGCCATCCAGAAGAGCAGGGATGCCCGGCTCGACAGGTTCATATTCGCGCTCGGTATACCGCATGTCGGAGAGCATATAGCCAGGACGCTGGCAATGAGGTTCAGGGACATAGATGATATCGGGAGGGCATCGAAGGAAGAGCTCCGACGGATCGAGGGCATAGGCCCGCAGATCGCCGAGAGCATCCACGATTTCTTTGATACGAGAGAGAACCAGATCATCTTGAGGAGGCTGAGGTCGTATCTGAAGCTTACGAACCCTTACGAGACGGCAGCGTCCGGACGTCTCATGGGCAAGAGGTTCGTTTTTACCGGGGGGCTTGCGACGATCTCGCGCGATCGTGCGAAACAGCTTGTCGAGCGCAACGGCGGTAGTACGACGGAGTCGGTCAGCAAGAAGGTCGACTATGTCGTTGCCGGGGACCAGCCGGGCTCAAAGCTTGATAAGGCAAGGGCACTTGGTATAAAGATCCTGACAGAGGACGAGTTCCTCAGACTGGTCGGAGATGAGACCTGATCGAAATACATGGAGGGAGAGATGAGAAAAGAGATGGGTAAGGCTGGTGTGATAGCAGGGGGACTGGTGCTTGTCCTTTGTGGTGCTGCTTTTGCGCAGTACCCGTATCAGTATCCGTACAGCGCAGGAGTACATAGCGGGTCGGTTGGTGTCAAGCTTATCGGCTTCTTGCCGAACAGCGACTCGGACGGTCTAAAAGATTTTAGCACAGGAATAGGGATCGGGGTGGACAGTCGCTACGATTTCGGGGATTACTTTGCCCTGGGAGTGGAGCTCGACTATATCGGCGTTTCGAGTGCAAATGAAGTATACTACGACCAGGCAACGAATGCGTACTACAGCTATACCGAGGACTTCGGCAGCCTTGCGCTCAAGCTGGACGCGCTCGGTACGATACCGCTGAACAATATAATACCGTTCTTCGGTCTTGGGCTGGTATACAATAACTCGACTTTCAATGATACATACTACGGGAGTACCTCCGGCGTCGGTATAGGTCTGGAGCTTGTAGGGGGAGCAGACTTTTTGATGGCGGGCAATGGGGGGATTACCGTCGAGATTTCGGTCCCGATCAACCAGTATAGCGATTTTAACGGCGTCAGCGTCAACGTCGGCGGCATCGAAGTTATGGCCGGATACAGGTTTCTGTTTTAGCGTTGCTGAGGGGGATGAAACGAGGGACGTGAACGGGCATGGAGGGCACATGCAAGGGATATTTTTGTCTTGACATTGTACATAATTCCAGGTATCCTCATAGAAGGAGGAAGTCGATATGTGGAGACCGGCTCCAAGAATACAGTAACTATAATAGCCTGAGGTCCCTCAGAAGAGGGGCGGGTTACCCGATGTGGGAGAGAGCAGATTCAAGGCGTGGGTCCCTGTGGGGTATGGATAGACAGCAGAGGATGGGTTTATTTTGTTTTGAGGCGCGGTGATGTGTCGGGTGTGTGTCTGTCCAGTTTTTTATGAAAATACTTTTGATAATACCACCGTTCTTGTCTGAAGAGAAAGCTTTTACACACAATCCTCAGGTCGTTCCGCACCTCGGGATAGCGTACATGACCGCTTTTTTAAGGCGCGAAAGACATGAAGTCCATATTATCGATGCTATTGCAGAAAGATTATCAAAACAAGCACTGACAAAAAGGATTGTCGAAACGAAGCCGGACGTCGTGGGCCTGACCGCCCCGACCCAGCAAATCTACGATGCCGCGGTCATCGCGGGTGAAGTAAAGCATATATCGTCCAACATTAAAACGATTATAGGCGGCTATCATGCGTCTGCCCTGCCCGAGCAAACCCTGAGAGAATTCAGCGGCTTCGATTATCTTGTGTACGGCGAGGGAGAGCTGACCCTGCCGGAGCTGCTGAAAGCAATGTCTTCCAATGATCATGGCGCGTTCGAAAGTGTAAAAGGCATCGCTTACAGGGACGGTAGCAGGATTGTCGTAAATCCTCAGAGATCGTATCTCGACGTCAATGCCGCTCCGATGCCGGACTTCGACGGCTTCGACTTGAGCCTGTACAAGCCCTTTTATACATTCCCAAGCCATAAACTGAGGGAATTGCCGATAATAACGTCGAGGGGCTGTCCCTACGATTGCGTCTTCTGTTTTCGATCGAATGGCAAGATTGTAAGATACAGGAACGTGCAGTCGGTCATCGATGAGATAAAGAGGGATATAGAGGTCTATCATATCAACCATCTCCTGTTTGTGGATGAGACCTTTACTTTGAACATGAAGCGGGCAGAGGCCCTGTGTGACGAGCTGATCAAAACGGGCATAAGTAAGGCAATAAAATGGGGGTGCGAGACGAGGGCGGATCTCGTGAGCGAAGCATTACTCCAGAAGATGAAGCGGGCCGGCTGCAGGTTTATATCTTATGGAGGGGATTCTGGCGATCAGGGGATACTCGATCGTGCTGCGAAGAGATTGAAGGTAGGGGACATCAGGAATGCTGTACAATGGACAAAGCAGGCAGACATAGATGTGTACATGAATTTTATTATAGGGCTACCGTACGACACCGTCGATACGATAAACAAGACCGTGGATTTCGCCATAGCTCTCGATCCGGAGGGGTCAGTGTTTACGATACTTACGCCATTCCCCGGCACAGAGATTGTCGATATGGCGAAAAAGGGCCAGGGCGGATTAAAGGTGCTCTCGTATGACTGGAGGGACTACGGCAAACAGCTCGGCCGGGCACTCGAGCTCGAGAAAATCGGCAGAAAGCAGCTTGAAAGGCTCCAGAGGAAGGCATACCTGCGGTTCTATACAAGGCCCAGAAAATTTGTGACCATATTTAAGACCGTGGGAGTACGGGCGATACTATCTTATTTTTCACACAGATAAGTTCCGGAATCGTTATCCCACGTGGTTCGTAAGCGTTTTACTTCACATCGTCTCAAACACTTTCCTTTTTGTGCTATGAATACTATGATCTCTTTTGGGGAGAGGGACAATATTGTTTAACAGTGAGAAAGAGATAGAATTCCTTGTGTCGAATAACCCGGCCTGGGTAAGGATGCATGATACGTCTTTCAGGTCTCTCTTGATCTATGAGTACCTGCGTGCCTCGGGCAGACCGGTGCTTGTCGTTGCGCCGTCGGGCGGATATGCGGACAGGCTGGTGGAAGAGCTGTCATGGGTGTCGTCGGCCGGGATCGCGCCGAGGCTGTTCCCGTCATGGGGCATCATACCGTACAACGGCATCTTTCCGGTCATCGACGTCCAGGCTGAAAGGATAACGGCCATAAGCGAGCATGTGTGCAATAAGGGAAAGGACGTCATGGTCGCTTCCGCAAAGGCCCTGATGCCGCTTTTACCGCAGCCCTCTCTGCTGGCGTCTTTAGAGCTCAGGATCAATGTCCGGGACAGACTCGATATAACACAGCTTGCCCTCAGGCTCGTTGAGCTCGGGTACGTGAGACAGGGTATTTCTACCTCGATCGGGGAGTTCAGTATACGGGGGGGCATAGTCGATATCTTCCCTCCCAATTCCGGGTACCCTGTAAGGATCGAGATGCTGTCCGATACCGTGGAGTCCATAAGGCATTTTATGGTGGCGGACCAGCGCTCTTTTCAGAAGATAGAGACCGTGTTCGTTCCTCCCGTTACGGAATTCCTTATGAAAGATCCCTCCGTACGGGGGGACGGGCCCGGGATTGTGTCTCCGGAAGAATTGCCGTATGACGATAGGACAGACATCTTCGATTATATCGACAAGGGAACGGACATCGTTATCGTCAGTCCTGTCGATGTCGACAATACGCTGGACAGGTATTTTGAGGACATCCATCGGCACCACCTGCAGGCTTTAAGGGACGGGCGGACGGTGAACGACGTCGAGAGAATGTTCGCGTCTCCGGACCGTATTCGACAGAGGCTCGCCGCGTATAAGACAATATGGATAGACAGCTCTCCCCCTGCACAGCGTACGTTCCTCGGTATCGATAAGGTGTCGCCGCTCGGGGACATCGACGCATGGTTGAGTTCCGGCACCAAGAGGATGTATTCGGCGTTCGAGTATATAAAGCACCTTGCAAAAGAAGACCGGACGGCCGTCCTGATTATGAAAAGCAGCGACAGGATCCGGCACCTCGGCATGGTCCTGTCGGACTCTGGCATAGAGATAAACCGTATAGAGGGGCCGTATCCGGGCTGCATGTCCAGAGTGAAGCAGGGGATGAACATCGTTGACGGCACTCTGGAGAGAGGGTTTGTTTATGATGGCATTCCGTTTATAACGGAGGCCGACCTGTTCAGTGCGGGAAAGGGCAGAAAGGGAAGGCAGGCTTACCGACAGGTGCACGGGGGGGAGCCGCTGAGCCTCGAGGAGCTTAAATTTGGTACGTACATAGTACACAGGGAGTACGGGATTGGCAGGCTGACCGGCATTACGACCATGGACATAGATACGCTGAGGATCGAGCTGATCGTGGTAGAGTACCGGGACAATGCGAAGCTCTACCTTCCTGTGGAGCGCGCGAACATGCTGAGCCAGTATATCCCGTCTTCTGACGCGGCGCCGGTGCTCGATAAGCTGGGCGGCAGCGCTTTCATGACGAGGGTGAAAAAAGTAAAAGAAAGCCTGTACGAGATAGCACACGAGTTTATAAACAATCAGGCGATAAGGGAGTTGAAGGGCGGGTTTAGCTTCTCGACGCCGGACAGCCTGTACCAGGCATTCGAGGACGGTTTCCCGTATGAAGAGACGATGGACCAGAAGAAGGCCATCGAGGACGTTCTGACCGATATGATGAGCAGCAGGCCGATGGACAGACTCGTCTGCGGTGATTCCGGCTACGGGAAAACAGAAGTGGCCATGAGGGCCGCATTCAAGGCCGTTATGGACAATAAGCAGGTCGCACTGCTGGCACCGACCACGATCCTTTCTGAGCAGCACTACAGGACATTCTCCGAAAGGTTTAAGGAGTACCCCGTGAACATAAAGGTGCTCAACCGTTTCAGAAGGTCGTCGGAAAGAAGGGCGATACTCAAGGCCCTCGCGAGCGGAGAGGTAGACGTCCTGATAGGCACACACGCGATATTGAAAGAGGCCGTACGATTCAAGTCACTCGGACTCGTTATCATAGACGAAGAGCACAAGTTCGGCGTTGACCACAAGGAGGCCCTCAAGAGGTTCAATCCTTCGGCAGACATCCTCGTTATTACCGCGACACCGATACCGCGGACATTGAAGATGGCACTCTCCGGGATCAAGGACATCAGCATCATAGCGACGCCCCCCTCCGAGAGGAAGGCCACCCAGTGTCATATAATGAAGTACAGCGATTCGGGGGTGCACGATCTTATCGTAAAGGAGATAGAGCGCGGAGGACAGGTGTTCGCCGTCAGCAGGAAGATAAAGGGGCTCGAGCAGCTTGCGGACAGGATAGCGAAGGTCGTACCGTCCGCATCGGTTGCGGTCGTGCACGGACAGATGTCTGCGAAGCATATCGAGAGCATCATGTCTCGATTCATACGGAAAGAGATCAACGTGCTTGTCAGCACGGCCATTGTCGAGTCGGGGCTCGATATCCCGTCTGCGAACACGATCGTTATATATGATGCGGACGCGTTCGGGACGTCCGAGCTCTACCAGTTGAAGGGCAGGGTGGGCAGATCGGGCCAGGTTGGCTATGTGTACTTTATTATACCATTCGACAGGACGATCTCGCCCCAGGCCATAGCAAGGCTGAAGATAGTAGCTTCCTCTTCGGAGCTGAGCTCCGGGTTCAGACTTGCTATACACGACATGGAGATGCGGGGCGCAGGGAATATCGCAGGCAGGGCACAGTCCGGGCATATCGACGCGATAGGACTCGAATTGTACTCCGAGCTTGTGAGGGAGGCCATGGCGGGCATACGGGGAGAGGCGTATGAAGAGCCGGTCGAGCCGTACCTTAATTTCCCCGTCCCTGCCTACATCCCGGGGGGCTAATCGAGCACTCCGGAGTTAAGACTGCTGTTCTACAGGCGCCTCGCGAATGCCGACAGCAACCTGCCTGAGATCGTTTCTGAGCTCGAAGACAGGTTCGGGCGCATGCCGTCGGAGCTTGAAATGCTTGTAAAGATAATTAAGATAAAAACAATAATGAAGAGGCTGAAGGCTGTGAGACTCGACAAGGTGGGCGGCGATTTCAGGCTTACCTTCCTGCAGAGTACGCCCGTGGGGTTAGATGATATCCGCGGATTGCTGAATGGAGGGATTATCAAGATGAAGGGAAACCGTGCCATGCAGTTGACTTTTGAACCCCTTCTCGCAAAAGGCATAGACGGTATTCTCGGGATGCTCGAGGCACTGGTCCCCCGGCCTGTGGAGAAAGAGGCAATGCCCGAAAGCCTGAAAAGGAATTAGCGATAGCGCCATGAAACGTACAATGTCCATAGTGATTGGAGCACTCTGCATATTCGGGTGTACGAACCGTCTGTCCATCGCGCTCGGCAGCGGCGTTGTTATCAGCGTAGGAAAGCAGGACGTTACGCTCGATCAATTCAAGAAGATGCTGAACGATTTCTCTACAGAGAACGGACTGAAACCCGGCCATATGTCAAAGGAGCTTGAAATGCTTGT
>JAMCVD010000032.1 GCA_023381995.1 Deltaproteobacteria bacterium
GAAAGCGCGATCGCCTTAGCTGCAAGACTTTCCGAAACAACATCCTTTTTTTCTTGTTCCATGATTACCTCCGATAATGATAAAGTATTTACTGAACCTGAGCTTTTAAAGCAGGGATGACCATAAATACCCCTTTTTGAACGGGGACTGGCCGCAATCCCCGCTATTTACGGCGGGGTTCTTCATAAAAAGTGTCCCGCAGCTGTCTTACCCTCCAAAAAAAGAGGAGTCTAAGGTACCCTCAGTACAGTCTGAGAATAGACGAAATCGGGGTATTCTATGATAGAGAGGGAAGCACGGCAGAGGTACCTGCAATAATACCGAAATCAAAAGGTATGCAATGGTTAAAAAAGGCGGGTGAAGAGATATGAAAAAAATAGCTTTGTCGGAAGTAAAAGACGATCTCTCAAGGTACTTACATTTTGCAGAGAAAGAACAGGTCGTAATCACACGGCATGGCAAACCGGCCGGGGTGTTGATAGGATTTAAAACAGAAGATGGCTGGTTGGATTTCCGTCTGGAAAACGATCCGAGGTTTTTGCAGAGAAGAGAAAAAGCCAGAGATAATATAAAAGCAGGTAAAGGGATCAGGCTGGAAAAAGTATAGAATAATATTATCTGGTAAACTCCCCGGTAATATACCCTGTTCTTTGTTTCTTCTCCTTTTACGGTAATGGGGCTGGAGGAAAGGACTTGCTTCGCCATCTTATTCAGCCGAAGCAAACTTGTTCTTTCTAACGGAGTTTGATATATGGATTTTATGGACGATCAACCTATTACAGAAGTAACAGAAGTGATCGAACGGGTTAAAAGAAACTCGCGACCATTTGTTACATGGCGGGAATACGCGCCATTATTCCTTCGTAAATTGAGAACATCATTTCATATTCCGGCTGCCCCCACCTCACCCAGGAAGAGCCGGATTATTGCGTGGGTGGTGCTGGCAACGGCACTCTTCGCGGGTGTACAGGGGCATGCACAGAGTCTGGATCCGGAATCGCCATTCGGTGCGACGAACATAAACGCCGCGGTGGGCAACGGAGGGCTGAGCGCCGGCATATCGCAGCACGGTACGATCACGGTGCTGAGGTGGCCGAGCCCGAGCTACTATGACCAGTTGAATTACAAGACGGCGACCCAGGGCATAACGCCGGGGTCCTCCGCGCGGACGCTCCCCCATTTCGGTGCGTACGACAATGCCGGCAGCTTCGCAGGCCTGTACTTTACCGCGGGTATGCCCATATCCGGTATGGTGTGGCTCAGGGACCCGGTCTTTACCACTCAGCAATACTACGATTCGCCGGACTCGGACGTCCTCGTTACGCAATATACCTCAGCCGCAGAGGGCATCCGGGTGACCCAGTACGACCTCGTCATGCCCGGGAAGGACGTGCTGGTCAGGCATTACGTGATAGACAATCTGAACGCGGTGCCGGTTGGTCCCCTGAACTTTGTCTATTATGAGAACCTTGCCCCGTGTCTGAACAAAACAAAATACATCCCGATCGATGACTGGATGAACGACAGCGTGAACGATTACGCGTGCCTGTACGACCCTGTCAGCAAGCAGCTCGTGCATTTTATGCCCGGCGACCAGAACTTCTCCCACATCGCCACATTGTTCTCTGGCACGCCGGGGCAGACGGACGTGGAGAATTTCCTGTCCTCTATCACGGGACTGCCCGATGGTGTGTATGCGGTCATCGGCTTCGACTTCACCCCGGGCAGCTTCCAGGTGGGCGATGATTTTTCCACCCCGTGTCCGTTGGGCAGGGGTGTCGCTACTCCGTACAGCCCTGCGGACGCGTACTACTCCTCATACGCCGGTACCCTGCCGGACAGTCTTGCGGCGCAGTGCCAGGCCAATGCAGCGGTCATGAAGCAGTTCTCCATCGATGCGCAGGGAACAGTTGAGTTTACCGTGTACCTCTCCTTTGCAAAAGACTACATAAGCGCCCGGTCCGATCTGGACTCTGCGGAGGCGCTCGGGTGGCAGAATATATATGACGATACGAACGCATGGTGGAAACAGTGGCTGAGTACCGCAAAGCTCCCGAACACGACAGACCCGGTGATTGTCAGCTTCGCGAAGCGCGCGCTCATTTCCATTCGGGTCGCGACCGACAACCGAACCGGCGCGATCGTAGCGTCTATAGCGACCCAGCCGCCCTATGCTGAGGACTGGCCAAGGGACGGCTCGTTCATCAACTATGCACTCGATGTCGCGGGGTACCACGACATGGTCACGAAGCACAATCTGTTCTATGCGCAGGTACAGCGCCAGACCGATACCACGGCCGGACCGGCGGGCAGCTTCGACATGAACTTCTACGCGGACGGGATGCCGGGCGGGCCCATACCCTTCGAGATAGACGAGACCGGGCTTGGCGTGTGGACCCTGTGGGAACACACACTGTTCCTGGGCTCCGCATGCGACCGGGTGCACTACATGCAGCGCGTCTGGCCTGCTATCAAGCTCGGCACCCAGGCGCTTGTCAATTGCAAGGACTCCACGAACAACCTTCAGTGTTATGCGAACGAGGATGATAACGTGGTGCAGACCCAGGGGCTGCAGGGCGCGATAGCGACATGGCTCGGGATAGAGTCCGGCATCCGTGCGGCAAAATATATGAACGACACGGGTGTTATACCGGCCTGGCAGGCAAGAGCCGACGAGCTCAAGCAGGCAATACTGTCCAACTTCTTCACAAGCGGGACTGCGGGCTCGTGGACCACGTGCACGGCGTATGAGATCGTCTACGACCAGTGCGGCGCCTTTACCAAGGAGGTGGGCTCGGGCGCATGGTCGATCTGGCCGGCTGAGTTCCTGCCCTTTACGTCATCCACTATGATCTCCGAGGGAACGTATCTTGCGAGCACGATTGCGCCGGACCTTACGTACCAGACCACTTTTGATACAATCGCATCCCAGGCAACGCTCGCGCTTGCGGTGCTGTATCAGGGCAATCAACAGGGGCAGGCGGTGCTCGATCCGCTCATCTACGACCTCCTCCACAACGTGCCTACGCACGACACGCAACACATGGGCGAGGTGGCAGTGACCATGTTGGATGCGAACGGAAACCCGTATTTCCAGAACGAGGTAGCCATTCCCCACGTGTGGGAGCAGACGCTTTCCTACCTCACGGTCATGGCGCGGTATAATCCACAGGACTTCAATCCTCCGCACGCGCTCGATAACCCGGAGTCCTGTCCGTCCTCTTCCGGGTGTGCGTGCGATACGCACCGGGACGGAGGTGGTCATAGTGGATGACGTAAAGGG
>JAMCVD010000029.1 GCA_023381995.1 Deltaproteobacteria bacterium
ACATCATGACCGGCATTCCTTGCAGCCTGCTCAACACCTGCACAGCCGCCCAGTACGATCAGGTCGGCGAGTGAGACCTTCTTCCCATCTTTCTGTGCTTTGTTGAACTCCTTTTGGACACCTTCGAGAATGCCCAGTACGTTCGCCAGTTGCCCAGGCTGGTTGATCTCCCAATCTTTCTGCGGCGCGAGACGGACGCGCGCCCCGTTTGCGCCACCGCGCTTGTCGGAGCCACGAAATGTGGATGCCGATGCCCATGCGGTTGATACCAGTTCCGGGACAGACAGGCCGGTGGCAAGAATCTTGCCCTTGAGAACAGCGATGTCTTTCCCGTCAATCAGCTTATGATTGACCACAGGTACCGGGTCCTGCCAGATGAGTTCTTCTTTCGGTACTTCCGGGCCGAGATAACGGGAGCGGGGGCCCATGTCGCGGTGGGTCAGCTTGAACCAAGCCCGTGCGAAAGCGTCCTCGAATTCCTTGGGGTTCTTCAGGAAGTGCCTCGCGATTGGTTCGTAGATAGGGTCGAAGCGCAGCGAAAGGTCAGCTGTGGTCATCATCGGCCTGAGTTTCTTCGACGGGTCATGTGCATCGACCACCATGTCCTCTTCGTCCACGTTCTTGGCCAGCCACTGGTTCGCGCCAGCCGGACTCTTGACCAGTTCCCATTCGTATTTGAACAGCACCTTCAGATAACCCATGTCCCATCTGGTTGGGTTCGGCTTCCACGCGCCCTCGAGGCCGCTGCTGATCGTATCGCCGCCTTTGCCGCTTTTGAAACTGCTCTTCCATCCGAGACCCTGCTCTTCGATGGGCGCGCCTTCAGGTTCACGGCCCACAAACGATGCCGGGCCTGCGCCATGAGTCTTTCCGAATGTGTGACCGCCTGCAACGAGTGCTACGGTCTCTTCGTCGTTCATAGCCATGCGCGCGAAGGTTTCACGCACGTCTCGGCCCGAAGCAATCGGATCCGGGTTGCCGTTCGGCCCTTCCGGGTTCACGTAGATAAGGCCCATTTGTACCGCGGCAAGCGGACTCTCGAGGTCCCGATCACCGGTGTAACGCTTGTCACCGAGCCAGGTGTCTTCGCTGCCCCAGTAGATGTCCTCTTCGGGCTCCCAGATGTCCTCGCGGCCGCCGCCGAAGCCGAAGGTCTTGAATCCCATGGACTCAAGCGCGCAATTTCCGGCAAGGATAATGAGATCGGCCCATGAGAGCTTTCTGCCGTATTTCTGCTTTATCGGCCAGAGCAGCCTGCGCGCCTTGTCGAGGTTCACGTTATCCGGCCAGCTGTTGACAGGCGCGAGGCGCTGATTGCCGTGTCCTGCTCCGCCGCGGCCGTCGTTTATACGGTAGGTACCCGCGCTGTGCCACGCCATCCTGATGAAGAGTCCCCCGTAGTGTCCGTAATCGGCTGGCCACCAGTCCTGCGAATCAGTCATCAGTGCATAAAGGTCCTTTTTCACGGACGCCAGATCGAGTTTTTTAAACTCTTCAGCGTAGTTGAAATCTTTTCCCATCGGATTGGACTTGGCAGAGTGTTGATGCAAAATGTGAAGATTTAATTGATTTGGCCACCAGTCCCAGTTTGAAGTCCCTCCTCCGGCAATCGGATTATTCTTTCGTCCCATTACAGGACCTTTTCTCTCGTCATTCATAATGTTATCTCCTTTCATTTTTTCTCGCGCCTGGTTTCCCGTCCGCGGCGCATTTAAGGCAGATTCCCTTTACTTCCACCTGGGTTTTCTTTGCAAGCCCGATGGAAAGTACGGAATCCGGCAATGTCAAACTATCCAGTTCATCGCTGAAAAAATCCCTCGTTAGGCCACACCGGGTACATACAAAATGATGATGGTTGCTCAGATTCGCATCGAACCTGACTCTCTCCCGGGAGGGGCCGAGTACGGTTATAAGGCCCAGGCTTTTGAGCCACCAGAGCGTCCGGTAGACCGTATCCATCGATATCGTCGGCATGCGCCTGCGCACACCCTCAAAGACCTTTTCTACGTCCGGGTGTTCGACTGTTTGAGCAACTTCCCGGAAAATTTCCAAGCGCTGGTGGGTTAATTTTGCACCCGATTTCCTGCTCACTTCTTCAAAACGGGCCATTCGCTGTTTTATATCCTTTTTTGACACTTTCATTATCAAACCTTAAATTGGAATATAATCCTAAATAAGAAATATATGGTAAAATGAAACCTATGTCAAGTCAATGTAGAACTCTATAATATATTAAGACGCATATTCATCCCATCCCTTAAAGGTAACAATCTCTCTGTACAAATATCATTGTCGGGCATGCGAAGTATACAAGCTTTGCGGACAGACAGGAATTATGAGGGCGGGGAATAGCCAGCCCTTACCCATCAACTCTATAATTCCAGAACTTCTTAATTCCTTAACTCATACCTACCAGTTTCCTCCGCCTGGGAATTGGGGACCAGTGTACGGAAAGTATTGAGGTCCTGTTGAAATGCCGCACAATTCGGTTACAGTATTAGCAGTGCTAAAATTTGCAAACCAGACATCGCCAGAACTATCTATTGCGATACCACCAGCACCGCCTACAGGATAAGACCCTATAATCTCACCGGCAGGGCTTAATTCTGTTATGCCATTACTGCCTGCGATCCAGATGTTGCCGGAATTATCTATAGCGACACCGGCGACAGCACCGCCTGTAGCGTACGTCCCAATATGTGCGCCAGTAGGACTTAACTTGGTAACATTGCTGCTATTCCAGTTAGCGATCCAGACATTTCCAGAACCATCTATCGCAATACCGGAAGGCTGGGCACCGACAGAATAGGTCCCGATGGTTGTACCGGTCAGGTTTAATTCGGTTACATTATTAGTATCATAATTCGCAACCCAGACATTACCGGAGCTGTCTATCGCCAAGTACTGAGGCTGGGTTCCTACAGCGTAGGTACCGATGGTTGTACCGGTCAGGTTTAATTCTGTTACTGTATTGCTACCACCGCTATTTGTAATCCATACATGACCGGAAACATCAATTGCTATACCCATAGGTCCGCTCCCTACACCATAGGTTCCTAAGGTGATTCCGTTAGAGCTCAGTTTGGTTACGCTATTGTTGTTCTTATTGACAATCCAGACGTTGCCGGCATTGTCTATGGCAATACCCTGGGGCAAAAGACCAACAGAATACGTACCAACAATTACGCCGTCAGAATTTAATTCGGTCACGGCATTTGCGCCGCTGTTTACAATCCAGACATTGTTGGAACTGTCTATGGCTATACCAGCAGAACCGCTATTCCCCGCAACATACGTACTGCTGGTATATGCTACGCTGCTTACTTCATTAGAATATGCACTTTCTCCGGCACTGTTTACAGCTGTTACTTCAAAATAATATGTCAACCCGGTATTCGATAGACCAGTAACAGTCGTGTTTGTAGATGAGGCAGAAGCGACTTTCGTATAAGAGCCGCCCGCTGTGACTGCATCATAAATATTGTAGCTTGTAGCTTCTGTTGAAGCATTCCATGTCAAAAATACTTGTCTATTACCGGCAGTGGCTGATAAATTTGAAGGAGGAGCGGGAATTGAGGTAGATGTAACACAGCTTCCGCTCTGGCATACCTGCCCGCTTGAACATTGGGAATTGGAAGTGCAAGCGGTTACGGAAGATGACGAACTTTTCCCGCTGCATCCTATTCCCCCCACAGTTATTGTTACCAATAATAAAAACAGCCCCATGAAACGCACGTACTTATCCAATGGTTTAATTAACATAAAAGCCCCCTTTTAGTTTCTATTTTTTTCAGCGTAATCATTTCTCTCTGTTCTTCTCCAAAGGATGATGTAAAATGTAAAGTTCATTGACAGCCTATGCCTGTACATTGACCGCACCCTTGCACGCATGAATTATAGATACACGTCTCGCCTCCACAACAGGCATGTGTTCCATCGCCGCAAGGCCCTCCGGCAGCACTACACGCCGGATGCCCGCTCACACATTGTGTCTGGGTCGTTGAACCGCTACATTCACAGGTATTAGAAAGCGAACTCGGTATACATGCCGAGGTAGAATAGCAGTATGAACCACCGCCGCCGCCGCCAGTCCCTTCAACAAGGACATCTTCCGTATAAGGACTGCTTACGTTACCTGAACCATCTAAAAGAGAAATTACTTCATCAAGGTTTGTTGTACCCAGCGGTATTTGAACGTAACAAGGTTGTCCGCCATTATTACAACCGGACAAATCGGGTTGAGCATCTGACAAACCCAGAGGGAACTGTATAAATCCATCCTGATTTTGGGCCGTGTTGACCGGCAACTCAAAATAACCACCAGCCTCTTCAACATAAATAATTGTTTCGGTTATCCTAAATGAAGCAGTAACCGTGAAATTAACTGTAAAAACCGTCCAGGCGCCACCTATGGCAATAGAGCTTCTCGACAGGGTTACTGACGTTATGAGAGGCGCCTGGGTAGAACACGTAATATACCCTGAACACGGAGGAGAGGAAGAATAACACTTATCCAAGCTACCACAAAGATAGGGATAGTTCGTAGCGCAACATTTACCCGTACCCGGACAGCTCAATGGATGATCCGAGGGACACGGGTTTACTGCTGGCACAGCTCCCATATGAAAAGTCGCATCCGGCATCCACACATACGTTCTTTTTGGTTGTGCATTACTCTGACACCCGGCAAAAACCAAGGGCACTGCGATAAGCAAGGTCACTACAAGGCTATACATGATTAATCTCGCAGTTACAGAATTTCTTAATTTCTTTTTAATCGCCCAAAATAAGCCAGAGATAATATGATTGTTTTTCCCGACATTCATTGTATTCTCCTTTCAGGCATTAACCATGCATACTTATTTAATTTGGAATCCTCCATTTAAGCCCTCAAAACTGAACTACTACCGCCTTGAAGGCGGTAGGTTCGGAGGCTCGTCAATTTGAAATTGACTGTCATCTGCAATCTGCTCTCCTTCCTGCCCCTTGATATATTCCGCTATCATTGCGTCCGTGATTGTTCCTGAACTGACGGCAAGATACCCGCGTGCCCAGAGGTGTCTGCCCCAAAACTGTTTCCTCAGATGCGCAAATTCTTGAAGTAATATTCGCGAACTGATTCCTTTCAGCCACTGCACGATCTGACTTATTGATTGATGTGGCATATAGGAGATAAATACATGAATGTGGTCGCATGCAACTTTCCCTTAAATTATTTGTAACTCGTGCTCCATTGCTATCTGTCTAATCAGATCACGCACACGAATTGCTACGGCTCCCGTCATCACTTTCTTACGATACTTTGGCACTCATACCAAGTGTACCTTCAAATCATATTTCGTGTGCGTTCCGGTATGATATTGTCGCATGCAACCACATTAGCACACTTTTCGCTTCGCCTGAAGGCGAGGGTTTTCAACCATCCCAGAATAGGACAATAAAGTAATCAAGTATGAAGCTAATATCGATACTCCCTCCTTGCTGACCTTGTCAAAGATAGCTGAAATAGGCAACGTGGGGTCCCCGCAGAATTCGGAAAAAATCGTACGTTAAGCTTTCCTATTATCCTGTAATGTAAGGAAGA
This sequence comes from Deltaproteobacteria bacterium, assembly GCA_023381995.1. Lineage (GTDB taxonomy): Bacteria > JAMCPX01 > JAMCPX01 > JAMCPX01 > JAMCPX01 > JAMCVD01. The sequence continues at coordinate 5,585 of JAMCVD010000029.1, forward strand.
TTGTCAAGGGGGGGCGACCACCCTAAATTCAGGCCACTAAGAACGCTCGGGGAAGCTTAGTACCTATCTGCATAAGTATGAAATGTATTATAATTATTGCGTTTTATTAATGGGTTATGCTATTGTCCTCAGTAAGGAGGATAAGTTGCTTTATCGAGAAAAAGCCCTTAGCGTACGATTTTTTCCGAATTCTGCGACCACCCCTATATCATTTCAGTGTCGGGACAATATCGCGGGGCGCCGGGCAAAGCTCGGTTGCCGCGGCAGCGTATCGCTCATGCTCGGAGCTGACCAGCGAGCAAGACGGCAGAACTTCGGACTATACCCACAAAGGGGGGCTTGTATATTCAGAGATATTGACACCGGATAAAGCCCCGGACTGGATGAAGGACAGGGCGAAGCTATGGAACGGGGTAGAAGCAAGGGAGAACCGGAAAGACGCGCGTACAGCCCGCACGGTTGATTTTTCATTACCTGCAGAATTGAGTAAGGAAGAACAGATCGAGCTTGCGCGGGAATTTGTGAATAAGGAATTTGTAAGCCGCGGCATGGTTGCAGATATTAACATACACGACAAAGGGGACGGCAACCCGCATGTCCACGTCATGCTTACGACCCGTGAGATAGAAGGGGACGGATTCGGAAAGAAAAACCGGGACTGGGATAAAAAGGAACTGCTACAGCATTGGCGCGGGGCATGGGCGGATTTTGCGAACCGTGCCCTTGAACGGGCAGGCCGGCCCGAACGGATCACCGCGGACAGCTACGAGAAACAGGGACTACCGCTTGCGGGGCAATCCGTAGATGATAAGCCGAACAGCGCGGTTTACGCCGAGCAGGTCGAAAGAAACAATCAGATCGCCCGGGACAACGGGGAGCGGATAAAACAGGACCCCTTTATCGGACTTCAGGCGATAACATATACGCAAAGCACATTCACAGACAACGACATAAAGAGATTCTCGAAACGACAAAGCGCGGACACGGCGCAAATGACCGAGGTATACCATGCCATCAAGAACGACCCGCACATTATGGAGCTTGCGAAAGACGAACGCGGGGAGATGCGGTACACGACAAGCGAAATGTTTGCCGTGGAGCTTTCGGCGAAAAGAAACGCGATGGAGCTATACGAGAGGGCAGGGCACGGGATAAATGAAAAGACCATAACCGCGACCGCACAGCGTTTGCAGGCCGCAGGCCTGGAACTGTCAGACGAGCAAAGCCGCGTTTTAAATTACACATTAGAAGATTCTGACTTGCGAAACGTGCAGGGACTTCCGGGCACGGGAAAGAGCCGGATGCTTTACGGAGCGCGTGAAGCATACGAGCTTGAAGGCTTAAACGTCCGGGGCGCGGCACTTTCCGGGATCGCGGCGCAGGGTCTTGAGGGATCAAGCGGGATCGAGAGCCAGACTATCGCAAAATGTATTTACCAATGGGATAGGGGAGAGAACCTTTTGACGTCAAAGGACGTGCTTGTCGTTGACGAAGCCGGGATGATCGGCAGCCGGCAGATGGATCGAATCTTGAAAGAGGTCAAAGAACACGGCGCAAAGGTCATCATGATCGGCAACTACCGACAGCTTCAGGCAATCGAAGCAGGCGCAGCTTTCAGAATGATTGTCGAGAATACAGATAAAGAGGAGTTAACCGAAGTACGCCGCCAGAAGGACCCTGGACACAAAGAGGCAACAAAGGCCATTGCGCAAGGCCGGGGCGATGACTTTTTAAAGACCTATGAGAAAGAAAATCGTGTCCACTGGACCGGGACAACCGAGCAGCCAAAAGAGAAAACCGTTTTACTCTGGAACGAAAAACGCCAGCAGGAGCCGGACAAGACCACCCGCATGTTGACATATAGGCGCGCGGACGTGGACGACTTAAACGAATTGGCACGCGAGAAACGAAAAGAGAATAACGAGCTTGGGAAAGACCATCTTATACAGACCGCACAGCATGGACAAAAGGCCTTTGCCGAAGGCGATGAGATTGTATTTGAGAAAAACAATTACAAACCCGAGCTTGACGTCCGAAACGGCACAAGCGCGACTATCAAAGAGATCAAAGGCAACGAGATCACGGCAGAGATCAACAAAGAAGGCGACCGGCGCACCGTAACCTTTAACGCGACGCAGTACGATCACATTAACCACGCCTATGCGCGCACCGTCCATAAGGAGCAGGGCGACACGTTCAATAATGCCATCACCCTGGTAACAGAGGGCTTTGATCAGCAGCTTTCAAACGTTGCGGGCACACGCCACACCGACACGCTTGAAATGGTTGTGCCGCGGGACCAGATACCCGATAGAAAGGCCCTGGTGAATACTGTAAACAGAGAGCGATTAAAGGACGTATCCCTTGACTATGAGCAGGAGCCGGGGAAGGCAGTTACCCGCGAAGCCGCGCCCAAAGCGCAGGAGCGGGAAGCCCCGGAGCAGCAAAAGATCAGCCTGGACAAGTCCAAAGACGACCGACAAGAGCAGCCAGAGCATAAGATTGACCGCACGCCGGCCAGGGCGAAAGAGCTGCCGGCATGGGAGCAGCAGCAGCTTACGAAGAAAGCCGCGCGTATCGAGAAGGACGTTGAAAACGCGCAGTGGATGATCGATCACAAGCGCATGGTGAACACCAACACGAAAGAGCTTGAACGGATCGCGACGACCACGAGCAAGGACAAGGGTTTGATGAAAGCGATTGAAAATAAAAAACCGGAGCTTTCAAAGAAGCTCGAAGCAATCGCGCACGAGGTCACGGAGCGGGAGCGCGCCCTTGATCGTCAGGGAAAGACCCGTGACCGCGGGCTTGATAGAGATTTTTAATAATAAAGGGGGAATAATGAAGCTATGTGAAAAGATTGAACAGATACGGGGAGAAAAGAACTCATTTGCATTCGCAAAAATAATCGGTATTGAATGGGAAGACCTCTGTCGTTTTGAGATAGGCACAAAAGTGCCGGATCGGAAGACGTTGGAAAGGATTGCCGAACTCGGCGGCACAACGGCAGACGAGCTTATCGAATCCACGAATAATTAAAAAAGGGAGATTAAAATTATGAATAATTATTATACAATGTGGTTCATAAGTATCCTATGTGTTTTAATTGGGCAAGGTTGTTCAAAAAATAGTACTCCAAATCAAAAAGTAACTACCCAAGCAAGTACTATTTCTAGCAACACAGTTACAACTGGATCATCCGAAATAGGTTCTCCTTCTGCCACCACAATTACATCAGGTTCTAATAGCAATAATGAAGGCATAACTGAAGCAAAGATAAAAAATACTCTACAAACCTTGAATTCTATAAAATGGAACAAATCAATGTTTGATTTCAGTAATCCTGATAATGTGAAGGCGTTAGACGAAAGAAACAAAATGGTTTCTGCACTAATGAAAGATCCTTCGGTTCTACAAAGAGATGAAGTGAAAACTACGTTAATCGATTTATTTAACAACCAAACAAAGTATGCGATGGAGTATGTTCGTGAGCATCCAGATACAGGATTGGGAGAAGGTTATGGTGAAGAAGGACCAAATTTGGGTGGGCTTATGAATCAATATATGGATAAAAGATCTTTATATGCAGAGGTGGTATTATTAGGTAATACTCACGAATTTCTGACAACATATTGGCAAGAATCTTCACAGTTAGTTTTGCAAAGAATAGCAGATGCATCAAGTAATAAGAAAGTGGAAGAGTACGACGGTAATAATATATTATATCAAATTGCTGCATTAGGAAAAGCACAAAGAGAAAAGCATTTTACACTCGATCCTGAAATCATTAAATCATTTAAAGAATTTGCATATAAAGAATTAAAAAGTGCTCATTTTTCTACTCGGGAAACTGCAGTAGAAGCACTTCATAACATTACAACTAAAAAAGACAAAGAAATTATTGAAGCATTAAAAACTATAGCAAAAACTGACCCGTACAAATATGGAGCGCCTATTTTTAATGAGCAATTAAAAAAAATGGAACTGTATCCAGTTAGAGAAGCAGCTTAAAGGGCACTTGAATATATAGAAAAGCAGTGACAGGGTGCTGCGATCGATGCAGATAATGTAAAAGAAATAAAAATTACAGAAAAGGAGATATATGGAAACAGAGCAAAGAAACTATCAGCCGCGCCGAACACAGGCCGAGCTAAAGAAGCAGGCCGAAGAAACGAAAAAGTATTTTGAAGACAGGCAAAAGCTTGTTGATGCCGGGATCTCTCCGGGCCTGCACCAAAGAGAGATGACCGAGAAGGCCAAACAGGTTATAAAGGACACAGACCTTTTAAGCGAGCTGGACGAAGCCATGACTAAATTGATCAACCAAACGTTAAACGATGCGAAGGGCATTGCGATGGGTGTTGTACAGACATTCGGCCTCGACTTTAACAGTGGTCATGGCCGTGGACGGTAAAACGGACATGGTAGACATCGAGGACGACCGAGATCATGCCGCAGAATCGAACTATGAAAGCCGTTTTATCCGGACGGACCGATTTTTACATCCACAGACCTACAAGTGGACGTCCTTATCCTTATATCATCCCTCCAACGGATTTCACGCATTGATTTCCAATTTTCCGGTGAAGCCGCGTTGTTGACATGGTGTCAAAATGACACTATTATGTGAAATAACATGACAAGGTACGTTAAAAGGGAAATAGCAGCAAAGGTACTCGAAGCTCTGGAGCAGATGCCCGTTGTGGTCATATCGGGACTGAGGCAGGCGGGTAAAAGCACCTTTCTGCAGAAACAGGACGGTGTCAGGAACAGACGGTATGTTACCCTCGATGATTTCGCCTATCTCGAAGCTGCGAAGCAGAATCCCGATGCGTTTGTACAGTCGGAAGATCCTGTTACCATAGACGAGGTACAAAGGTGCCCCGAGTTGCTCGTTGCTATAAAAAGGGCCGTTGACAAGGATCGGGCGCCGGGCAAGTATCTGCTCTCCGGCTCTTCCAGTCTTTCCGTTCTCAAAGGGGTCTCGGAAAGTCTCGCAGGCCGCGCCGTATACTTCTCGATGTATCCGTTCTCAAGAAGGGAGCTTGCGGGCGACACCACAAAGAAGCCGTTTTTATCGGCGTTCTTTGAGAAACAAAGTATAGCCGGCATCAGAGGTGCCGTACGGCTGCTTCCCGGGGACGTGCTCAAGGGAGGTATGCCATCCATTTGCCTCGATGGGGTCAGGAACAAAGCACTCTGGTTCAAGGGCTATGAGCAGACCTATCTTGAGAGGGATGTCCGGGAAATGAGCCAGATAGGGAACATCATATCGTTCAGACAGCTTCTTCGTCTGGCCGCGCTGCGTACAGCGCAGTTGCTGAGTCCGAGTCAGCTCGGCAGGGACGCAAAATTGAACACTGCGACAACGATGAGGTATCTCTCAATGCTTGAGGCGTCTTTTGTAATCCACCGCTTGAGTCCGTATATCAGGAACAGGGCAAGCAGGCTCATTAAATCACCCAAGCTCTATGTTGCGGATTCCGGGCTCGCATGCTATCTCGCGGGCATAAACAGCCTTGAATCGGAGCCTTTCAGTGGAGCGATGTTTGAGACCTATGTTGCACAGAACCTTTTCGCTATAGTCGAGACAGGCATAGAAGACGCAGGTCTGTATTTCTGGAACGTTCAGGGCAGGCAGGAGGTTGATTTTATCATAGAGGCCGGGAACAAGTGCATTGCTATAGAGATGAAAGCTGGTGCACGATGGGAGAATAAGGACCTTTCTGGACTCAAGGCATTTCTTGCAAGCACGCCGCACTGTGTCGCAGGCATTCTTGCGTATAACGGGACAGAATCGGTAAAGCTTGACGAAAAGATATGGGCGATACCGTTGAGCGTAGTGCTTACATGAAAGGCCTTTTGGGGGTTGTCGCAGAATTCGGAAAATATCGTACGTTAAGCTATCGAGCCCGGAACCTCGTTTTATCCAGACAGACTCAATATTAGCAAACGTTTGACAGTTCCATCACACCAGCATAATGTAATTCCGATTTGTTACCTCACAGCTACAGAGGTTTTCCATTTGTATAGTTTAGCCTGACAAACGGGCTGAAGATAAAAAGGAGAATATATGAAAGTAAGTATCAAAACATTTTTTATTTTTACATTGTTTGTAATGTTGCTTTTAGCAGGATGTTCCGGCAGCAGCACAACAACAACAGTAGTACAGGGCTCGTCGCCTGTAATACGGAGTCTATCCGTCCAAGGATTGCCGGCGGCCCCGGGAAGCCTTATTACGACGACTGTCATAGCCCAGAGCGCTCAAAATCTTGCGCTAACCTACACATGGACGGCAACAAGTCCGTGGAGTGTGTCACCGTCAAGTGTAAACAGCCAGACAGCAACTATAACAGCACCGGATGGATACGCCATTACCGGCACGGCGACAGTGGAGGTTTCGGACACGTATGGCAGGTATGCATTGGTCCCAATTCCGCTCAGCACGGTGGGGAATATTGCACCTGTCATAACCAGCTTCAGTGCCTCGCCCAACCCTGTAACACCTGGTGGTCTGATGGCCATAGCCGTAACAGCGTCTGACCCTGACGGCGATACGCCTTCATACACATGGCAGGCATCTCAGGGATGGACGATTGCAACAGGAAAGGGCACGAGCACCATCACTGTTACAGCGCCAACGCAATATGGTGTTTCCGGGACGGTTACCGTTACCGTGGATGACGGCCATGGTGACGCTGTGAACTTGTCTTTACCGGTCAGCACATATTTAGAATTTCTTCCGTCAATCACCGTCTCTCCGCAGCCGGTCATTACTTCCACAACCTTGACCTGTAACGGGTATTATCCCCTGGACAATGCCCTTACCTTCAACTGGACTGTCGATGGTTTACCGGTAACGACCGGCAACCCTGGCGTCTGGTATTCACCGGGCTTACCCGGGACTTACGTAGTCGGTGTGACGGTGGAAGATGGGAAAGCGGGAATCGCAACCAGCACAACCCCGATACAGGTAAACAGTACAAGCCCCTGGCCAATGCTCCATGGCAATATACAATTAACAGGACAAAGTCCCATAGATACAAGCTCAATAACCAACACAACCACATGGATAACCTCAACCATAACTCCAGGAGCAGTATCTACTAGTTGGGGGACGGGTGCGCCTGTGATCGGTGCAGACGGAACAATCTACATTGGGAATTCTGAAGTAATTAATAGTATTACCAATACCGGCTATTTGTATGCCCTCAGGCCAACGAACGGTACGGTCGAATGGAGCTACCAAACCGGCCCTATGATATCTCCGCCTGTGGTTGGTGCGGATGGGACAATCTATGCCGGGTCCCTTATGCCGTACACTTCTTCTGGGAGTATTATTGCCATCTATGCGCTCTCTCCGGCAGGCAATCTCAAGTGGAGTGACCCCTTCTCTATGAGAATAGTCTACCCTCCGACGATCGGCGCAGACGGTACAATCTATGTGGCAATTAGTACTACTGGTAATAGCTCTCTCTATGCACTCAACCCAACAGACGGCTCGGTCAAATGGAGCACCTCAATCGGTTTAATTCCTGGAAATCCGGGAACACCACCGGCGATCGGTCCAGACGGGACAATCTATACAATGGGGAGTATCACGCCGTTTGGTACTCTGTATTATTGTTTATATGCACTCAACCCAACAGACGGCTCGGTCAAGTGGACATTTTTGGCTCCGGGTGGTCGAACTTTTTCCGACTTTTCCCCTGAACCAGCGGTCGGTACAGACGGGACTATCTATCTTGCGAGCATGCAAAGTTTCTATGCAATCAATCCCAATGGCAGCTCCAAATGGACGTTCGACTCTCAGTATATGTTAAGTACTACACCCGTAATCGGTTCAAACGGGACGATAATTGCAGGTGGAGCTTATGGGTTGCAGGCCCTCAGCATCACAAACGGTACTCCCAAATGGTCGTATAGCAGTTGTTCGGGCTGTTCAGTGACGTCCCAGCTGGCGAGCGGTGCGGACGGCACGATCTATGTTGGGTCAGATGCTTACCCCGATAACATTTTTGCGCTCACTCCGACAGGAGGGCTGAAATGGTCGTACTCAACCAACACAAATAACCCTCCGGTGTACGGCTCCCCGGCGATCGGTATGGACGGTACGGAAAGTACGGTCTATTTCGGGGATGTGCTTGGCAACGTCTTTGCGTTTCACTGAGAGGGATTTCAGAAACAGAGGCGTTGCACCGTGGTTGTTCAATAAAAATGAAAAGGCGCACTCAAGGGCGGGCCAAAACCCGCCCTTTTTAAATCAATGGTCGCAGACCTTTTTTGTGTTTGACGGGATATCTTTCCTGCCAACGTGCCCGATATACAAAAATAGTTTTTATAAACACAGATTTATTCACACAATGAATAAAGAACTCAAGCACGATCTCAACTCCAAGTTATCGGCAACGTGGACACGTGTCCAATAAACGTCCCTTTATTGGACACTCATCAATGCCGGGCATTTCAGAGGGAACCCCCTACCCTGTTTTGGGCACCCCTTTTTTGGACACCTGTTATGGCGACAAAAATGGGAGTATTACCGGTGCCGGCCACGGTGTAGTTGATGTTTGACTTCTTCGGTATGCCCTGCAGCCGGCTTCTCTACAGTGGTGCCCTGCCCTTCTTTCAGGCCTGCCTTGCTTTCCCAATAAGTGACTTCGACTTTGTATACCTTTGCTAAATATTCCTTACAACCGTTCAGTATGTCCCCTGCTTGTTTTAAATCTTCACGGGCAGTACCAATATCCATAGAACTCTTATAAGAGTAATCTCCTATTTGTCGGTCATAAAACAGTTTTTCTATTGTTTTTGTAAATGAGTCAGAAAACTCTTTTGTTTTAACAAACTCTTTATTGAAAGAACCTATGGTTCCTCTGTGAGACGAGAACCGCAATCCCCTTGACTGTAATACTGAAGAGATCGAATGGAACACCGCATAATATGAACAGGAGACAGACACGTCATATTTTTTGTTTTCAAAGTTACTCTGTGCTGCTTCAAGCCTATCCGAAGCTTTTGTAAGCATCGTTTTTATAACTTCGATATCACCTTTGTCGTTCATAATTCGATCCCCTCTTCTGAAATATTTAACCCCAGAGGGAATGGTTTTTCTCTCTCCCACTGCGTTTCATCAAAAAGAACGCACCCTATCAAAGCATCGTACCTGTTCAATATTTCAACACCTGCATCCAGGACAACCTCTTGAACATTCTTTTCTCTGTTATCTACGATCACCAAAATATCGTAATCTGAATCTTTAGTCGCAGTTCCCCGTGCCCGGGAGCCAAACAGGATCACTTTTTTAACATGCCCCTTAAGTTTACGCTTGATAATTCTCGCGAAACTTTCGGTTACTTTGTCTATACTCACTCCCCTCATAAATACACGGCCTCTTCCAAAATATACTTGCCAATGATCGGCTTCAAACCTTTCTTATCAACCAGGTCTACTTTTACTCCTATCAAATCACTAAGATAAGGTCCGATTCCAAAATATTTCAACCCCAAACCTTCATAACTGTCGAACGTCACCAGCACGTCCACGTCACTTTTTCTTGTCTGTTCGCCCCGCACATACGACCCGAACACCCCGACTTCGGAGAGATGGTATTTCTCTTTCAGGTGCGGCTTCTGTGCTTTAAGTATTTGTTCTATCTCTTCCAAGGTTTTCATAGTGATAGATAGTATAGCAAACTTTAACAAAATTACAATGCTACTATCATATAACCTTTTGCCAGTTTGAAATGCTCGAGCGGCCTACGCCGGCTTTCCGGGCAGCCTTTCGCAAGCTCTGGCCACCCTTAATCAGCTTCTAGGCCTCTGCGCGCTTCTTTGAAGCAACAGGCGGCCGGCTGAGCTTCTTCCCGGAGCGCTTTACCCGGGCCAGGCCTGCCTTGGTCCGTTCGCTTATCCTTTCACGTTCCGCTTTTGCGAGCGTGGATACAACAGCCAGCAAGATGTTCCGGGCGAGCTCGTTGGTCGTGTCAAGATATGGTTCGGAGTAACTGATCACACCGATCCCCATGCGCTCGAGCATTTCAATGAGCTGCACGGTCCGCCTCATGCCTTCCCTGGACAGGCGATCCAGGGCCCACACAACGATCACGTCAAAGGCGTGCCGGTGGGAAAGCCACAGGGTCTGCCCTTGAAATGAGAAATAAATTGACAAGCTGGTGTGGAGCAGGAAATAACTGGGAATAACTAAGGGTCTGGGCTGCACATTTGACAAGGGGAGTAGCCGGGTCGGGAAAAATGAGGTGTGAAGATCTGGATTCCGCATCGAGTGCGGAATGACGGATCGGGGGCTTACCTAAGATGCAGGGAATAGGAAAGACTCGGGGCCAGACCTTGGCAGGCTGATGAAAAACTCGAATTACTGTCATTGCGAACGCGGGCACACAGCGGAGATAGGTCGAGCAATCTCGGCTTTTTATAAATCAATAAGGGCTCTTATCCCAAAAGTGATCATGGGACTGATAGAACAAAAAGAAAGAGTGTTCGACACTGCGAAGGGAAACACATCCGGACTGCCTGCAATGCTTCCGTGGTACTCTGCGTGGACTGCTTCTCTCTCGCTATGGAAATACGGAGACGTTATGGGTCGTACCCCCCTTTACCGAAAAGAGCTTTGTTTTACGAGCAGAGGAGAAAACTCTTTCTTCATGATCACAAATGGGAGAGGAACC
>JAMCVD010000052.1 GCA_023381995.1 Deltaproteobacteria bacterium
CCTCTCCCTGTTGTCGGATCTGACGAAGTTGCTGGTTGACATACACGGACAGCATGAGCACCAGAGCCTGCTCGACGAACAAAACCACCTGAAACTGCTCGATGCTTATGCGGGCACGGAAAAATCTGCGGAACAGGTAAAGGCGGTGTATACGGAGTTGATGAAGACGATCGGCCGGTACAACAGCCTGCAAGCAAACGGTGCAAACTTAAAAAAAGAAGAGGAACTGTTAAAATTCCAGCTTTCGGAGATTCGGGCAGCGAACTTAAAGCCCGAAGAAGAGGCCATTCTCGAAAAAGAGTACAATATCCTGTCGAATGCACAGCGCATGCTCTCGGAGCTCGATACCATATACCAGGCCGTCTCCGGTGATGAAAACGGTGTGATTGCAAGCATACACAGATCCCTGAAACTCCTTTCGGGCTTGCAGGACATAGACCCGTACCTCAGGCAGTATGCCGGAAGGCTCGAAGCAGCGTCCGTCGAACTGAAAGATATTGCAGCGGATCTCAGCTCGTACGCTGCAAAGATAGATATGGACCCGCAAAAACTCAACCAGACGGAACAGCGCATCGAGCTTATCGAAAAAATGAAAAAGAAGTATGGCAAAACCATTGCGGATATACTGGAATATGCAGCGGCCATGGAAAAAAAAGCAGGCACCTTGAAAAACACGGATGAGGAAATAGCCGCCCTGCAGCAGAAGAGGGCACTGCTCGAGAAAGATCTTTACCGGCAGGCAGAAGAGCTTTCAAAAGCCAGACGGCATGCCGGGACCGGTCTTGGCAAGGCAGTCGTACAGGAGCTTAAAACACTGGGTCTGAAGGATGCGGTGTTCGAGGTTGTGACAGGGCCCCCGGTCAAGAAAGACACCATAACCATTCAGGGTAAGGACATAAGTTCCGACGGCATGGACAGCGTGAGGTTTTATTTCTCCGCAAACCCGGGATATCCCGCAAAGCCCTTGACGGATATCATCTCGGGCGGTGAGCTGTCGAGGACAATGCTTGCCATTAAAAGGGCATTGGTCAAGGCATCACCCGTGCCCGTGCTTGTGTTCGACGAGATAGACGCAGGCATCGGCGGTACGACGGCCGAGATCGTCGGCAGGAAATTAAAAGAGCTGGCCGGCTACCACCAGGTCATCTGTATCACACATCTCCCTCAAATAGCCGGATTCGGTGATTATCATATACATGTATCCAAGCATACGGCATCCGGCAGAACGGATGTCGCGGTGCAGGTGCTTGACGAAAAAGGCAGGATGGAGGAAATAGCACGGATGCTGTCCGGCGAAAATGTGACGGAGCTTGCGCGCAAGCAGGCAAAAGAATTTTTAAAATACGCAAAGGAGAAAACGTGATACGCAAGGCGAGAATGGGAGACGTGAAGGAGATGCAGAAGCTCATCGATGTTTATGCGAAAAAGGGCGAGATGCTCCCGCGTTCCCTGCTGGAAATATATGAGAACATCCGGGACTACCTTGTCTCGACACTCGACACCGGCGAGATTATCGGCGTATGCGCCATGCACATCTTCTGGGACGGACTTGCAGAGGTACGCTCTCTTGCAGTGAAGCAGGATCATACACACAAGGGCATAGGCACACAATTGGTCAAGGCATGCATAGAAGAGGCAAGGGGATTCGAGATAAACCAGGTTTTCTCGCTCACCTACAAGCCGGGATTTTTCGAGAAGCTCGGATTCAGGATCGTTGACAAATCCCTCCTTCCGCAAAAGATATGGAGTGACTGCCTGAAGTGCCCGCAGTTCCCGGACTGCAACGAAATCGCGCTGATCCTCGAATTGAACGGCGCGGAAAAAGGTTAAATGGCGCGTGCATGAAAACCTACCGTAAAGAGCTCTGGTTCGATGTTCCTTCACGACGGGCTTTTATCAATATCACACCGCAGGTTGAGGCGTGTCTCAAAGAAAGTGGTGTTATGGAGGGGCTTGTCCTGGTCAATGCCATGCACATCACGGCATCTGTTTTTATCAATGACGATGAATCCGGACTGCACCATGATTTTGATGTGTGGCTGGAAAAGCTTGCCCCGTACGAACCCGTACAGCAGTACCGGCACAACAGGGGAGAAGAGAATGCCGACGCTCACATGAAGCGGCAGATCATGGGCAGGGAGGTCGTGGCCGCGATTACCAAAGGGAAGCTGGATTTCGGTCCCTGGGAGCAGATCTTTTACGGAGAGTTCGACGGTATGCGGAAAAAGAGGGTGCTGGTCAAGATCATCGGCGAGTAATGGTCAATCTGCTCCCGTGCGGGTGCGGGATAGAAACATAAATTTCTCTACCCTTGATTCTCATCCCGGCCGTTCCTCTGCCTTCCCGATATGATCTTTGTCATACACATTTCGTCTGCACGTGCCTATTATAAGAGTATGCAGCTGGCAACAGATAAATCTCCAAAACTGACCGTGCCGTACCGGTACCTGTTTACGGGTATGGTGATACTTATTGTTTTGTCCGTGGGAATTATCGTAAAGGCCGGGGCATTCACCCTCCATTACTACAGCTCTCCGGTCCTTTTGCCTCTGACCCACCTGCTGACGCTCGGCTGGATAACCATGACCATCATGGGTGCAATGTTCCAGCTTGTACCGGTTATCACCGAAAGGAACCTGTTCAGCGAGGCCATTGCCAGAGTGGTTTATTATATCTATCTTGCCGGCGTGGCATGGCTTGTCTACGCGTTTGCGGCCAACGTACCGGCCGAGCCCGGCGCAGGCATTGTCGGCATCGCCATTATCGCGTTTCTGTTCGATGCCGCACTCACCATACGTCCCTTTAGAGGAAAAGTTTATCCGGCAGACGGCGATGGACCCAAGTCACCGCGGATTTCAAATGGCAAGAACAATCTGTCGGGACAGCATGCCCTCTCTATCGGGGTAAATGGCATGAAGAAGCCGGACCTCGCTGTCTGGTTTGTCGTTGCGGCACTGCTCTTTTTGTTCTTCACCCTGATAACCGGTTCATTCGCCGCATTCGGGCTGCATCATACCATTGCCTACAATCCCCTGGACCTGTTGTACCTGCATATCGCCCTTGCTGGCATCGGGTGGGTCAGCTTTATCGTGATCGGGTTTTCATACAAGCTTATCCCCATGTTCGTCCTGTCCCACGGCTATGACGAGTCTTACGGCTGGACATCACTGGTCATGTTGGTATCGGGTCTGCTGTTTCTTACCC
>JAMCVD010000062.1 GCA_023381995.1 Deltaproteobacteria bacterium
ACTGTGATAAAACTCCTTATTAAATGTTATCCAGCGCCTTCATAATAGAAGGATAATCAACAAAATTATAAATGCCAAGAATTATTAATATTATCGTATTACCATATTATAATATATAGAATAACTATATATTATAGTCTATTCCTTAAGGGACTACTCCAGGTTATCTATGGAGCGCCGCACGTCCTCGGGCATCCTGTCGTCCGTCGCCCCCTCTGCCACAGGTAAGCTCCTGCCCGAGAGTATATTGAACCAATTCCTGATACCGTCGGCCGAGATGAGCATCACGAGGACAAGCATGGCCGTTGTCAGGAAAATATTCACCTGTGCCGTCGTCGTTGCCTGCGGCAGGTATATATCGAATATATTCTCCACTCCGGCCGTGAACGTGACCGCGAGCATGAAGACGAACGGTATAAACGTAATCAGGCCGTACGCCTTCTTTGGGGAATGGTTCAACAGGTAGGTCGTACCTATCGTCAGTGCGATGACGGCGAGCAACTGGTTCGCAACGCCGAACATCGGCCAGATCGTGCCTATGCTGCCGAAGTACAGCAGGTATCCCCATGAAATGGATATTACCGCGCTCGTCAGAATTACGCCTGGCCACCACGATACCTCCTTCAGTCTGGGCACAAAGCTGCCGATGGATTCCTGCAGGATATATCTGCCGACCCTCGTTCCAGCGTCTATGGTCGTGAGTATAAACAGGGCCTCGAACATGATCGCGAAGTGGTACCAGTACGACATGAGTGTCTTGAGCCCCGGTATATTGCCGAAGATGTACGCCATGCCTACCGCCAGCGAGACAGCGCCGCCCGGTCTGCCGGTAATATGTTCACCGACCAGTTTCGACAGCTCATTCATGTGTACCGTGCCCATGCCGAGCCTCGCAAACACCGCGGGCATGGTGTTGATCGCAAAGTAATCGCCCGGGGGCAGCACGCTCGCCGCTATCAGTGCCATCAGGGCGACGAACCCCTCCGTGATCATTGCACCGTAGCCGATAAACCTTATGTCTTTCTCGTTCTTGAGCATCTTGGGCGTTGTTCCGGAGCTTATGAGCGCATGAAAACCCGATATGGCCCCGCATGCGATCGTTATGAACACATACGGCCATACCTTGCCGGGTATTATGGGGCCACCCCCGTGTACGAAGCTCGTCAAAGCAGGCATCTGGAGATACGGATGTGCAATAACTATACCGAGTGCAAGCAATGCTATGGTACCGAGCTTCATATAGGTGCTGAGATAATCCCTTGGAGCGAGGAGCAGCCAGACAGGCAGGACCGATGCGGCAAAGCCATAAACAGCAAGCATGATTGAAAGCTGGTGCCGCGAAAACATGAACCATGATGAAGCGGACGACTGCTGAATGACCCTGCCGAGGATTACCCCTCCCAGTACAAGGACGACCCCGATGACGCTCGCCTCCGCAATCTTATCAGGGCGGAGGCCCTTCATATACCACCCCACCAGCAAAGCAACGGGTATCGTGAAGCCGATGGTAAAGGTCCCCCACGAGCTCTCATTCATGGAATTTACGACAGCTATGGCAAGGCCTGCGAGAGCGGTTATTATGATAAACAGCGTGGCAAGTGCGGTCGTTATGCCGCTCAGCCTGCCCATGTATCTCCTCGCTATGTTGTGGAGCACCTCTCCGCCGTTGCGCACCGATGCGAAAAGGATCACAATATCATGCACGGCGCCTGCAAAAACGGCGCCGAAGATAATCCACACCGCACCCGGCAGGAACCCGAACTGTGCAGCAAGCACCGGGCCTATCAGAGGCCCGGCCCCCGCAATCGCAGCGAAGTGATGGCCGAACAGGACAAACCTGTTCGTCGGCACAAAATCCCTGCCGTCGCTCTTTGCATAGGCTGGCGTCCTCCTCGTCTCATCGAAGCTCAGTACTTTGGCGGCTATGAATGCGGAATAGAACCTGTAGCCGAGTGCGAACACCCCGAGCCCGGCGATCAAGAGATACACTGAATTCATGGCACATGGTCTCCTTCATTTTTTTACGTGCTTACCTTATATTTGTTGAGTATAAGTACGGGGTTGTATGAGAGCTTGGATCTCCGCAGGCCCTCGACACCCATGTCCTGCTCACGGTTGATGTACCTGTATGAGCTGCATGCATTCGCACACAACTGCTGGTTCATCACCTGGGCAATCCCCTCGTACGAAGGGTCATACTTCTCTATATGTATCACCGCCGTCTCGGCATTGAGACGCTCGGCTATCGAAAACGCCTTTACTTCCCCGTCGATAAGGATCGCCCCCCCTGTCAGCCCCAGCGCTGTATAATTTGCAAGTGCTTCCCTTGTTGCGACGACATCAGCACCAAGGCCCTCATCCCGCTTCGTTGCATACCATACCTCTGTAAGTCTGATACAGTCATCTATCAGCGCACCCGTAATCGGCCTGTACTCATACACGTGTTTTTCTTTAAACCGTCTTATATGGTTGCGCTTGCCGTCGAACTTCCTCCCCTTAAGGTCTATGAGGTCCGACGAAAGATAAATATAGTCCGAGTTGTCCCTGTCACAGTCATATGTCAGGGACGGGAATGTCCGCTTCAGCGGCTCAAGGAAGCGTTCCTCGACCCTGAAAAGCCTCAACGACCTGCCCTCCTTCGCGTACGCATATGAAAGGTGCCCGATCGTGTCTATATACGCATCTGTGTCCCTGGCCACGATCATGAGGAACTCCGGGCCGGTGCGATCGACGCCCTCTATGCAAATGTTCCCCTTGAGCATACACGCCTTGAATTTGTACAGATACCTCCATATAAAGATGTTGGTAAAGGTATACTCGGATGCCTGAGGAGGGTTTACCGTCAGGATCTCGTCAAAGTATCGCTTCATCCCTGTATCCACATCGACGAAATTGGGAAATGCGTTCATATCAGCCATGGTTCCGATGCTATAGTCCGTGCCCTTCAGCGACCCCTTTTATTCTTTCCATAGGGAGGACCATACCATACGGACAGACATACGACAAGTGTTCCAGTTGACATTCATGCGTGTATATCGTTTACTATGGCATGATCGCATACGAGATGAGAAAGATCGGTATATTCTCCGAGCTGACCGGAGACGAGATCGGTAAGCTCTCGGAGTATGTCAGAGAGCAGCGTATAGACAAGGGGGTAGAACTGTTTCATCAGGAAGAACCCGGCGATGCCATGTACTTCATTCTGAAGGGCGGGGTAAGGATATATCTCTATTCCCTATCCGGGAGAGAGCTGACCCTTGCCGTCCTGAAATCGGGCCAGTTCTTCGGCGAGATGTCTTTGCTCGACGGTATGCCGCGCTCTGCGAATGCCGTGACTATGGAGAACACCGATTTCATCGTCCTGAAAAGAAATGACTTCCTGAACGTCCTGCACGCCTATCCCATAATAGCGATAAAGATCCTGAAAGACATGAGCATAAGGGTCAGGGAGGCGGACGCAATGATAGAGGATTTTGCCCTGCTCAATGTCTATGACAGGCTGATCAAGTACATGGACAAGCTCATCAAGACGGACGGCAGGAAAGAGGAGTATTACACGGTCATAACGCACAACATAAAAAGACAAGACATCGCGAGCGCAATAGGTACAACGAGGGAAACCGTATCGAGGGTCCTGTCCTCGTGGCAGAGGAAAGGGTATATAAGGCTGCTGCCGAAAAAGATGATCGTCTACAGGGACATGACGCTGCGCAGGGTACAGCATTAGCCCCACGAGGGGGACCGACATCCGTATGCTATGATACGAGAGCACAGGGAGCTTTTACGGACGTTTCTCGGTAATTATGAGATAAAGGACATCGATGCCTGTCTCGATGCATTCGAGCTCATCATAGACGAGCTCACACGGTGGAACAGGGTCATCAACCTGACAGCCATCCGCGACGAACACGGCATCGTTGTGAGACATCTCATAGACTCGCTGACGCCGTTACAGTTCATAGGAGAGGGGGATTTCATACTCGACATAGGCAGCGGGGCGGGGTTTCCGGGCATCCCCATAAAGCTCGCAAGGCCCTCCGTAAGACTGGTAATGCTTGACGCACGCTCGAAAAAGATAAATTTTATAAACAGTATGATAAACCTTCTGAAGCTCACGGACACAACTGCCATACACCAGAGGGCTGAGGCCGAAGATTTTCGGGAGCTTATGGCCGGGAGCTTCGATGTGGTAATATCGAGGGCGGCGTTCCCGCTGCCTGAGCTCGCATCGCTGTCCCTGCCTTACTTGAAGGACGACGGGAGACTGATTGCCATGCAATCAAAAAGGACCGAAGGCGTGGATGATATGGAAGGCCTTACGAGGATCGATGAGCTTATAACGGACCTGCCCGACGGCTCGTTGAGAAAAATAATGGTCTTCGGGAAAGGATAGTCCATGTACGAGATAGGCATAACACGGAGGTTCTCGTCAGCCCACAGGCTGGCTCATTACAACGGCAAATGCGAGGGACTCCATGGGCACAACTATAAGGTCGAGATCGTCGCTTATGGCAGCACGCTCGTCGACGGCATGCTGATCGATTTTGCACTGTTCAGGCAAAAGGTCGACGAGATCATACAAGCAATGGATCACGTCTACCTGAACGAGATGGGACCGTTCAAAGAATCGGAGCCGTCCGCCGAAAATATAGCCGAGTATATCCATACCACGATCTCGAACCGGCTGGGCGATGCAGTGCATCTGAAGTACGTCAAGGTCTGGGAATCGGATGACAACTGGGCGCTCTACAGGACGGGCGAATGAGCCCGGGAAGCGGGAGATTCGGGGGTCCTATGAAAGACATCCAGAGCAGCTTCGACGACAGGGGGATAGGTATAGACAAAGTGGGCATAAAGAACATCCGGTACCCCATTGTGGTGCTCGACAAGGCAAACACCGTTCAGCATACCATTGCAAGCATCAACATGTACGTGGACCTGCCCAAGCAGTTTAAAGGTACGCATATGAGCAGGTTCGTCGAGATACTGAACGAGCACAGGGGCAACATCAATATACGGGATTATCCGGACATACTCAAAAAGATGCAAAAGAGGTTCAACGCCGGCTCGGCACACCTCGAGATCGAGTTCCCCTATTTCATAGAAAAGAAGTCTCCGGTAACGCACGCACGCAGCCTCATGGAATACAACTGCACGTTCATAGGCACGGGGAACGGTACAGGAACGGACTTCGTACTCATCGTCAGGGTACCCGTACTCACCCTGTGCCCCTGCTCCAGAGAGATCAGCAGCCACGGCGCACACAACCAGAGGAGCTTCGTCACTGTCCATCTGCGCTTCAGGGGACTCGTGTGGATAGAAGAGATCGTGGACGTGGTCGAAGCCTCCGCATCAAGCCAGTTGTACTCGCTGCTCAAAAGGCCGGACGAAAAATACGTGACCGAGTCCGCTTACGATAACCCGATGTTTGTCGAGGACGTGGTGAGGGAGGTCGCACGCAAGCTCAAGAAGAACGAGAAGATCATAAATTTCTCGGTGGAGGCCGAGAACCTCGAGTCCATCCACAACCACAACGTCTATGCGTACGTAGAGTCGGAATAGACACGGAACGTCCCCTCTCCGTTCAGGGGGGACCGAATACGCCCTACCTCGGCCCGCCGGACATCTCGTGGACTGCGCCGAGGAGCAATATGATCGAGTAGACCGCCAGTATGAAAAGGTATATCCCTGCCCGGTGTTTCTTCAGGAGGTTCTTTATGCCCGTAATCATATGTCCAGGTTTACCACATGCAGGGCGTTTTCCTCGATAAAGCTCCTTCTCGCCTGCACGTTGTCGCCCATGAGTATCGTAAATATCTCGTCGGCGGCGACCGCGTCTTCGATCCTTACCTGGAGCATGATGCGCTTCTCCGGGTTCATCGTGGTCTCCCACAACTGCTCCGGGTTCATCTCTCCGAGTCCCTTGTACCGCTGGATATTTATGCCCTTCTGGGACTGCTCTATGCAGTAATCGAGCAGGCCTTTTATGGCCTGTATGGACACATTCTTCGCGTCCGACGTCACGGCATACGGAGGAGAAAGCTTTTCTGTTATCGTTGTATACAGGCTTTTCAATGTCTGGAATTCCGGCGACTGTATAAAGTTGCTGTCGAAGCTTACCTTCCTTATCACACCGTCATCGGACATGGCCAGGGTAAGCTTCAGGTTCTCATCGCCGTTCATCTCTTCCTGTATCGTCAGGGGCTTATTGGTCGCCTTTTTGAAGTCCGCCATGGCCTTTTCCAGGACTTCCCTGTGCTTCGTATCTTTCGAGAACAACGCCTCCAAATCCCTCGAAACAAAGAAGTCCAGTATCTCCGTGTTCCTCTCCCTGCTGATCTTCTCGAGGAGCTCATAGTACTTCACGGCGTTCAGCAGGCCGTCGCTGACCGTCTTTGCCGGGAGGACCTTCCCGCTCTTGACGGAGATCTGTACCTTGTTCACCCATTCCTCGATGAGGATCTTCTTGAGCTCTGCGTCGTCCTTAAGGTATCTTTGTGAATTGCCCTTTTTGACCATATACAGCGGGGGCTGTGCTATATACACATAATTCCTCTCTATAAGCTCGGGGAAATGCCTGAAGAAGAAAGTGAGGAGCAGCGTCCTTATGTGTGAGCCGTCGATGTCCGCGTCCGTCATTATGATTATTTTGTGATACCGTAGCTTCGCTATGTCCTTGTCCTCGCTGCCTATCCCTGCCCCGAGTGCGGATATAAGGACCTTTATCTCTTCGGACGCGAGCATCTGCTCAAACCTCGCCTTTTCGACATTCAGGATCTTTCCCTTCAACGGCAGGATCGCCTGGTTCTTCCTGTCCCTTCCCTGCTTCGCAGAGCCGCCCGCCGAATCACCCTCTACGATGAACAACTCGCTCAGCGCGGGGTCCTTTTCCTGACAGTCGGCAAGCTTACCCGGCAGCGATCCGCCCGACAGGGCATTCTTCCGCCTCACAAGCTCCCTCGCCTTCCTCGCGGCCTCCCGCGCCCGTGCAGCGTCTATCACTTTCCTTATTATGCTCTTGGCTATCTGGGGATTTTCCTCGAATATGGAGAACAGCTTCTCGTTCGCCTGCGATTCTACTATCCCCTTAATCTCGGTATTCCCGAGCCTCTCTTTTGTCTGTCCCTCGAACTGGGGGTCGGGGAGCTTTATGCTTATGACGGCCGTCAGACCTTCCCGTATGTCCTCTCCGCTGATCTCGACATCGGACTGCTTGATAAGCTCGCTTCCTACGGCATACTTGTTTATCGCCCTTGTCAGCGCCGACTTGAAGCCGGAAAGATGGCTGCCGCCGTCGTGTGTGTTTATGTTGTTTGCGTAAGAATGGATGATCTCGTTGTACCCGTCGTTATACTGGAATGCGCATTCAAACTCCACCAGATCTTTTTTAAACGAGAAGTAGAACGGCTTCGCATGGACGAGCGTCTTATTCTTGTTCAGGTGCTGCACGAACTCTATCAGCCCGCCCGCGTACTCGAATATGTTCGACTTGCCGGTCCTTTCATCAGCGAGGGAGATCTTCACGCCCGGGTTCAAAAAAGCAAGCTCCCTCAGCCTTGCCGAAAGCGTATCGAAGCTAAAATTCGTGGTCTCGAATATCGTGCCGTCGGGCTTGAACCTGATCTTCGTCCCCGTAGAGTCCGATTTCCCGACAATCTTTATCGGTGCCACGGGGTCCCCGTTTTTATACCTCTGGTAGTACTTCCTGCCGTCACGCCGTATCTCCAGCTCAAGGTCGTCCGAGAGGGCGTTGACGACCGACACGCCGACCCCGTGCAGCCCGCCCGAGACCTTATAGACCTTGTTGTCGAACTTTCCTCCGGCGTGGAGCTTCGTCATGACGACCTCGGCAGCAGATCTGTTTTCTTCCTTGTGCAGGTCCGTAGGGATACCGCGGCCGTTGTCATCCACCGTCACGCTCCCGTCCACATGTATGACCACTGCGACCTTGTCGCAGAACCCGGCCAACGCCTCGTCTATGCTGTTGTCCACGACTTCGTAGACGAGGTGGTGGAGACCGCCTTCCGCGGTATTGCCTATGTACATCGCAGGCCTTTTTCTTACAGCCTCAAGCCCCTCCAGGACCTTAATCTGGGTAGCATCGTAAGCTGACATTACCGGGCGCTATCCTTTTTTCTCTATGGATATATAGCTTCTCACGAACTCGGCAATCTTTTCTTTCGTCTTCTCATCGTTTATCGCTACGAGCTTCTCCAGTATAGTCCACTCGGGCGTGCCCGGCCTTATCACATAGCCGTTGAACACAAAACTATGGTTGATGTTCTTGCCTCCCTTGTACGAAGGGCCACGCAACAGCCAGTCTACAGTGACATTGCCCATATCCGCTATCTTTGCGAGTGTATTGAGCGAAGGGGTGATCTGATCGGTCTCGTACACGCTCACGGCGTCCTGGGACTTCCCAAGCATCTCGCCGAACTCTGTCTGGGTCCTATCGCCCCTGATCACCCGTATCCTCTGGCCCATGGTGAGCTTCTCAGGATCAGTCTGTTTTAGCTTCTCTGTTACATCTCTACTTATCCTCATACTCCTCCCTTCTATTGTTCATCAGGCCGATCTTCAGATCGGCCATGTTTAGATCGTTCATATCGACAAACTCTATTCCCACTCCCGGATAAATCTTCTGCTCCGCATCTCCGTCCTTACTCTGCCAGACCACCCTTCCCTTCAATTTAAACTTCCTTTTTACTCCCGGTAAAAAAAAATCGAGAAAGACCAGCTTCCCGCTTTCCGAGAGTCTATCGGTCTCCAGGAACATACCGCCCACGCTGATGTCTCTCGTATACCCGATTTCTATATCACTTCCATCAAGGAAATCAATCATCACCTTAATCTTGTTTCTGTAAAATTTTCTTCGTTCCATGCCTGCTGTAGGTAGTATAATAAGCGACATTCAAATAGTCAAATTGACTTGACACGCTATAAATGAATTGTTATTCTCTTGCAAGAAGCATAATTCATAAAATGAATTAAAATTTAATTTATAAAAAATAAAAATGAAATTGACGAGAAGGGAAAGAGAAAAACTAAGGAAAAATCAGGAAATAATAGAGGCATCGATAAAGGTCTTTTCCGGGAAAGGCTTCTACGAGGCAACGATGCATGACATCGCAAAGGTCGTCGAGATGGGGGTCGGCACCCTCTACCAGTACTTCAAAAGCAAAGACGACCTTTATTACAACGCAATCCTCTATAAGCTGAACGAGTTCCATCACTTTTATGGGGAAAAGCTCCGGGATGAGCACAACTTCCTCGACAGCCTGTCCGATATTATAGCCGCCTGGATCGAATACTTCGGTAAAAACAACGATTTTTTCGCAATAGTATTCTCGGAGTGGCTCAACGTCAAGAAATCCTTTGCAAGGAAATTGAAAAAGCGCCTGACGAACGAATTCGCGGAAAAGTATAACGAGATAGTCTACCTCATAGAGAAAGGAAAGGGCGCGGGAGAGATAAGCGACGCCGTCAACACCGAGATCCTGAGTTCCATGATCTTCGGAACGATACAGCACATGATCCACAAAGGCGCCATGGAAAAGGAGACCACTGCCCCGGCCGTCGTCGCAGAAAGCATAATAAATATCCTATCTTCCGGAATATTGAAGAGGAAACGAGGAGATACATGAGAATGAAGATCATACTGTCGGGCCTCCTGCTGCTGTTGCTGGGCGTTCCCTACAGCTCCCGGGCGTGCGAGACACTGAGCCTCGACGAGGCGCTCAGACTTGCGGTAAACAATAACAAGGACATAAAACAGGCAAGGGAAGGGAAAAATGCGGCATACGCCCGCCTCATCGAGGCAAGGGCCGGCTTCATGCCGAGCATTACGGCCTCTGGAATCTACACGTTCACCTACCAGAACCCCTTGATCCCCATACCCGCCGGGTCATTCGGCCCCAACTTTCCGCCAAGCCCGCTGAATGTGAGGCTCAATACTACCTTCGAATACGCCGCAGGCTTCACCGCGGTACTGCCGATATTTTCCGGGGGCATGGTGTTCCACAACTATGAGGCGTCGAAAAGACTTTATGAGTCTGCGTCCGAGCAGGAACAGTCGGAAAAACAGGAAATCATATACCAGGCGAAGAAGGCCTACTACGATCTCCTCCTCGCATCGGAATCCGTCGATGTCCTGAAGCACTCCATAGCGCTTGCCTCCGAGCACTACAGGGTGACCAGAGACAGGTACAGCACCGGGGAGGCATCGGAGCTCGATATGCTGAATGCGAAGGTGAGCCTCTCGAACCTGCAGCCCCAATTCATAGCGGCGGTGAACAACGTGAAGATAGCAGGGCTCGCGCTGAAGAACGTGCTCGGCGTGGAATTCACGGACGACGTATGCGCAAACCCCGATGTGGTACTGCCGCAATTCTCGGATACCCTGAGTTCCTACGAGGACCGGGCACGGGACAACAACTACCAGTTGAAGATAGTGAACAAACAGATAGATGCAACGAACGATTTCAGGAAGGTCGCCGCCGGAAGGTTCTTGCCGACACTCGCACTCGCGGGCAATTACAACTGGCTCTCCAATAGCTTCACGGGCGCATGGCAGGACATATATCAGGCAGAGCTCGTCCTCTCGATACCGCTGTTCAATGGCGGTGCCGATGTAGGGAGGGTAAAAGAGGCCTCCTCCGATTACTACAAGTTCGTGTTCCTCAGATCGCAAATAAAGGACACCGTAAACATCTCTACCGAGGCCGCATACTCCAACGCACAGGTGGCCGATCACGAGATAGAGTCCGCACAGGACGCCCTTACGACGGCCCAGAAGGCCGAGACCATAGCAGAGGAGCAGTACAGGACAGGCATGGCCACAAACCTCGATGTCCTGAATGCAAACCTCGGCCTGAAAGAAGCGCAGATGAACTACATAAAGGCGAAGTACAACTATCTTCTTGCCATTGCCGATCTGGAAAGGATCACAGGGGCGGCCTCTGCCGAATAGCCCGGACACCTCAGACACAAGCCTGACACGGACGATCGAACGGGAAGCAATCCTCAAATAAGAAGAAAGGGAGTCAAATATGGAAGAAACGGGAAAACCACATACGGGTAAGGGCAAGAAGAGGCCGCTGGGCCAGCCGAGGGTGTTCGTCCCCTTAATACTGATAGTCCTCGGGTTGATCTTCGGACTCGTATGGTGGAGATACTGGGCAAACTTCGTCTACACGGAAGACGCACAGGTAAGTGCGCACCTTGTCATAGTCAGCTCGCCGCTACCGGCCTATATATCGCAGCTCTCCGTGGACGAGGGCGATGACGTCGTCAAGACACAGCCCCTTGCGACCGTAATCCTTTCGAACATCATCACGGACAAGGACCTGAAATCCGCACACGCCAGTGCGAATATCCAGTACGAGCACGCAAAGAGCGCTGTCGACGTACTTGCCGCACAACTGCTCGATGCGAAGAAGAACGAGCAGCGGCTCGATCATGTGTACAGGAAAGGCGGTACGAGCGAACAGAGTCTTCTCGACGCGAAGACACGGTACGAGGTCCTCAAGGCGCAGTACGGGGCCGCACAGATCACCCTGGGATTTTCGAAGAGCATCCTCGATGCGACACGAAGCAGGCTTGCGGGCATCGTGCTGAAGAGCCCCATCAACGGGAGGGTCTCCCAGAGATACGCAAACCTCGGTCAGAACATGTCTCCCGGAGAGCCGATCTTCGGGCTCGTGGATCTCAACGACGTATGGATAGAGGCGAACATCAAGGAAACCCATCTCGGTCCTGTGAGGCCCGGGCAAAGGGTCGATATATACGTTGACACCTATCCCGGTGTCCAGTTTACGGGAACGGTCCTGCACGTGGAGTCTGCCACGATAGGAGCATATTCCGTCATACCGTCCGAGAACCCCTCGGGCACCTTCATCAAGATTGTCCAGCGTGTGCCTGTCAAGATCGCGGTTGATACCATGGGCTATACACTCCGGCCCGGCATGTCGGTAGAGGTAAAGATCCACGTAAGAAAGTTTTCATGGTTTTAGACGGCAATAACAATAATAACAACAACAAATCCTACAAGTGGTGGGTGCTTGCCATAGTCATGGTGGGCAGCTTCATGGGGGTGCTCGACAACTCCATCGTGAACGTGGCACTCCCGCACTTCATGGTCGCTTTCGGGGCCAACACGGAAGAGGTAGAATGGGTTGTCACGGCATACATGCTTGCCTTCGCAATCCTCATGCCGCTCGCCGTATGGCTGCGCAACCTCCTCGGCCTCAAAGTGGCGTTTCTGGTCGAGCTCGCATTCTTCGTGGTCGGCTCGTTCCTCTGCAGCCTGTCATGGAGCCTCGATTCTCTTATAGTGTTCAGGCTGATCCAGGCAATCGGCGCGGGCGACATCATGCCCACGGGCATGACCATGATCTCAGAGGTCTTCCCCAAGGAAGAGCGGGGGTTTGCGCTCGGTATGTGGGGCATGGGCATAACGGTTGCACCTGCGATAGGACCCACACTGGGCGGTTATCTTCTGGACCATGTAAGCTGGCACGCGCTCTTTTACATCAACATACCGATAGGCGTACTCGCGTTCTTCTGGGGCCTGAGTATTTTGAGGCCCGCAAAGGGCGATATCAATGTCCTCAAGAGCTTTGATTTCATAGGGTTCATCACATTCGGCCTGTTCCTCGGCACACTGCTTGTTGCGCTTACAAAGGGTGAGGAAAAAGGATGGTCATCAAGCTACATACTGAACCTGTTTGCTGTATCCTACTTCTCGTTCTGGGCTTTTATCATTACTGAATTTACCGTCAAGAAACCCATTATAGACCTTTCCATATTCAGGAATTATAATTTCGTCATCCTTAATATCCTCGGGATTACGAGGTCCATAGCCCTGTTCGGCACCGTCTTCCTGCTGCCTCTGTTTTTTCAAAACCTCATGGGATACTCCGCGACGATGACGGGCATACTGTTGATCCCGCAGGCTGTCATGGTCTCCATAGGTATGCCTGTAGCGGGGAAGGTAGTGGACAGGATAGGACCTAAATATCCCTTGATATTCGGGCTCCTTTTGACGTCCTTTTCCTTGTATTATTTTCATTCACTCTCGCTGCTGTCCGACTATACCTTCATTGCCGAGGGGTTGATGATGCGGGGGCTTGGCATCAGCTTTATCATGGCGCCTGTCACGAGCGCGGCCATCAATTCGCTGAAGCCCGAGGAGATAAACCTCGGCTCCGGCATGCTGAACGTCATCATGCAGACGGGTGGTACGTTCGGTATAGCGATGCTCGGTACCATCCTCGACATCAGGACGGACTTCCACATGGCCACCTATACAGGCCATCTCCTCCCGTCTTCCCCGATAACCAGGGTGTCATTGCACAGGGTATCGGAATATGCGGTACTCAAAGGCGCCAGCTTCTATACCGCAGCGATAGCTGGCAGGGGCGGGTTCATGGCTTACCTCCACCAATGGGCCACGGTAAACGCTTTTGATGACGCATTCATGGTTACGGGCATCATTGTCCTCGCAGGCATCATTCCCGCCCTCATGTTCAGGAACATCATCTATAAAAAGAAAAGACCGTCGAAAGAGGACATCGAGGTCATGGAGATGTAGCCGCACCCGGCGAGGTTTGAATCTTCATGTCGGATTGACAACCGCTGCAATAGCTGGCAGTAAAGACGTATGTCACATTTGCTCGAGATAAAAAACCTTACGGTCTCCTATGCAACCGCGGAGGGCATCCATAAGGCCATCGATACCATATCCCTTTCCATAGACCGCGGCGAAAGCGCAGGCATCGTCGGAGAGAGCGGGAGCGGCAAGACGACACTTGCGCTGTCGATCCTGAGGCTGCTGCCCTCCAATGCCATCTACAACTCCGGGAGCATTCTCTTTGCCGATATAGACCTGCTGACGATGAAAGGAAGGGCCCTGCGGGAGATACGGGGAAAGCACATATCCATAGTATTCCAGGATCCTCTTGCGTCGCTCGATCCGCTCTTTACGGTCGGGTACCAGCTCTCCGAGGCGATCAGGGCCCACGACCGGGGCATCAAAAGGCCGGAGATCGAGAAGCTCGTATTGTCCGTGTTCGAGGACGTCGGACTGCCCGAGCCGGCGCAGACACGGCACAAATACCCCCACGAGCTCAGCGGGGGCATGAGGCAGAGGGTGATGCTTGCGATCGCCCTGGTAAACAAGCCGTCCCTACTTATTGCGGACGAGCCGACGACCGCGCTGGACGTCACCATCCAGGCACAGATCCTGGACCTGCTCAAGTACGAGAAGAAACACTACGACCTTACCATGCTGCTGATCACCCATGACCTCGGCATTACTGCGGAGCTCGTGGACAGGCTCTTCGTCATGTACGGCGGCGTAATCGTGGAGCAGGCAAAGACGGACGATGTCTTCTCGAGGCCGCACCACCCTTACACGAAGGCGCTGCTCATGGCGATACCGGAGCTCATAGATATAGCGTCCAACGCACCCTCGAGGCTCTCGGCGATACCGGGCAATGTGAGGCCCCACTACGACGATTACGTAGGGTGCAGGTTTTACGAGAGGTGCGCCTACAGGACCAAGGAATGTCTCGACCGGGAGCCGGACCTTACGGAGTACACGCCCGGCCACACCGCGAGGTGCATCCACCCGCTGAACGTATCTTAAGGTTACGTCTTACGGTCGGAGTAAAGAAGGAGAGCAAGAGAGGTCTTTACGAATGCCCGGAGTGCGGTCTTCACTCCACAGAAAAGACATGGGCCAAAAAATGCGAGGCATGGTACAAAAAACACCATTTGCTGAAAAGCATCCAAGATAGAAGACAAAAAGCATAAAAATTTGCCATTAAAAGGAAGAATCATTTCTGGTTTTCTTTGCAGGCTTCGCCATAAAAACTCGAAACTATCCTTTCTACTTCCGATCAAACCCAGCACCGTAGACCAAAATACAGCCAGATCCTTTAACGAATATAATATTTATTGATTTTTTTCTATTTTACGAATAGGGAGTAACAAGAAGTTGCTGGAATTATCGTATAACGACTATCAACACACTTGTTGGCGAAGTATCGGACAAAATGGAGGATGCATGAGCAAGCAATCAAACAAACGATATATTGATTGTTTAAAAGAAATAAAACAAAGAATTCTTGCCGCAAGGATTCGTGCTTCACGATCGGTTAACAAAGAGCTGATCAAGCTATATTGGGATATCGGTAAAATGGCTCCTCTCCCATTTGTGATCATGTTGACATAGGCAGATTAGCGCAACTATGGAAAATTGCAACTACATAGTTATACCCAAAATCCCGATATAGAGAAGACAAGAAAAGAAAAAAATTCTCATGGATAAATAGTTTCAGACGATGCATATCGGTTCATAAGAGCGAGTCTTGCGAGCCTCGATAGAGAACACTTTGTGGTCATACACCTTGACATAGAGAACCAGGTCCTCGGTGTCGAAGAGACTTCAATCAGTGGTATAGCATCGACTACGATATACCTCCGGAGATGTGCTCAAAGGCGCTCTGCTTGCGAATGCCGTAGGCATCATCGTAGCCCACAAACA
>JAMCVD010000001.1 GCA_023381995.1 Deltaproteobacteria bacterium
ACGTTCCCGCCCGGTAGACGATGACCTTCCTTCCGGATATCATGAGTGGCTTGTTCGTCTGAGGGTTCCTGCCGAGCCTCTCTTTTTTCGCTCTGGCATAAAACGTCCCTATGCCCTTTATCTTGACTTTTTCCCCGCTTATTATGCCTGACTTTATAAGATCGAAGAATGCCTCGACGATGTCCGTTGCGTCCTTCTTCGAAAACCCTATGTTCCTGTATATGAGTTCTACAAGCTCCGCCTTTGTTACAGACATGCCCGACCTCCTTTATACCTTGAGTTTAACGTCATAACTGCTCTCTATGTGGTCCATCAGCGTCTTCATGCACCGGTCAACCTCTTCGTCCTTCAACGTCCTGTCCTGCGCCCTGAAAATGAACCGGTACGTCACGCTGTGCAACAATACATTACCCGTTCTTTCGCTTTTGTCAACATACAGGTCGAACGGGAAGGCATCGACGATGAGGGAGAGCCCGAGCGATCGGACCCCCTTCATGATGTCCGATGAGCTCAGCGACACCGGCTTTACGATCGTAAGGTCCCTTGAGATGAACGGGTACTTCGGGACACCGGAATACTTCGTGTACGCACTCGCGTCCGCAAACAGCGGCCCTGCCTCGATATCAAAGACGAACATCCGCTGGTCCACATCGTACCTCTTCAGTACGTTCCCGGAGATCTCCCCGGCGAAGCCCACGACGCCGTCCTTGTATCTCATGACCGCGGTGCTATGCGGGACGAGAAAGCCGATAGAGCCCGGACCGACCTCCGGCCCGGCGCGCAGCCCCAGTACATTGAAAATGCCACTGACGGTACCGATCGCATCGAACAGGTCCACCCGGTCGTGAAGGAAAGACCACCTGAACGGATACCGCACCCCGGTGAGCAGTCCCGCGATGTGTAGCGGCTCGGCGTATTGACCGCCTTGGCCCTTCGGGAGATAGACCTTTCCTATCTCGAACAGCCTCTGGTGCTCGACCTGTCTGAACAGGTTGTACTGTGCATTCCTGACGAGCAGAGGAACGAGGCTCGTGCGCATCAGCATCGTCTGCTCGTTCAGGGGGTTTGAGAGCCTTATGGCATCTCCGCCCGCCACCGCGTGGTCGGCCTCGCTGTAAAAGCTGTAGTTGATCGCCTCGTCGAAGCCTGTTGATGCAAGATAGTCCCGTATGCGCCCGGTGTAGAGAGAGATGTCCGGCAGGGGGACGTTCTTTGACTGCCTCAGCGGGAGCAGGGACGGTATCCTGTCGTATCCGATGAGCCTTGCCACTTCTTCTGCGAGGTCCACGGCACCAACGAGGTCCAGCCTGAACGAAGGCGGCACGACGGACAGGGTATTTTTGCGCGTCCTCCTGACGTCGCAGTACACGGACCTGAGGATGGACTGTACCTTCTTGATGTTCAGGGGAAAGCCCGTAATCGTCCTGAGGGCGTCCATCGACACGACGATGCTGCGCTGTTTCCTCCTTTCGCGGGGGCCGTCGACCAGTCTGTACACCGAGGCGCCCGTCTCCCGTGAAATGAGGTACGATGCATAGTCCGAGGCCTCCTTCGTGATCTGCGGGTCGATGCCTCTCTCGAACCTGTAATCGGCCTCCGTACGTATACCGAGTCTGCGCTCGGTCTTTCGGATGACGGACGGGGAAAAGACCGCGCTCTCGAGCAGCACATCCTTTGTTTGCTCCGTTATACCGCTGGCCCTGCCGCCCATGACGCCGGCGATTGCGACCGGCCCGCTCCCGTCCGCGATGACGAGGGTCTGATCGCACAGCACGCGCTCCTGGTCGTCGAGCGTGACGAGCTTCTCGCTGCCGGCACGGCGCACGACGATCGTCCGGCCCTCTATGCGTTCCATGTCGAATGCGTGCAGCGGCTGTCCGAGCGCGAACATCACATAGTTCGTTATGTCCACGACATTGTTTACGGCCTTCTGCCCGAGCTTGCCCAGGGCTATCCTCAACCAGAGAGGGGACACCCCGACACGTACGCCGGACAGGCGTCGTATCGTATACCTCGGACAGTCGTCGGAAGACTCTATCCTGACCTTCAGGGGCCCCCGTCCCTGCTCATACTTCTTTTCCTTCAGCACGTACTGCGGGGCCAGGACCTTCAGGTGGAACAGGGTAGCGATCTCCCGTGCCAGTCCCAGGTGACTCAGGACGTCGGGCCTGTTCGGCATGACCGCGACGTCGACGATGTGGTCGTCGAGACACAGCAGTGGTTTTACGTCGCTCCCCGGGAGGGCGGACGGATCGAGCGCGATGGCCTCGCTCAGGGGCCCCGGTATGCCGAGTTCGTGCTCGGACACGATCATGCCGTACGACCTCTGCCCCTTTATGTCCACGTCGGCTATCGTCCTGCCGCCGGCCACGGACGCACCCGCGGGCGCATAGGCCACAACAGTGCCCGGTTTGATTCCGGCCGCGGCCGTCACGGTGGTGAGCGTTCTCGTACCCGTGAACACGTCGACAACATGGAGATCGCCGGCGTCGGGGTGCGGCCTCACGTCCTGCACCCTCGCCGCAATGACGCCATCTATATCGGTGTAGGTCCTCTTGAGTGACTCCACCTCCAACCCGGAGACGGTCAGCCTGCTCGCAATGTCCTCCACGGGAGGTATCTTGTTCAGGAACTGCTGGACCCATCTATACGAATACAGCATGCTACTGCCTTAGAAATCTCAGATCGTTCTCGAAGAACAGCCGTATATCGTCGATACTGTACTTGAGCATCGAGAGCCTCTCGATGCCCATGCCGGAGGCGAACCCGGTATAGGTGTCCGTATCGTACCCGACCCTTTTCAGCACTTCGGGGTGCACCATCCCCGCGCCGAGTATCTCCAGCCAGCCGGTCTTCTTGCACACCCTGCAGCCGGCCCCGCCGCAGAACATGCACCCTATGTCCACCTCGGCGCTTGGCTCGGTGAAAGGGAAATAGCTGGGCCTGAACCTTATCTTCGTATCCGCGCCGAAGAAGGCCCTGAGGAAGGTCTCGAGGACGCCCTTCAGATGGGACATGCTTATGCCCCTGTCGACCAGCAGGCCTTCCACCTGATGGAACATGTGCGTGTGGGTGAGGT
>JAMCVD010000090.1 GCA_023381995.1 Deltaproteobacteria bacterium
CTTCCAGCAGCAGGGGTTTACCCGGGAGGAGATCATGGCCGGCCTTGCGGACGTGTTGCCCAAGAACATCTGGCTGTACGTTGTGCAGGAATCGAACCTCGGTAAGTTCGGCAAGAACTTCGTCCTGCAGGGAGGCACGCACAACAACCGTGCGGTCGTAAAAGCACAGCACGATTTTATAAAACAGAGGGTGCCGGACGCCAATATCGTCGTCCACAGATACACGGGCGAGAGCGGGGCGATCGGAGCCGCGATAGAGGCGATCAGCGTACTTGGCAGCAGGACAACGGGGTTCATCGGCATGGGTGCGGTGCGGGACCTCGGGTACTCTGTAATACAGGACCAGACGACCCGCTGCAATTTCTGCAAGAACAAATGCCTCAGGATCTTCATCGACATGCACAAAGGCGCGGGCAGGGACAGCAGGTTCATCGTGGCGTCGTGCGAAAAGGGCATGGCAGAGAACATCGATGCGGTGCGGACCGCAAAGGCGCAGATCGACAGGATAAAGAGAGACAACCCGGACTTCGCGGACATCATGGTCAGGCAGGCATTCTCGACCGACATCGGGCCGGACTGCCCCGTCAAAAAGCCCGCCCTGCCGACGGTATTACGGAAGACGCGGGGTGTACGGCGCCGCCTCCGCAGCTCCACGCGGATAGGCATACCGCGGGCATTGAACATGTACGGCACGGCCCCGTTCTTTACCGGATATCTCAGGGCGCTCGGCGTACCCGGAGAGCACATCATTTTCTCCGACATAACGGACGAGCTCATGTACAGGCAGGGCACACGCAGGGGCTCCATCGACCAGTGCTTCCCGAGCAAAGCGGCACTCGCACACGTCCATAACCTGATATACAAAAAGGACGTCGATACGATATTTTACCCCATCATGCTGACGCTCAGGACGGAACTCGTGCATACGGTCAACAGTCACGCATGCCCTTCGGCAACAATAACGCCCGATGCCGTCAGGGCCGCGTTCACGAAGCAGGACAACGTGTTCGAGCAGCGCGGGATACGATATCTGGCCCCGGTACTCAACATGGCGGAGCCCGGGCTGTTCAGGTCGCAGATGTATAAATTCTTCAGAGGGCTGTTCGGCGTAAGCAGGCGGGAAAACATGCGGGCAATCGAGGCCGGCTGGCTTACGCTGGAGCGTTTCTACAGCGGGTTGAGGGAGCGCGCACGGGAGGTAATCGCAAGGCTCGAGCGGGAGGACAGGATCGGGATCGTGGTGCTGGGCAGACCGTACCATGCCGATCCCGGCATAAACCACGATATACTCTCCGAGTTGCAGAAGCGTGGCTATCCGGTATTCACGATAGAGTCGCTTCCGGTAGATCAGGCAGCGCTCCAAAAGCTGTTCGGCGACGAGCTGTCCGCCGGAGAGATCGTAGACCCGATGGGCATAGACGATGTGTGGAAAAACTCCTACAGCGAGAACACGAACAAAAAGCTTTGGGCCGCGAAGTATGTCGCACGGCACAGGAACCTTGTCGCGGTGGACCTGTCGAGCTTCAGGTGCGGCAACGACGCACCCATTTACAGTACCATCGAGTCGATCCTCAAGGCGTCGGACACGCCGTACTTTACGTTCCACGACATAGACGAAAACAAGCCCGCGGGCTCTATAAAGATACGGATAGAGACCATCGACTACTTCCTCAGACAATACAGAGAACGCTTAAACAGCGAACGCCGGGCCGACACAGCAGACCGCGGGTCAAACGTGGTCTATCTGCCGCCAAGCAGCGATGAAGGGCCGGGAAAGGCCTATGGGGCGGCTTATGATTAGTCCCCGGGACGTAAAGCATTACAAAAAGCACGCCGAGCCGCCTTTCACGAGGGACCAGAGGGACAGGACGACGGTACTCTTCGGGGGCCTCACGCTGAACCATGAGCACCTGATAAAAGGCGCGCTGGAAGGCCTGGGCTACCATGCGGACTATCTGCCGGTGCCCGACAACAGGGCGCTCCAGACAGGCAAGGAGTATGGCAACCGGGGCCAGTGTAACCCGACCTACTACACCGTGGGCAATCTTATCAGGCACCTGAACGCACTGAAAGAGAAGGGCATGGAAAACATAGAGGACAGGTTCGTGTTCCTGACAGCGGGTGCGTGCGGGCCGTGCAGGTTCGGCATGTACGAGTCGGAATACAGGAAATCGCTGAGAGAGGCGGGCTTCGGCAACTTCAGGGTCCTTACCTTCGAGCAGTCGGAAAAGGTAGAAAAGTCCGGGGCCAACGGCCTGCAGGCAAACAGGTCGTTTTACAAGGCACTGATAAAGGCGCTTGTCCTCGGGGACATGCTGAACGAGATAGGCTACAGGATAAGGCCCTACGAGAAGAACCCGGGCGAGACGGACGACCTGATATCCCGTTACAGGGAGATTTTCTATAACGCCTTCCTGGACAGCGCGCCCATGACCTCAAGCCTGCGCGGGCTTTATAAAAGGCTGGGCGATATCGAGGTCGACTATCTCAGGGTCAAACCCGTTGTCCAGATCATAGGCGAATTCTGGGCGCAGACCACGGAGGGCGACGGCAGCTACCGGCTCGCGCGGTGGCTCGAGTCCGAGGGTGCGGAGGTAAAGACCGAGCCTGTCTCCGCATGGATAGACTACCTCCTGTGGAGCAGCGCCATGGAGGAGAAGGACCGCTTCGCGATCCGTCCCGTACGGTCCGCGGGCAGGCTGGTGGGCATATTCATGCTCGAGCGGCTCTTTAAATTCTATTTCAACTCCTACAGGAGGGCGCTGGGAGGGTGGATACGCAGGCTCCCGTCGCAGCACAGGCTCGCAGAGTACGCATCTCCCTACTTCAACGTCCGTATAACCGGCGGTGAGGGACACCTCGAGGTCGGCAAGCACAGGATGGCCTTCGAAGAAAAAAAGGCTCACATGGTCGTCTCCATAAAGCCCTTCGGGTGTATGCCGAGCACGCTCAGCGACGGCGTGCAGTCGAAGGTCACCAGTGATCTGTCCGAGAGCGTATTCGTCTCGATAGAGACGTCCGGGGACGCGGAGGTCAACGTCAAGAGCAGAGTGCAGATGAAGCTCTACGAGGCGAAGAAGAAAGCGAAGGAGGAGTTTGCGCAGGCGCTCCGCGACTACGGTATGAACCATGAGGCGCTCAGGGCATTCAACAGGCCCGGCGGCCCATCGGGCCCGATGATATCCCTGCCCCGCCGCTACGCAGGCACTGCGGCAAACTTCGTGCTGTATGCGGCGGGCAGGGGCCGTTAGGCCGGCTGTGCCTCCTCGACCTATGTCCCTGCAAGGATCCTGTAGTAGAGCATGCCTATATACTCATGCAGCGCCCTGTACGTGTTGGACAGAGCACCCATGTCCGGCATGTAATCGATGGGCCCGTAGCATGTCCTGTTTGTCTTGTAGTCCGTTGGGGCGGGCAGTATGTTCGCCATGCCGGCGTGCTTGAATGCAAAGAGGGCCCTCTTCATGTGGTATGCAGAGGTAATGAGAACGATGTGTCTGCACAGGAGCTTTTCGCATATCTTTTTTACTTCCAGTGCGTTCTCGTAGGTGTTTCTACTTTCGGAATCCATGGAGATGTCCTTTCCCGGTACGCCCATCTGCACGAGATAGCGTTGCATGACAGGCGCCTCCGGCCTCTGGCATTGAAAGCCCCTGCCGCTGCTCACGATTACAGGCAGGGGCTGGATCCTGTATAGCCTGAAGGCATAGACGAGCCTTTGCAGCGAATCGCCCCTGAGCGATCCGCTGCCTTCGAGCTCCGGGGCATTGTCATGGATGCCGCCTCCGAGTACGACGTAGACGTCGTGCGGCGAGAGGGCCTTGACGTTCAACTGCGGATAGGCGTTTTCGAGCGGCAGTATGAGCCTGTCGGACACCGGGCCTATGCACGCTGCATAAAGGGAAGCCGCGAACAGTAGCATGAGAAAGCCTATTCCGACGCGCTCCTTTTTCATGAGCGCTATCGCCCACAGGAACAGTACCGTGATTGCCAGGCCCGGCGGAAGGAACCATGCGGTAAAAAGCTTTGATATGGTATACATCCGTACTCCTTTCTTTCTCAAACTCGATTGTCATTCAATAGTATACTTTTGCATAGCAGACAATACTATTGTCGATATTGATTTTTATTGCATCGGGCAGCCGCGATTGGTAGATGATCGAGATCATGCGGAACATTATCATTGCAGGCTTGACCTCCCTTTTCACGGACATCTCGAGCGAGATGATCTATCCAATCATCTCTCTCTACCTGCTCGCGCTGGGTTCGGGGCCCGCGCTGATCGGTATGATCGAGGGCATTGCGGAGAGTACCGCAAGTATCGTGAAGGTGTTCTCAGGGGCGTGGTCCGACAGAATAAGCAGGAGGAAGCCCCTCGCGATACTCGGATATTCGTTCTCCACCATAGGAAAGTTCTTTCTGTGGCTGGCGAGCGGCTGGGGGTCCGTGTTCACCGGAAGGACGCTCGACAGGTTCGGGAAGGGCATACGGACGGCACCGAGGGACGCCCTGATAGCCGAGTCGAGCAGTTCCGAGAAAAGGGGGTCGTCCTTCGGGCTGCACCGGGCGATGGACACGCTCGGCGCGACCTTCGGCGTGATAATAGCGATCGTCATAATGAGGCACCTCGGTCTTAACAGGGGCCTGCATACCGTGCAGCACATCAGGTCCTATCTGCCTGCATTCAGATATATAATCCTGATGAGCCTGGTCCCAGCCGCGATAGGCGTTGCGGCCCTCTTCATGGTGAAGGAGACAGGCACCGGCAGGCCGCTGGCGCGGACGCTGCCATTGAAATGGTCCAGGCTTGACAGGAGGCTGAAGGCCTTTCTTATCGTGACGTTCATATTTACCCTCGGCAACTCCTCGAACCAGTTCCTGCTGATGAGGGCCAAAGACATCGGCTTCTCGGTCGAGGGGGTGCTTCTGCTGTACCTTGTCTACAACATAGTCTATGATGCTGTTTCGTGGCCGGCAGGAAGGCTGTCGGACAGGATCGGCAGAAAGACGCTCATCGTCTCGGGCTACGCCGTCTACGCGATCGTCTATACGGGCTTTGGCCTGACGGGCTCGGGCTCCGCCCTGTGGGTGCTGTTCTCGGTGTACGGCCTTTATATAGCATTCACGGAAGGTGTCGAGAAGGCGCTCGTTGCCGACATCGCGCCCGCGGACCTGAAGGCCACGCTCATAGGTCTGCACGCCACGCTCGTGGGCATCGGCCTGTTCCCGGCGTCCCTGCTCGCGGGCCTGATCTGGGACGTACTGGGTCCCCAGTATACGTTCTATTTCGGGGGGCTTATGGGCGCCATAGCGGCCGTCGGAATGCTGGTCGTGCTGTGATTGACTATATTGTAGGGGCTTAAGATTGTGTAAGCCCCTACGATGACGGTATCTCTATTCTGCGAGGATCTTGTTGATGTTGTCATGGATTTCTTTCGGTGTCCACATGCCGTCGGGCTTTGTAACGCCGTCCGTCATTCTCATGTAGAACTGGTATATCTTCCTTCCCTGCACGCCGAATATCTTGCCCGTTACGCCCTTTGACAGATCGGAAGCAAGGAACACGACGACGGGAGAGATGTGCTCCGGCGCAAGGTCCTTTTCCTGTCCCGCGAACATGGGCAGGTCCTCGGTCATCCTCGTATAGGCGATTGGCGCTACTGCGTTTACGGTCACGCCGGCCTTCTCGAGTTCCATGGCGTCCGTCTTTGTCATGGAGTATATACCACCCTTTGCCGCGCTGTAGTTCGTCTGACCGAAGTTTCCCATCAGGCCCGCTATGGACGTCGTATTGATGATCCTCCCTCCGTGTCCCTGCTCTTTCAGGACCCTTGCCGCTGCCTGGCTCATCGCAAAGGTCCCCTTCAGGTGTACCGCTATTACAATGTCCCATTCCTCCTCGGACATCTTGAGCAGCGTTTTGTCCCTGAGGATGCCGGCGTTGTTCACGAGGATGTCGAGCTTGCCAAACGCGTCGACCGCCGTCTTTACGATGCTGACCGCTCCCTGTATCGTTGCAACCGAAGCATAGCTTGCCACTGCGGACCCGCCCATCTTCTTGATCTCGTCCACCACGATGTCGGCCGCCTTTGTCGAAGAGCCGGACCCGTCTCTCGTCCCTCCGAGATCGTTGATGACGACTTTCGCGCCTTCTTTTACCATTGCTAATGCATGCTGTCTACCTATCCCGGAACCGGACCCGGTGATTATGGCCACCTTTCCATCCAAAAGCCCCATAGCATTTCCTCCTTTGTTTTTTGATAATATAATCAATAAGAGCAATCGTTCCCCATGTCAATAAATTTGCGCATGTGTGGGTGTCGACGGTCGCATCCCTGGAACATCGAAGAGCCTGCGGGAACGCGATGTGTTGCCATAGTACGAAAAATGCGCTTTATTTATCCCATAGCGATGTGCCTGTAGCTCAGTTGGATAGAGCAACAGCCTTCTAAGCTGTGGGTCGCGCGTTCGAATCGCGCCAGGCACACCATTCGATTTTTCAGTAGTAGGGGTCACAGTAGGAGGGGGCAGCCTGTTGACATTGGACATTGGAAACAGATCGTCCGCACTGTGGACTATGCGAAGATAGTGCTTGAGATGCCGGTCTGATGCGTACAGTGCCACGACACCTTTTTTTTGTTTA
Organism: Deltaproteobacteria bacterium; assembly: GCA_023381995.1. GTDB lineage: Bacteria > JAMCPX01 > JAMCPX01 > JAMCPX01 > JAMCPX01 > JAMCVD01. The sequence continues at coordinate 6,644 of JAMCVD010000090.1, forward strand.
CCCCGTTCCTTGAATGCACTGCGCTCTTGGCGCAGGGTGAGCGCGAGCGGAGCGAGCTCCACTTGCCACAGGGTTTAAACGCCCTGTGGTCAAGTAACGGGGTTTATTGATACTCAGTGCTGGATCAGCTTCCAGACGTAACCTATCGTGAACCCGCCGAATACAACGCTTGTGAGGTTGATCAGGATCTCGAAGAACATTCCGGAGTTGATGTGCTTGTACATGCCGTTCTCGATGTTGTACAGGATGTCCATCAGGCCGAGGAACACGAAAGTACCTCCGGCAACGATGCCCCACATCACGCCTCCAGCGCTCCCGTGGTAAAGGTAATAGGCGGACAGGAAGAAAGCAACGCACATCCACAGGTCTGCGGCTATAAAGCTGTGCTGGAACACCATGTAGCATTTTTCATCTGATGATTGAACGCTGTTGGGGACAAATAAAAACAACACCCAGAATACTATCGTTAATACACCAACCAGAACCTCAAGGACTATGAATACCATCGATACAGTGCCCATCGTCATAGTGCCTCCTTTAAAGTTTGATGGAATAGAGTATACCCCGTGCGCCGGAATATGCAAGGATTTGGCCCGAAGGGAAAAGTAGGGGGCAGCTTGTCAAGGGTGACCCTTATGGGGGCCTATCAAAAAATAGTGTTGTCGCTCAAGCCCGGGTATGGTAATGAACAATCATAATAGTCTGGAGCGAGCAAGGGGGGAATATGTACTATCGCCGGCATGCCCTAAAAGGACTGGCAGTGCTATGGCTTCTTACCGTGACGTCGGGCTGCAGCGGCCGTGTGGCGGGAGGGCAGCATCCCGAGGTTTTGGCCTTCTTTTATCCATGGTATGGGACGCCTTTCTTCAGCGGGCAGTGGAGACACTGGAACGAGGGAGGGCACGATCCGTACGTTACCGACACACTCGGCTTCAGGGACATCGGCACGACGGACTACCCGTATCCCGATGTGTACGATTCTACGGACACACTCAGAATAGAATGGCAGTTTGGGCTTGCACGGTACGCAGGGATAAGCGGTCTTGTCGTTTCGTGGTGGGGGATAGACAGCTTCGAGGACAACGCCCTCAAGAAGCTCTTCCAAGTGGCCCAGAATACCGATGCGCCGCCGAAGATAGCCGTTTACTACGAGATTGTCCCGGATTCGAATATAGGGAATGCGATCAGCGACATTACCTATATCCAGGAGAACTACTTCCCGATGAAAAACTATCTGAGGTATGGCGGCAAGCCCGTGGTATTCGTATACGGCAGGGCGATCTTCCCTTCCTTGTGGTGTACGGGATACTGCACGTCTGGTACGCCAAACGTCATAGACTGGGGACCTGTGATCCGTAAATTCCCCGATGTTGTTTTTGTCGGCGATGCGATGGCTTATTCCCTGACGGGTTACAGTGTCCCACAGTTGAAGAGCATGGGGTTTGAGGGCATTCATATATACAATCCGGTCCTGGATATACGGTCCGGAGAGAACATGGCCGACGAATACAACGGATTCACGGGGCTTGCACAGCGGGATGGTCTTTTGTCCGGCGTCACGGTAATCCCCGGATACAACGACTCAAACATCGGCAGGACCATGACTTCCGTCGTCGATAGAGACAACGGGGCTTTATACGCTACGCTCGCGCACGACGCCTTCGAAGCGTCGCCGGCACCCGACTGGGTCCTGATAACAACCTTTAACGAGTGGCATGAGGGTACGGAGATAGAGCCGAGCTATCAATACATGGATCAGTATATAAATCTCACGAAAGTACTTTTTCCTTGAGGGCGGGAAGAAGCGTTTCCCGAAGGAGCGGCGGGGGCCGGCCGGGAGAAGTATCGAGGGAAATATTGACAGAAGGGGCTGTTTGTCTGTAGATGGGCGAATATCTTCTCGAGGGGTTGCTGTTTTTGAAATGAGCGCTTACGAACAAAGAAGAACGCTTGTGGACGTACTGGTGTGCTTCGCTGTCTCCGGTATTTTCGTGCTGACCGCCTGCGGGGCAGAAGCCCACATGGACATGGCCGGTATGATGAAAAAAAGGCCGGTCATCGGTTTCAAAGAGAAGCTGGGCGCATACGTCCCCCTGGACCTTACGTTTACGGATGAAAACGGAAAAGCCGTGCAGCTCGGCAAACTGATCGACAGGCCTACAATCCTCTCTTTGGTCTATTTTCATTGCCCCGATGTGTGCAATCTCCTTCTTGCCGGTATGGCGGACATGCTGTCAAAGCTCGATGTTCCGCCCCAGGATTACCGGGTCATTACGATAAGCTTCGATCCGACCGAAACGGCGGCGCAGGCAATGAAAAAGAAAATCAATTTTTACAATACCCTGCCCGCAGGTTACCCGGAAACAACGTGGAGATTCTTAACGGGCGATCAAAAAAACATTGACAGACTGACAAAAGCCGTGGGGTTCGGCTATGTCAAGACCGGAGACGACTATGAGCACCCGGTCGGCCTGATCGTTCTTTCTCACGATGGAAAGATCATACGCTATATCTACGGGGACACCTTCCTGCCGTTCCAGGTCAAGATGGCGCTCATAGAGGCCTCGCAGGGGAGGATAGGCCCTACGGTCAACAGGCTCCTGGACGTCTGCTATTCCTTCGACCCGCATACGAACAGCTATGTATTCGATGTACTGAAGGTCACCGGTGCCGTTTGTCTGATCACTGCTCTTGCATTCATCGTCTTCCTTGTGATAACCGGTAAAAAATACAGGAAGGGGAACAACGGTGGAACATAATACGAAGGATACCGGCAGTGTGAGCTATCTCGATAAGACCGCCAACGGCCGTGGCATCCTCGCATGGATCCTGTCGACGGACCACAAGCGGATAGGGCTTTTGTATGCGATGGTGATGTTCTCGTTTTTTGCAGTAGCCGTGTCCATAGGATTCACCATGAGGCTTGCATTGATAGAGCCGGGGCACAAGATCCTGTCTGCGCGCACCTACGACGCGCTCTTTACCATTCACGGCGTGATCATGATCTTCATATTCATCATACCGAGCATTCCCGCGTTCCTCGGGAATTTTTTTCTTCCCATCCTGATAGGCGCAAAGGACGTTGCGTTCCCGAGGCTGAACTTGCTTTCGTGGTATATTTTCGTTATCGGTGCAGTCCTCGCCGTGGTATCGCTCTTCACGGGAGGAGGTCCGATCGATACGGGCTGGACTTTCTATGTACCATACAGCATACAGACCGGCACTAACGTCACGCTTGCCGCATTCTCCGTGTTCCTGATCGGCTTCTCCTCCATGCTCACCGGCATCAACTTCATCACGACGATACACCGGTACAGGGCGCCGGGCATGAAGTGGTTCCGCATGCCGTTGTTTGCCTGGTCTCTCTATGCGACCGGATGGGTGCAAATCCTTGCAACGCCGGTCATAGCGATAACGCTGCTCCTGATCATAGCGGGCAGGATGTTCGGTATATACCTTTTCGATCCTGCCAGCGGCGGTGATCCGCTGTTGTACCAGCACCTCTTCTGGATGTACTCGCATCCTGCGGTCTACATCATGATCCTTCCTGCCATGGGCGTCGTTACGGAAATAATCCCCACCTTCTCAAAGAAGCCTATATTCGGATACACGGCGATAGCTATGTCGAGCCTTGCCATAGCATTCTTCGGCTCCCTGGTGTGGGGGCACCACATGTTTACCAGCGGCATGAGTCAGACGGCAAAGTGGCTCTTTTCCCTCCTCACGTTCATCGTGGCAGTGCCGAGCGGCGTCAAGGTATTCAACTGGGTCGCAAGCCTTTACGGCGGGTCGATCGAACTGGAGCCTCCCCTGCTCTTTACGTTCGCCTTTATCTTTTTGTTCTCGATCGGCGGATTCACCGGGTTGATCCAGGGTGCGCTTGCCGTCGATGTGCAGGTCCACGACACCTACTTCATCGTCGGACATCTGCACTATGTGATGTTCGGGGGCACTGCGTTCGCATTGTTTGCAGGCATTCATTACTGGTTCCCGAAGATGTTCGGGAAGATGTACAATAAGAACGTGGCGAGGCTGGCGTTGCTTGTTATGTTCATAGGGTTCAACACCCTGTACTTCCCCATGTTCGTCCTGGGATGGGAAGGTATGCCGAGGAGATCGTACGACTACCTCCCGCAGTTCCACACGGGTCAGCTCATATCGATCGTAGGGTCATGGATACTCGTCCCCGGGCTTATTATCATGTTTACCAATCTGATCTATGCCCTCTTCAAGGGGGAGAAAACCCCTGCAAACCCCTGGGGCGGCGTTACGCTCGAATGGAAGATATCCTCCCCTCCTCCAAGGGAAAACTTTGAGGAAATACCCGTAATTACGTCAAGGCCGTATGTGTTCGGTGCGGAGGCAGAGCATGAATGATATGGCTGCAGATGTGCGGGAGCAGGCCGATACGACCGGCGGCAAGCTGGGCATGTGGCTGTTCATCTTCTCGGAGATCATGTTCTTCGGCATGCTGTTCCTTCTGTATGCGGTGTATAGAACCAGGCATGCCGCGGCATTTCATGCAGCCGCACAGAACATGGACACCGCGATCGGTACGCTCAATACTGCGATACTGCTCACGAGCAGCCTGTTCATGGCCCTGTCGGTACACGCAACTCAGGAGGGCAGGAAAAGGCTCACAGAGATCTTTTTGAGCATCACCATCGTGCTCGGCATCTCGTTTCTGGTCATCAAATCATTCGAATGGCTCGCACACTTCCATCACGGACTCTACCCGGGGTCTGTGGTTTTGAGCAGGCTCGGGAAAGGGGAGATCATGTTTTTCGGACTCTATTATGTCATGACAGGACTGCACGGGGTCCATGTGTTCATCGGTGTTGCCGTACTGACCATCATGCTCGTGCTGATACATACCGGGAAGATCGACAAAACCAAGTTTGCGGCATTGGAGAACGCAGGACTGTACTGGCACCTCGTGGATATCATCTGGATCTTTTTGTTCCCGCTTTTTTATCTTATCAAATAGGAGGGTTACGTGACACAGGAAACCAGACAGACAGCACCGGCGGATTATGGCACCTATCTGATCGTATGGCTGGTGCTTATGATACTGCTTGCAGCTACGGTGGTATTGGCAAAGATCGACCCTCTCCACCTTGCCGTGGTTACATCCATGTCCATCGCAGCACTCAAGGTGCTGCTTGTCCTGTTGTTCTTTATGCACCTGAAGTATGAAAAGGGGTATTACGGGCTTATGGTGTTCATTCCCCTCGTTATACTCGCAATATTCATTTCGCTGACGTTTTCCGATACATACCTGAGGTGATGGTATGCTCCCGGATGCTTCAAACATAGCAAAAGGAGTGGACGGCGTTCTTCTGTTCATCGTGATCACCGGCATCGTTATCATCGGTATTGTTACGTTTTTTATGATCTTCTTTTCGGTAACGTATAACAAAAGAAGACATCCGGAGCCGGACAGCGTGCAGGACAGTACCGTTCTTGAGATCGTATGGACGGTCGTACCCATAGGCATCGTGCTCGTGATGTTCTATCTGGGTTGGAAAAATTATAAATTTATACAGGGGGTACCGAAGAATGCGATGACCGTCAGGGTGACCGGACGCCAATGGTCATGGCTGTTTACCTATGCGAACGGAAAAAACAGCGGCATCCTCGAACTCCCGGTCGGTAAGCCGGTAAAACTCGACATAACGTCCGCCGATGTAATCCATGGATTTTTTATACCCGCGTTCAGGATAAAACAGGACGCGGTACCGGGCGTCGTCAATAGCATATGGTTCATACCGGATAAAACCGGTACGTATGAGATATTGTGTACCGTTTACTGTGGGATCGGACATGCACACATGCTGTCGAAGGCCGTTATTGTGCCGGAAGCCGATTTCGACACGTGGTACAACGAAAAGCAGCAGGTGCCCGTACAGGCCAATGCTGCGGCTGCCCGGGGTGAAGGGCTTATCAAGCAGTACGGCTGTACGGGATGTCACACCGTCGACGGTTCACCTCTCGTCGGGCCGACCTACAAGGGGCTGTACAACAGCAGGATTACGGTTATCACAAACGGGAAGGAGCGGACGGTAACGGCAGATGATGCATATATCAAGCTCTGTATTCTTGATCCCGGGGTCAACCTGGTAAAAGGTTTCCCGCCGCACGTTATGCCGTCATTCAAGGGCAGGCTCACCGGCCGGGACATCAGAGAGATCATCGCATACGTGAAGACATTGAAATGATGCTGCACATCCGGAATTCTTTCAGATTGTTCATCGAGCTGAGTAAAGTACGGATCGCCCTGCTCGCCGCATTCTCGGCTGCGGCCGGATTTGTGGCGGCGGCGGGCAGGCTTTCCTCCGGCATCATAGCCCCCGTGAGCGGCATTTTCTTTCTCGCATGCGGTGCGCTCTCCCTGAATCAATATCAGGAAAGATACACGGACGCATTGATGGACCGGACCAGGTCAAGGCCCCTTCCTTCCGGCAGGGTGAAGCCCGTTACCGTCATCTCATTCTCGCTGTTATGCATTGCCGCTGGTTTCCTTCTCCTGTTCTTTTTTGTAGGACTTTGGACGGCATGTACCGGCCTGTTTGCTGTATTCTGGTACAATGCTGTTTACCTTCTTATCAAGAGAAGAAATGCATTCGCATCGATCCCAGGCTCCATAACAGGCGCTGTTCCTCCTCTCGCGGGGTTCGAAGCCGGTGGCGGACATGTGACAGACCCGCGGCTGCTGGTGCTGATGGTATTTATGGTTGTCTGGCAGATCCCGCATTTCTGGCTGATAGTCATGAAGTACGGAAAAGATTACGAAAAAGCGAGGCTCCCTTCCCTGAGCCGAGTATTTACAAAACGGCAATTATCGAGGATCACGTTTCTATGGGTCGCTTCCACGGCAATGATCTCCTTCATGATGCCGCTCTATGGCATAATAAGCCTGCGTACGGCGGTCCTGCTGCTTTTCCCCTTTACGGTGGTGCTCCTGTGGTACATGGCAAGGCTTTTGATATTCAACGCCGGCCAATGTCCGCGGAAGATGGACCTTATCGCCATAAACCTCTACGCGTCCGCGATCATACTGATCTGTATACTGGACAGGATAGTAGCGGTCGTGTAGGCTGCACGCTATCGGCCGTAATGCCGCGGCCCGCAGCGATAGGAGATGCAGATTGCGGAGGGCCTTGCTCGGCAGGGACGTGCCGTATTCTACATACTTTTTTTGACAAAAAAATCTTTATAGTTAACCCAAAAATGCATTTACAAAATATGGAAGTTTGAACGGTGAGCGAAAGCCTGCGTCAAACAAAGGTATTCTTCGAATATCGGCAAAAACTATAACGTCGGTGTGTGCATATAAACTTACAGAGGACTATACCATCCCTTATGACAAAAAGCTTATAGAGCTTCACTGGATCGCACGACCCATGCCCCGCATGGGTACCCCGAACGAACGAGCAAACGTCCCTATTGTATTTTTCAGGTTGACGGGATATGGCAATAAATAAATTAATACACGCTCTTCTGACGTTTTTTTATCCCTTTCCTTACGTCCGGTTATGGTATGCTCCAAATATACGCATCGTCATACGGCCGCCTTGACAATCTTCCTTATATTACAGGATAATGGGGAAGCTTAGCGTAGGATTTTTCCCGTTTCGTGAGTTGCCCCCTAAAACAGGACGCCGAAACTTTTACCTTCATAAGCTGTTTATTAATTAAATACCTTTAAGGAGGCAGAACCATGAAAAAAAGAATCATAGGATTCACAGGGTTGTTACTCGTGTTAGTAACGGTGGTTTTTTGCGCGGCCCCGGCAGTAAATACTGCACAGGCATTGGGCCCGCACCCCCGCATTGTCAAGGCCATAAACATGCTCAGACACACAAGGTCGGTCCTTGAACAGGCACCATCTGTGTTCGGAGGACACAAGGCAATTGCAATAAAACGCGTCAATGAGGCCATACATCAGCTACGCCTTGCTATGAGATATGCGCGATAACGTAGAATGCCGATCAAACGGGGCATTTTCAATTAAATACCCTTACGAGGGAGGATTGGGAGTGCGTCAAAAAAAGCGTAGAGGCCCTTGCTGGTGAAAGACCAGCACGAGCAAACGATGGCTATCTGTCAAAGACCGAATGCCAGATTTAAGAATGCACAATAAAATAGACCCATAAAAAGGGAGTGAAAATGACAACACTTATTACTCAGTTCAATCCGGCTTATGTCTCCGGGATGGCATGTTTTTTTACAGATGGTACTACGGCGGGGTCGCCGCCTTGTAACGGATCCACCCTGCTTTCCCGTGGATAAGGGGGGAGATATAGTCAACAACGTAGCCGTGTTTACACCCTGGGAAATCGCGGAGAGCACAACTCGTAAAACAAAGCTCTTTTCGGTAAAGGGGGGTACGACCCATAACGCCTCCGTATTTCCATAGCGAGAGAGAAGCAGTCCACGCAGAGTACCACGGAAGCATTGCAGGCAGTCCGGATGTGTTTCCCTTCGCAGTGTCGAACA
>JAMCVD010000059.1 GCA_023381995.1 Deltaproteobacteria bacterium
ATGGCTCCAGACAACGCATTCAACGCATACGACTCGGAGGACATAAAGACCAGGATGACTTACAGGACAATATTTGTCATCATGGTCGTGCTCATCTCGGTCATCGTCGTAAGACTCTGGTACTTGCAGATATACTTGGGTTCGCGGCTGGAGTATTACTCGCAGAACAACCATCTGAAGAAATTGGATATAATCGCGCCACGCGGAAATCTCTACGACAGACGCGGCGAGTTGCTTGCAAGCAACAGCGTGAGCTATTCCCTCTACATAACGCCGCCGGAGTTCAGGGGGACGGAGGCAGAGAAGCTGTCCGATATAACGGGCATGTCTCCAGCGGACATAAAATCGAGACTGTCGTCGTGGGACGGGTTTTCCTATACTCCCATACTCGTCGATCCGTATCTCTCGTGGGAGCAGGTCTCGCAGATACTCGCCAACAAGCCGTTTCTCCCTGGCGTATCCGTCCGATGGCAGACCAGGAGGTACTATGTCAGCGGGGAGGACATGTCGCACGTGCTGGGCTACGTGAGGGAGATAAGCGGAGAAGAGCTCGCGTCGATCGATAAAAAATATCCGGAAAGGTATGTGAGCGGCGACTTCATAGGCAAGTACGGCATAGAAAAGACGTACGAGAACGATCTGAGGGGGAGAGACGGAGCGATCATAAAGCTCGTGGACGCATCGGGCAAAGAGATAAAGACGTACACCTCTATCGACCCGGCCCAGGGCGAATCGATGTCGTTGACGATAGATGCTGTGCTCCAGAGCTACACAGCGGACCTCATGAAGGGCTATGTCGGCTGTGCCGTTGCGATGGATCCGTCTACAGGGGCGATACTCGCGATGGTGAGTGTGCCGTCGTTCGATATAAACGACCTATCGTCCTATATTACGCCGGCCCAATGGAAGGACGTCATCGATAATCCTGACCACCCCCTTGAGAATAAATGCATACAGGGTACATTCGCGCCGGGCTCGACATACAAGCCGGTCCTGGCCATCGCCGGCCTGAACGAGCGTGTCATTACCCCTGAAAAGACGATCGTCGATCCCGGGTATTTCGTCCTCGGCAACAGGGTATACCATGACTGGAAGAAGGGAGGACACGGGATAGTCGATATGCATAAGGCCATCGTGCAATCGTGCGATACGTACTTCTATAAGCTCGGCACGCTGCTCGGCGTGGACACGATAGCGAAATATGCCGGACTCCTCGGTTTCGGGAAGCTCACGGGCATCGATCTGCCCTCTGAGAAGCCGGGGCTTGTGCCGACCTCTGTGTGGAAGGAACAGACGTTCCATGAGCCATGGTACCCCGGGGAGACCCCGTCTATCTCGATAGGGCAGGGGTACGATCTTGTCACCCCCCTTCAGTTGCTCGTTGCATACTCCGCGATAGCGAACGGCGGGAGTATCATGAAGCCCCACGTCATGCTCTATCCGACGGCAACGACGCGCGACTACACAGTATCGAGGCTGGGGATAAGCGAAAAGATACTCGATGTCGTACGGAAAGGCCTGCTCGGCGTCGTCAACGAGCCCGGCGGTACGGCCCCCGGGGCACGGCTCAAGGACATACAAGTAGCGGGGAAGACGGGAACGGCACAGGTCGTAAAAGAGAGCATATTCAAGAACATGCCCGAGTCCAGGATCCCGATGAGGTACAGGGACAACGCGTGGTTTGTGGCGTTTGCCCCCTATAGCTCGCCACGCATAGCCGTTGTGGTGCTCGTTGAGCACGGCGGGCATGGTGGCTTCGCAAGCTCTCCCATAGCGAAGGACATGATAGATTTTTACCTCCGGGGAGACAGACCGCAATGAACAGAAGGACGTCCCTGCTCGACTACAACCTTCTTTTCCCTTTCGCGCTGCTGATGATCGTATCGGTCCTGAACCTCTACAGCGCAACGAAAGGGATGCACGGGGTATCGAGTGCTTTTTACAGGCAGTTGATCTGGTTCGGCGCCGGCATCCCTGTTATGTTCTTTTTCGCATATGTGGACTACAGAATGCTGAAAAAGCTCTCGTTCGTCCTGTATGTCTTCACGCTGATGCTCGTTGTCCTGACGGTCATCAAAGGCAGGTCGGCGTACGGGGCACAGAGGTGGTTTTCGGTCGGGATCTTTTCCTTCCAGCCTTCGGAACTCGCAAAGTTCTCGATACTGCTCATACTCGCAAACTATTTCGACGACCATTGGACCGAGCAGGGGTTTGGATTGAGGCAGCTCGTGGTTCCGCTGACGTACATTATGATACCGTTCGTCTTGATCCTGAAGCAGCCCGATCTCGGTACCGCAATGATAGTGGTGCTCATCGGCGTCTCGATAGTACTTTTTTCGAAGATAAAGCTCAGGACATTCCTGCTCCTGCTCGTTGCGCTCATCGTGGTAATGCCGCTCGGCTGGCATTTTATGAAGGGCTACCAGAAGACAAGGCTGCTTGCCTTCATCGACCCGTACAAAGACCCGCTCGGCTCGGGATACCACCTGCTCCAGTCGAGGATAGCCGTCGGTTCGGGCAAGCTTACCGGCGTGGGCTACCTCAAAGGCACGCAGAGCCATCTGAACTTCTTGCCCGAAAGCCATACAGACTTTATCTTTTCCGTGCTTGCGGAAGAGTGGGGCTTCGTGGGCTCGATCGCCGTTATCGCCCTGTTCACTTTTATTTTTATCGAAGGCTTTGCCATATCGAGATATGCAAAGGACAGGTTCGGCGTCATACTCGCATTCGGCATCACCGCGTCCCTGTTCCTGCAATTTTTTATAAACATAGGCATGAGTACGGGGATACTGCCCGTCGTGGGCATAACCCTGCCTTTCATGAGCTATGGAGGCACGTCGCTGCTCATATTCATGGCCGAATTCGGGATACTGCTCAGTATACATATAAGAAGATCCAGGTTTGAGGAGGTATGAGATGAAGAACAAGCCGATTGTTGAAGAGAGGGTCATTTTCGAGCACGGGGCCTGTGACGAGGTGCTGCGGCACTCCGGCGCACAGGACATCGACGATAGATATCTGAGGCACGATATAGAGGGCATGACCGATCCGGGGGAACCGGAAGTCGTACGACATTTTACGCGACTTTCCTATATGAACCACAGCCTCGATGCCGGGATGTATCCTCTCGGATCGTGTACGATGAAGTATAACCCCAAGGTCATGGAGAGCGCCGCAGGGAATGAAGGTTTTTCTGCACTCCATCCGATGGCACCCCAGTCCATGGTGCAGGGTGTCCTCGAGCTGATGTACGGGGTTGGGGAGTATCTCAAAGCGATGACGGGCATGGACAGCTTCTCTCTTCAGCCGGCAGCGGGCGCCCACGGGGAGCTTGCGGGCATGCTCATTGCCGCAAAGTACCACAGGACGATCGGGACCGGCAGGAACACGATTCTGATACCCGATACGGCACACGGCACCAACCCGGCGAGCGCTGCAATGGCCGGGTTCAAGGTCACGAACATCCCGTCGGGAAGTCACGGTATGATAGAGTCCGGCACGCTGAGACGATTCATAGACGGGGACACGGCTGGCATCATGCTCACGATACCGAACACACTCGGCATCTTTGAAGAGCAGATCGTAGATATAGCTGGGCTCATCCATGATGCCGGGGGCATCGTCTACGTCGATGGGGCCAACTTCAACGCCCTGCTCGGCAAAGCGCGGTACGGCGACATGGGAGCGGACATCGTCCATGTGAACCTCCACAAGACCTTCGCCACACCGCACGGCAGCGGCGGGCCCGGCGCCGGGGCAATCGGCGTATCGTCCGTGCTGAGGGAGTTCCTGCCAGTGCCGGTCGTCGAAAGGCGGGACCGCAGGTTCGTCATGAACTGTGGCCTGAGGCACACGGTGGGAAGGCTGGTAAGCTTTTACGGCAATACCGGCATCCTCATACGGGCGTACGCCTACATGCGCATGCTCGGCACAAGTGGGGCAGGGCAGGTAGCGGAGACTGCGACGCTCAACGCGAACTATATACGGGCCCTCCTGAAAGATCGCTATAACCTACCCTACGGTACCCCGACGCTGCACGAGGTCGTTTTTAACGATGCATTGCAGAACGTCAACGGCGTCAAGACCATAGACATAGCAAAGCGCCTCATCGATTACGGGTTCCATCCGCCCACCATCTATTTCCCTCTCATCGTGCACGGGGCGATCATGATAGAGCCCACGGAGACCGAGTCGAAAGAGGAGATAGACAGGTTCGTCTCGGCCATGAGATCCATTGCGGACGAGGTCAGGGACGACCCACAGCTCGTCATCGATGCGCCACACACGACGCCCGTCAGAAGGGTAGACGAGGTCAAGGCCGCACGGGAACCGAGGCTGGTCTACAGGAGATAATACTCAACCCCGCAATGCATCTTGAGAGGTCCCGTCAGAGGCGGCCCGCGATCCCCCTACTACTTGATATATAGCTTCGAGTTGTTATATACTCTTTCAACGAGGTACCGGCACTATATGAACGTAGTAAGGGTCGCACTTGCCCAGATGAACAGCCACGTTGGCGCTGTGGACAGGAATGCGGAAAAGATGATGCACTTTATAGCGGACGCCAGGAGACACAAGGCTGATATTGTCGTCTTCCCGGAGCTGGCGCTGACAGGCTATCCGCCGGAGGACCTGCTTTTGAAGCCGGGGTTCATCAAGACCAACCTGAATGTGCTGGGCGACGTCATACGGTCCACCGGCGGGATAAGCGCAATAGTGGGCTTTGTCGAGTTCGATGCCGATCTTTACAATGCGGCGGCATTCATACATGACGGGAAACTCATCGGCACGGCGAGAAAGGCGTTCCTGCCGAACTACGGCGTGTTCGACGAGTACCGCTATTTCCAGAGGGGCACATCTTTCCCGGTCTACAGGATGGACGGCACGATAATCGGAGTGAATATCTGCGAAGACATCTGGTACCCTGACGGTCCCATACTCTACCAGGCACTGGGGGGAGACGCGGAGGTCATCATAAATATCAACGCCTCGCCCTACCACGCCGGCAAGCAGCTCACACGGGAGCGTATGCTCTCTACACGGGCACAGGACAACGTCGTAACGGTCGTCTATGTAAACATGGTCGGGGGACAGGACGAACTCGTGTTCGACGGCGGGAGCGTCATCTTTTCTGAGTCCGGAGAGCTCATTGCAAGGGCGAGACAATTCGAGGAAGAGCTCCTGGTCGCGGACATCGATGTGGACGGCGTCCTCCGGGCGAGGCTGCACGATCCGAGGAGGAGGGAGGACAAGCTGACCTTCGACCCCGATAGGATGGTCAGAGAATACGATCTGGGCCCAAGGCCGAAGGGCAGGAGTCCGGGACCCGGGATCAAGAACACCGTACACAGCCTCTGCGACCCGGACGAGGAGATGTACAGGGCACTGGTCACAGGGACAAGAGATTATCTTCTAAAGAACCGCTTCAAGAAAGCAGTCATAGGGCTGAGCGGAGGGATCGACTCGTCCCTTGTTGCCTGCATCGCGGCCGATGCAGTGGGCAAAGAGAACGTCGTCGGAGTATTCATGCCGTCCATGTTCAGCTCGAAAGAGAGCAGGGAGGACGCATCTGTGCTTGCGGACAACCTCGGCATAGAATTCAAGATAATACCGATAGCGGATGTATACAATGCCTACAGAAAGATGCTCGCGCCGCATTTCAAGGGCAGGAAAAGCGATATAACGGAGGAGAATATCCAGGCACGCATACGAGGGAACATACTGATGGGGCTTTCCAACAAGTTCGGCTGGCTCGTGCTTACAACAGGCAACAAGTCGGAGATGAGCGCGGGGTATGCGACGCTGTATGGAGACATGGCCGGCGGCTACGCCGTAATAAAGGACGTCTCCAAAATGCTCGTCTATAAGCTGGCCAGATACAGGAACGGGCGCACGACACATGCATTGATACCAGAAAGGGTCTTCTCGAAGCCGCCCACTGCAGAGCTAAGGCCCAACCAGAAGGACGAGGACTCCTTGCCGCCCTATTCCACGCTGGACCCGATACTCGCCATGCTCATCGAAGAGGACAAGAGTGTCGACGAGGTGATATCTTCTGGTTACAGCAGGGGTACCGTCTTGAAGGTTCAGCATCTCATAGACGCGAGCGAATATAAGCGAAGACAGTCTCCGCCAGGCGTCAAAATAACCAGGAAGGCGCTCGGCAAGGACAGAAGGATGCCCATAACGAACAGGTATAAGGAGTAAAGGGGATACTCCATGCCGGCCCCCAACAATGGATTGCGGAAATGTTGACGATCGAAAACTTGCATACCAGCTACAGCGGCATAGAGGTCCTGCACGGTATAACCATGGACGTGGGCAGGGGCGAGAAGGTCGCGCTGCTCGGAGCGAACGGCGCAGGGAAGACGACGACGCTCTCGAGCATCGTCGGTATTGCGAAGGAGAAGGCGGGCAGGGTCGTCTTCGATAGGCAGGACATAACCGATATAGAGACATACAATGCCGTAAGGAAGGGCATAGTGCTTGTTCCGGAGGGGAGGCACATTTTTACGAAGCTGACGGTGGAAGAGAACATACTTATCGGCGGGTTCCTGATGTCGCGCCACCGCGATAGGCTGGTCGGACAGCTTGAAAGGGTCTACGCGATATTCCCTCTCTTGAGGGACAGAAGGAGGCAGATGGCCGGCACACTCAGCGGCGGTGAGCAGCAGATGCTGGCAATAGGAAGAGGGCTCATGAGCAATCCGAAGCTCATGCTGCTCGATGAGCCGTCGCTCGGGCTCTCACCTATTATGGTGTCCAGGATATTCAAAATCATTGACGAGATAAACTATCTTGGTGTTTCGATCCTTATCGTCGAGCAAAATGCCAACATCGCGCTCGAGTTTACTGACAAAACATATGTGCTCGAGCTCGGACACATCAATCTGTCCGGGCCCTCGAGGGTATTGAAGGACGACGAGAGGATAAAGACTGCGTACCTCGGTATGTAAGAGGGTTGAAATCATGGAGTCGAGAGGGACTATAAAAAAAGGAGGGTGAATGTCGAAGAGGTTAACAAGGAAAAAGCTAAAGCAGAAGGATGAGTTTCTGACAACGCTGGAGAAGCTGTTGAAGGTAGCGTCGACGAATAGATCGTATCTGGTCGTAGCGGGTATCGTACTATTGTTCAGCGCTATTTTCCTTTCTATAGGCTTTTATTATTATAAAGACTATTCCAAGAAGGGAAGCGTGGAGTATTTCAGGGACCTGCAATTGTACGAGATCGCACAAAGGACCAATAAGAAGGAGGATATAACCAATGCACTGAATGCATTCACATCGTTCAAGGATAAATACAAGCTCCTTAAGATCTCGAAGCTTGCCTTTCTGTATATGGGCAACTGTGAATATATGCTTGGCGATTATGATACGGCCATTACCGATTATAAGACGCTTGTCTCGGACCTTGGAGAGAAACAGGGCTATATTTCCGCAATAGCAGACAACGGCATCGTGCAGGCATACATAGCAAAGAAAGACTGCACGTCTGCCATGCCGTTGATAGACACGTTGTTGAACCATTATAATAATGTATTTATGCGATTGACGTACGTACACGCGGTTGATTGCTACTTAGAGTCGAAACAGCCTGAAAAGGCCGTGGAGCTATTAGACAAGGGACTGAAAAGGTACAAAGACAATAAGGACATGGAACAACAACTTGCAAACTTGATGGCTTACGTCAAGGCGAATGGACAGAGCAACATTATAAATTTCAAAATGGAAAAGTTTTGATGAATCAATAAGTAGGACATCAAAATGAGAACAATTATAGTATTAAGCCTGCTGTTTGCAAGTATATCGGCACAATCTGTAAAGGCACTTTTTTCCTACAAGATTGTACCAACCAATTATTTGATATTACACACAGATTTACGGCTCAACGGGAATGAGCTTTGCAAGCCGATAATAAAGGACGATGTCCTCTATCAGGGTCTGCATTCCGGCTTGATCCTATCCCAGGACATTGAAAACAAGAGGATTTTATGGCGATTTATGGGCGTGGGAAGCCCTACAAGTGCTGTCCTTTACAAGAACATACTCATTGTGAGCACGCTAAAAGGCCTTGTCTATGCGCTGAACGGGAGCTCCGGCAAACTGATATGGAGCTATAACACGCAAAAACAAATATTATCGAGGATCAGGGTTTATGATTATACCGCATATGTTCAAACAACACTGGACACGCTGTATGCGTTCGATATACGAGATGGCTCTCTCATATGGCAGTACGCGTCAAAGGACATAGTAGGCGGGTTGGTTGTGCATGCAACGCCCACGCCGTACATATCAAACGATGTCATTTTTACCGGCTTTTCGAACGGGTCCACGGTCGCCCTCGATGCCAAGACAGGCAAGCTGCTATGGGAGAGGAAGCCGAATCTCATAAAGCAATTTCAGGACATTGTAGCATCGCCGGCTATCAATAAAGATGTAGTGATCTTCGGCAGCTACGAAAATGGGCTGTCGTGCCTGAACAAACAAGATGGAACGATTGTATGGGAACGCAGCGATCTCAAAAGACCGCTCGGCCTTTCTATTACCGGCAATGCCGTTTATGTAACACGGGCAACAGGGGACCTTTACAGGCTTGATCTGAGGACGGGTGATACAATCTGGAAGACCAATCTCGGGGAAAAAGTAAGGCTCTTTACGCCGTACCAATTGTACAGTCTGATCGTAGTTGGCGTCGATAATGGGAAAAACAAAGGGATTGTCGTACTGGATCCGGACGATGGCACCATAAAGCAGCGATTTTCCATCGTCTCAGGTCTATCGGCGGGGCCGGTGTTGAGCGGTAATAGGATTTACGCGGTATCAAATGGCGGCTTCCTGTATTGTTATGAACTAAGTCCTGCCAATAGGCAGAAAAGGGACTTCTTTAAAGGTTTACTGTAAGGTACTTGCTCCAGAAACGAACTTAACTTCCCATAAGATATATTATGTCAACTAATGTATACCCAAACTGTACTCCATGGTGTGTCGGCATTTCGGACGGGTTTTATTGTAGGAGCTGTTCAGTACGTCTTGCGGCCTTGATGAAGCCTTGTCAGCTCCTGACCCCTTTTTCGAACCGTTTAGTCGACAGGTGTCTCATAGTATTGAGCGCCAGGACCTGGAGAATGTCTTTCCGCGGGTAGACCACCCTCTTTATAATGGAGGGAATGGCGTAAAACTCTCTGTAGGCGTATACGAGTCCGTCCGTCAGTTGCCCGGCCGTCAGGTTTTTATGCTTGAACACGACATGGTTTGCATCGTACTTCGACCAGTCCTTGTGCAGCAGGAGCCCCTCTTTCTCCATCTGTGCAAAAAGCTCTGTGCCGGGGAATGGGGTAAGTATATAGAAGTTTGCCCCGTCGAGCCTGTTGTCGATACCGAACCTGACCGTGCGCTCGAAAACCGACTCGTCGTCATTCTCGAGGCCGAATATGAACGAGCCGAATATTTTGATGCCCGTCGATTTTATCGTGGCTATTGCTTCTGTATATTTATCGCCCATATTAAATGACTTATGTACGGACTTGAGATTTTCTGTAGAGATTGTCTCTATGCCCATGAAGAGCCACTCGCACCCGCTCTCTCTTGCAAGCTCGAGCAGCTCGGGGTTCCTCGCTATGCGCATGTCGCCCTGGCCCACCCATTTGACCTTGAGTCCTTTCATCTTCCTGAACAGCTCTTTGGAATGCCGTATATCGCCGTAGATATTGTCATCGACGAATGCTATCCACCTGTCTCCGATCATTCTGATCTCGGCTACGATGTCATCGATGGACCTGTGCCTGAAGCGGTACCCGTAAAACTGCGTGACCGAACAGTATGTGCAATTATGAGGGCATCCCCTCGAAGTCATGATAGGGTTTGGCATGGAGTACGCCTTTTTATTGATAAGGCCCCTGTTTACCGTGCCGCTACCGTTCAGGGGCTCATACATGGTTCCCTTGTATGATTTCTTTAATCGCTGGCCTTCGAAGTCCGATAGTACCGTGCTCCATACGTTCTCTGCCTCTCCGATCACGATGGCGTCCGCATGTTCCATTGCCTCGTCCGGGAGCATGGAGACGTGTATGCCGCCCAGAACGACCTTTGCCCCCTTACCCCTGTAAAAATCCGCAACTTCATAGGCCCTGTTTATGACGGCCGTCATCCCCGTTATGCCCACGATGTCCGGGGTATCGTCGAAATCGATGTCCTGTATGTTCTCGTCGATGATCTTTATGTCGAAGTGGCCCGGCGTCAGACCTGCTATGATGGGCAGGTTGATCGGAACCAGGGATGCACCCCTCTTTTTGTGTTTCTTGTCTCTGTTCTTTGCAGGGGCAGGATAGATTAAATGTAGCTTATATCGTTTGGAAATTTTAATGTCTCTCTCGTTTGCTTGATTGGATTATTATAGTTCCATACGATGTCAAAAGCAAGTCCATCCCGCTGCAAGGGGCCGTCATGGAGTTCAAAACCCGGCGCACATGTCGAAGATGTTCCTTATACCGTCCTCGAGGCACCGCATGGAGATCCTCTCGTTGGTCCCGTGCATTGAGTCTATCTCTTCCTGTGCAAACAGGCATGGTACAAGGCCGTACGCTATAGCGCCCTTTTCCCTGAAAAACCTCGAGTCGGTATAGCCCGGCGCAAGCATTGGCAGGAAGACTGCATCGGGGTTGTTCCTCGAAACCACCTTTCTCAGTGCTTGCATAAACCCGTCCGATGCCGGGGACAGGCTCGGCGAGTGGTACTGCATGACCTTCATCTCGATGTCCGGATCGGCTATCACGCCCTTCAATTCCTCAAGGAACCCATCTTTGTCCTCGCCCGGGAGCAGCCTGCAGTCAAGGACGGCATCGCACTCGGACGGTATCACGTTCTCCTTGAAGCCGGCCCTGATGTTCGTAATCGAGATCGTGTTTCTCAGGATCGCGTTGATCTTTCTCGATCTATTCAGTCTCTTCCTGAAAACATTCAGTACGGGGCCGTTCACCACAAGCGGCGCAATCAAGGAAGCAGGAAACTTCATAGTCTTACCGATCGTTAGCAGGACGTCCCTTACCTCCGGCATGAGCTTTATCCTCGTATCGTATCTCGCTATCCGTGCAAGTGCGGCAGCCATCCTGTTGTTCGGGTTGTCAGGCGTGGGCATGGAACCGTGGCCGGACTCGCCCCTTGCCTTCAACTGTATCCAGAGAGGCCCTTTTTCCCCGAAGCACGGCATCATGAGGTCGTGTCCATACGTGCCCGATATACCGACGCCACCTTCGTTCAGCACAAAGCCTGCAGCCACTTTGTCCCAGTGGTTTTCGACGACCCACGCCGCGCCGGCCCCGCCCCCTGCCTCTTCGTCCGCATTGGCGAGCAGCAGTATGTCTCTTTTCGGGGTGACCCCTGCCCTCTTCAGCATGAGAAACGCCATGAGCTCCATCACGCCCGGTCCCTTGCAGTCGATGGCCCCCCTGCCCCACACATACCCGCCTTTTATGGCCCCGGAGAACGGAGCGACTTCCCAGTCGCTTGCAACAGCCCCCACGACGTCCATGTGGCTAAGGAGCAAGAGCGGCTTGTCGCTGCCGCTCCCTTTGAACCTGCAGACAAGGTTGGAGCGCCTGTCGTTAAAACGAAGGACCTCGGGCTCAAAACTTTCTCTCCTGAGTATGCCGGCCAGGAACTCTGCCGCTTCCCTCTCGTTGCCCGGCGGGTTCGTCGTGTTTATCTTTATATAGCTTGAGAGGGTGCTCGCTGCCTCTTCGGTGATCTGTTTCCAGTTTATTTCGTGTTCCATGATTGCCTCGCTACTCCCGCTTATAGCAGATGCCCACAATAAAGCTACTCCTTCGTGACGAACAACCCTTGCCTGAAGAGATACGCAAAAACACTTGACTATTTACGGTCATTTATTATCTTGATGCATTAATGGGCTGTTAGCTCAGTTGGTAGAGCAGCTGACTCTTAATCAGCGGGTCGCAGGTTCGACCCCTGCACAGCCCATTTATTTTTCAAGTAGTTGCAGAATTAATAGGACCGTCGCATCTTCCCGGTATTACCCTGGTATTACCTTTTAAAGCTAAAAATAGCAGACTTGGTACAGTCTTCTGAGACACATTTTAAGCTTTTGGGCTGTGAGCTTTACTGCAGAAACTTTGAAATCTCTCATCACCCTTGAAAATATAACCCCTCTAAACCCTTATATTGACCTGTCCGCAGCCTTTTACAAAGGAACTACAATGTATGTCATTTTTAGCTCCTTTCTTTTTGTTTGATTATATGCATAAGTATAAAATCCTAAAGTGTTATTCAGAAACCTGACGGATACACCGAAACCCGAAGAGGTTGCTGATCCTGTCGGTCGGGTCATTGACGACGCGGAAGGATGAACGCAGGTACGTAGGAATGATGTTGCCCCAGGACCCCCCGCGGAGCACACGGTACTGTCTGCTGTCAGGTCCTTGTGGGTCTTTTAATGGTGAGTTCGCATAGTAGTTTGCATCATACCAGTCGCTTACCCAATCCCAAACATTCCCAGCCATATCCATCACCCCATACGGACTCGCTCCCTGCGGATAACTCCCTACCGCACAGGTATGGCTGTGTGAACATGGGCTTACTGAATTACAGCTCTTATTACAATCAAATTGGTTCCCCCATGGATAGATCCGTCCATCTGTCCCTCTCGCCGCCTTCTCCCATTGTGCCTCTGTTGGTAATCTTTTGCCTGCCCATTGGCAGTATGCATTCGCCTGATTCCAATCTACACACACAATTGGATGATTACCTTCTTGAAATTCTGAACCTGCTGATCCTATTTGCCAGCTACTCCCGTTCCACACATAACAATTATTCCATTGGGGCGCTGTGCAGCCACCTGCATTCACACACCTTGTATACTCATCCACAGTTACATCGTTTTTATCTATGTAATAAGCAGACAGGTATACTCTGTGATACGGCTTCTCATTATCATAACAATTGCTGTCGTTCGGGCTGCACCCCATCATAAAATTCCCCGCTGGTATGTACACCATTCCAGGAGGTGCCCTGTGTCGAATCGTTTGATTGGTTTTCCTTACAACCTTTGCTCTTTGTTGTGTCTTCAATATTGCTTGTTCTTCTTGTTTCTTTTCATTTACTTGTTTTGCTTGCTCCGCCTGCTGTCTCTGTTGCTGTTCTAATGCTATTGCCTTTTGCTGCGCCTCTTGTTGTGCACTCTGAGCAGCCTCTGCGGCTGCTTGTTCTTGCTTTGCTTGTTGTATCGCTGCCTGTTTTGCCTGCTCTGCTTTCTGTACATAGCTGTATGCTCCATAGCCTATTGCTATCCCTGCCAATATCAATATGCCCAATGCTGCATATACGATAACCCTATTATTGTTCTTACCGGGTGTCTGCTGTGCAGCTTTTGCTTGTGGCTTTGGGGCTGCTGGCTTGGCTGATACCACTGCCTTTGTCTCTATCGCCTTCACCACTTCTTGTGCCTCATTAAATCTATTGTCTGGCTCTTTTTGCAGGCACTTCTGAATGATTGAGTTCAGCCATGAAGGAATATCAGTAAGTGGTTTGGATTCTAATTGTAGTATTTGTAAATCACTTGTAAATGGAGTGTGTCCGCTCAGCATTTCATACAGCACAATCCCGAATGCCCATATATCAACACGACCGTCCTGATGCATACCACCTTGCAACTGCTCAGGTGCCATGTAGAAAAGTGTTCCGCTGGTTGCTGTCGTCCCGGTGAGCTTGGTCATGGTCTCTTTGATTACACGGGCGATGCCAAAGTCTAATACCTTGGCTTTACCGTCTTTGGTGATGATGATATTCGCAGACTTGAGATCCCGGTGTACCACCTTGTTCTCATGTGCATAACCAAGTGCCTCAAGCACTTGCTTGCTGATTGCAAGGGCTTCGTCTACAGAGAGCTTGCCTTTCTCAAGCAAGATGTCCGATAACGCCCTGCCTTCTACATATTCCATAATCAGGTATGCACCGTCTTTATCTTGCTCAAAATTGTTGAGTTTGACGATGTTCGGATGAGCAAGCCCTATCGCAACCTTTGCCTCTTTCTTCATGAGCTCAATTGCTGTATTGTTGCGTGCCAGTGCCTCTGGTAAAAGCTTTATCGCAACCGCTCTCTCAAGCTTGGTATCATAAGCCTTGTACACACCCCCCATCCCCCCCCTGCCAAGCTCTTGCTCCAGCCTATACCGGTTGCCAAGCAGAGTGCCGGAATTCAATCCACTATCTTTATCAGCACCCCTGTCATAGATAGTATCCGCACTGCCGATGTCGGTATCTGGTACAGGCTTTGCCTTTGAAGGCGTAACATGACGGAGGTCCGCCCCGCAGCTTACGCAGAATTGACTGTCATCAGGATTTTTTGCTCCGCATTTATTGCAATACATTCAAACTGCCTTTTGAAAGATTTTTATCCTAAATCAAAAAGCGTTTTTAAAATATTATTCATTGTATTAATATCCCTTTGTGAAAGCTTCCCTAACTTTCTTAAAACCAATGTCTGTTCAATCGTTGATATAGCTGATTTATTAGAGATGGTTTTAACAATCCAGCCTCATGCCAATCCTCTATAAAGCATTCGTCTATTCTTATAGTTTTCTCTATCTTACCGGTAATCGCCATAATAACAATGTCAGCGGAAGAATTATTATAAGCATCAGAACTTACAACAACTGCTGGACGCTTCTTGGTAGAAATTTGGTTGCTAAAAGGAAATGGCACAATAACTATATCGCCACGTC